>NZ_JBIBZU010000069.1:0-1002 GCF_043088245.1 Streptomyces sp. NPDC014623 | reverse complement strand
TCCTCCTCGCCGCAGATGGCCAGCAGTGTCTGTTCGACCTGCTCGCCGCGGGCCAGGGTCTGCTTCTCCATCTGGCCGTCGGCCCAGTAGGCGTCGAGGGTGGCGGCGGCGGTGACGAAGGCGGGGTTGTTGCCGCGGAAGGTGCCGTTGTGCTCACCCGGCTCCCACACGTCCAGCTCCCCCTTGAACAGGCAGAGCGCCATCGGCAGACCGTAACCGCTGATCGACTTCGACAGCGTCACGATGTCCGGGACGATGCCGGCCTCCTCGAAGGAGAAGAAACCACCGGTCCGGCCGCAGCCCATCTGGATGTCGTCCACGATCAGGAGCATGTCCTGGCGGTGGCACAGCTCCTGCAGCGCACGCAGCCACTCGGCGCGGGCGACGTTGATGCCGCCCTCGCCCTGCACGGTCTCCACGATCACCGCGGCCGGCTTGTTCAGCCCCGAGCCCTGGTCCTCCAGCAGCCGCTCGAACCACAGGAAGTCGGGCACCTGGCCGTCGAAGTAGTTGTCGAACGGCATCGGCGTGCCGTGCACCAGCGGAATGCCCGCCCCGGCGCGCTTGAAGGCGTTGCCGGTCACCGCCAGGGAGCCGAGCGACATGCCGTGGAAGGCGTTGGTGAAGGAGACCACCGACTCACGGCCCTTGACCTTACGGGCGAGCTTGAGCGCCGACTCGACGGCGTTCGTACCGGTCGGGCCGGGGAACATCACCTTGTAGGGCAGATCCCGCGGGCGCAGGACCACGTTCTCGAACGTCTCCAGGAACGCCCGTTTGGCCGTCGTGGCCATGTCCAGGCCGTGGGTGATGCCGTCACGCTCGATGTAGTCGATCAGCGCGCGTTTCAGCACCGGGTTGTTGTGGCCGTAGTTGAGGGAACCGGCACCGGCGAAGAAGTCCAGGTACGAGTGGCCGTCCTCGTCCGTCAGCCGGGCGCCCTGCGCCCGGTCGAACACCGCGGGCCAGCTGCGGCAGTAGCTCCGTACTTCCGATTCGAGG
>NZ_JBIBZU010000068.1:0-1032 GCF_043088245.1 Streptomyces sp. NPDC014623 | reverse complement strand
TGTTTCGTCCCGTTGTTTCATCCCGGATTGCGTGGTTGCGGGTGGTTCATGCTCCGCGCCATGTGGGGGTGGATTCTGCGGTGAGTCTGCGGGTCATGAGGTTGATCATTGCAAGGTGGATCATGGCTTCGGACCGGTGTGGGTGGGCTTCGTAGTCGCGGGCCAGACGTCGGTGGTTCATGAGCCATCCCAGGGTCCGCTCGACGGTCCAGCGGCGGGGCAGGACGGTAAATCCCCTGGTGGTGGGGTCGCGGCGGACGATGTGCATGTCGATGCCGAGGGTGGCGGCGTGCTCGACGAGGTGCTGGCGGTAGCCGCCGTCGACCCAGGTTTTGCGGATGGTGGGATGCTCTGCGGCGATCTGTTCGATGAGAGTTCGGCCGGCGGTCGAGTCCTGCACGCTGGCTGCGGTGACCAGTACGCCGAGGAGGAGTCCGAGGGTGTCGATGACGATGCTCCTCTTGCGGCCGACGATCCTCTTGCCCGCGTCGATGCCTTGCCCAGCGGCGGGGACGTTGGTGGAGGTCTTGACGCTCCGGGAGTCGATGACGCAGGCGGTCGGATCACCGTCCCGGCCTTCCTGCCTGCGGACTTGGCGGCGGAGCAGGCTGTTGAGCTGGTCGAAGACGCCTTCTTCCTGCCAGCGGGCGAAGTAGGCGTAGACGGTGTTCCAGTGGGGGTAGTCGTGCGGCAGATAGCGCCAGGGGATCCCGGTGCGGTTCACGTAGAGGACCGCGTCCAGCAGGCTTCGCAGGTCGTGACTCGGTGGCCTGCCGATGTCCAGCCCGCGGCCTCGGCGCTCTGCCCGCCAGGTGGTCAGGACGGGCTCGACCAGCTCCCATCGGGCATCGGAGAGGTCCCTTGGACAGCGACGGCGCTCAGTCATGATTCTGGAGTACCGGCCGGCCGCGGATCCGGCCCAGGCGCATGCATCAGGCGCGCGAAGCGAACGGTGCACGACGGCGCGTCCTGGGATGAAACAGGAGGAGTGCGGGCGAGACCACGGCATCAACACCCCACCAGCACCACCGG
>NZ_JBIBZU010000067.1:0-1053 GCF_043088245.1 Streptomyces sp. NPDC014623 | reverse complement strand
AACTGGGGGCGAACCGGAACACCGCCTTCGGCTGGGCCCGGAAGGCCGGGCGGAGTTCGGTGCGTCTGCCGCGCCGGCATCCCGGACGGGACGAGTACGAGCGGCTTCGGGCCGCCGGTGTCGCCCGCCGGGCAGCGGCCCGGCAGGTCGGCGTGAACGAGCGCACGGCCAAGGACTGGGACCGGGGTGTTAAAAAGAGCCGCACCACGCGCACCTATGCCGACGGGCGCCGTGTCGACTACGCCACCGGGACCGTCACGATGGGCGGCGTGACCACGGCACCGGTGGGCCTGACGGCCCTGGAGAAGCAGCTTCACCCGCGGTTCCTGACGCTCGCCGAACGCGAGAAGATCCGCGACCTCCGCGCGGCGGGTCAGTCGCTGAGGGCGATCGGACGGGCCCTGGGGCGGTCGGCGAGCACGATCAAGCGGGAGATCGACGCGAACGCGGGCCGCGAGGGCTACCAGCCCTACGCCGCCCACCGCGCCGCCGCCGCGCGCAGGCCCCGGCCCAAGGAGCGCAAGCTGCTGCGCGAGGGACGGCTGCGCCGCTTCGTCCAGGACCAACTGCGCAGGAGGTGGTCACCGGAGCAGATCTGCCACGCTCTGACTACGGAGTATCCCAACGACGAGAGCATGCGGGTGAGCGTGGAAACGATCTACCAGGCGCTGTACTTCCAGGCCCGCGGCGGCCTGAAACGGGAAGTGCAGGCAGCCGTCCGCTCCGGCCGGACCCGCCGCAAGCCACGCCGCGACCCACAGCGGCGCACTCCACGGTTCACCGACCCGATGGTGATGATCAGCGACCGCCCCGCCGATATCGAGGACCGGGCTGTGCCCGGTCACTGGGAAGGCGACCTGATCATCGGCGCCAACAGCCGCTCCGCGATCGCCACCCTGGTCGAGCGGACCACCCGCTACACCATGCTGGTCCACCTGCCCGGCGGAGCCCACGACGCCGAAACCGTCCGCGACGGTCTCGTCGCCACGATCCAGACCCTGCCCGCACACCTGCGCGGCTCCCTCACCTGGGACCAGGGCAGCGAGATGGCAC
>NZ_JBIBZU010000066.1:0-1131 GCF_043088245.1 Streptomyces sp. NPDC014623 | reverse complement strand
CTGTGCACCGAGGGCGAGGCCGAGCTCACCAACGACGAGACCGGCGAGAAGCACTGGATCTCCCCCGGCACGATGTACCTGCTGGACGGGCACGAGCACCACACGCTGCGCCCGAAGACCGACTTCCGCTGTGTGTGCGTCTTCAATCCCCCCGTCACCGGACGGGAGGACCACGACGAGAACGGTGTGTACCCGCTGCTGACAGAGGAGGGCTGAACCATGACCACCGATGTACGCGCCGACCTGTACCCCTCGCGCGGCGCCGCCGAGATGACCACTCCCCGCCAG
The DNA here is from genome assembly GCF_043088245.1 of Streptomyces sp. NPDC014623. Taxonomy (NCBI): domain Bacteria; kingdom Bacillati; phylum Actinomycetota; class Actinomycetes; order Kitasatosporales; family Streptomycetaceae; genus Streptomyces; species Streptomyces sp. NPDC014623. The sequence continues at coordinate 843 of NZ_JBIBZU010000066.1, read as the reverse complement.
GACCCGGTCGTCTGGTCCGCGCCGGGCGCACCGGGACCGATCGCCGCGAAGGACCTCCAGTCCTTCGAGCACGACGGCTTCCTCGCCATCGACCAGCTCGTCACCCCCGACGAGGTGGCCGTCTACCGCGCGGAGCTGGACCGCCTGGTCGCCGACCCGCTGGTCCGCGCCGACGAGCGCTCGATCATCGAGCCGAAGTCGCAGAGCGTGCGCTCGGTCTTCGAGGTCCACAAGATCAGCGAGATCTTCGCGAACCTCGTGCGCGACGAGCGTGTGGTGGGCCGGGCCCGCCAGATCCTGGGCTCGGACGTCTACGTCCACCAGTCCAGGATCAACGTCAAACCCGGCTTCGGCGCCTCCGGCTTCTACTGGCACTCCGACTTCGAGACCTGGCACGCCGAGGACGGACTGCCCCGCATGCGGACCGTGTCCGTCTCCATCGCGCTGACCGAGAACCTCGACACCAACGGCGGGCTGATGATCATGCCCGGCTCCCACAGGTCGTTCGTCGGATGCGCGGGCGAGACACCGAAGGACAACTACAAGAAGTCCCTGCAGATGCAGGACGCCGGCATCCCCTCCGACGAGGCGCTGACCAAGATGGCCGACCGCCACGGCATCAGGCTCTTCACCGGCAAGGCCGGCTCGGCGACCTGGTTCGACTGCAACGCCATGCACGGCTCCGGGGACAACATCACCCCCTACGCCCGCAGCAACGTCTTCATCGTCTTCAACAGCGTGGAGAACACCGCCCAGGAACCCTTCGCCGCCCCCGTCCGCCGGCCCGAATTCATCGGAGCCCGCGACTTCACCCCCGTGAAGTAGGGGCATACGCAGGCCAGG
>NZ_JBIBZU010000065.1:0-1176 GCF_043088245.1 Streptomyces sp. NPDC014623 | reverse complement strand
CGCTTCACTCCCACCCCTGCGGACAGGTTCACCTTCGGTCTGTGGACCGTGGGCTGGCGTGGCAACGACCCGTTCGGTGACGCGACGCGTCCGGCGCTGGACCCGGTGGAGTCGGTGGAGCGGCTCGCCGGGCTCGGTGCGCACGGGGTGACCTTCCACGACGACGACCTGATCCCGTTCGGGTCCACCGAGGCCGAGCGGGAGCGGCTGGTGGGCCGGTTCAGGGACGCGCTGGAGCGCACCGGGATGAAGGTCCCGATGGCCACCACCAACCTGTTCACGCACCCGGTGTTCAAGGACGGCGGTTTCACCTCCAACGACCGCGGCGTGCGGCGTTTCGCGCTGCGCAAGGTGATGCGCAACATCGATCTGGCCGCCGAGCTCGGCGCGAGCACCTATGTGGCCTGGGGCGGGCGCGAGGGCGCCGAGTCCGGCGGGGCCAAGGACGTGCGCCTGGCGCTGGACCGGATGAAGGAGGCCTTCGACCTGCTGGGCGACTACGTCACCGAGCAGGGCTACGACCTGCGCTTCGCCATCGAGCCCAAGCCCAACGAGCCCCGCGGCGACATCCTGCTGCCCACCATCGGCCACGCCCTGGCCTTCATCGAGCGGCTCGAGCGCCCCGAGATGGTCGGGGTGAACCCGGAGACCGGCCACGAGCAGATGGCCGGACTGAACTTCCCCCACGGCATCGCCCAGGCCCTGTGGGCCGGCAAGCTCTTCCACATCGACCTCAACGGCCAGTCCGGCATCAAGTACGACCAGGACTTCCGCTTCGGCGCCGGCGACCTGCGCCAGGCCTTCTGGCTCGTCGACCTCCTGGAGAGCGCGGGCTACGAGGGCTCCCTGCACTTCGACTTCAAACCGGTGCGCACCGACGGCATCGACGGGGTCTGGGAATCGGCGAAGAACTGCATGCGCAACTACCTCATCCTCAAGGACCGCGCCGCCGCCTTCCGCGCCGACCCCGCCGTCCAGGAAGCCCTGACCGCCTCCCGCCTGCACGAACTGGCCCGGCCCACCGCCGAGGACGGCCTCAAGGCCCTGCTGGCCGACAGGTCCGCCTACGAGGACTTCGACGCCACCGCCGCGGCGGAACGCTCCATGGCCTTCGAAGCCCTCGACCAGCTCGCCATGGAACACCTCCTCAACGTCCGCTGACACCCCCGGGTGTCC
>NZ_JBIBZU010000064.1:0-1431 GCF_043088245.1 Streptomyces sp. NPDC014623 | reverse complement strand
GTCCTTAAGAATGTTGGGCGGTCCGGGAGGACCGGGTGTGGCTGATGGGGTGTTTGCCGTTGATGGCTCCAGGAGAATGGCCGCCCGGTCCTCCGGGACGCTCCGACTACTGATTGAGAACTGCGGGCATCGCTGGTTAAGGACCTGTTGGCGGAGTGTTCCTCGGGCCATGGAAGCGCTGGTCACGGTGGAACGGAGCGATGGGCTTGAGCACGTCTCACGCGCGGATATGGGTCGGCATCGATGCCGGCAAGGGGCACCACTGGGCGGTGGCGGTGAACGCCGACGGCGAGACGCTGTTCTCGACGAAGGTGATCAACGATGAGGCCCAGATCCTTACGCTGATTGACACGGCCCGGGAGAAGGCCGACGAGGTGCGGTGGGCGGTGGACATCTCCGGCCGGGCCTCCGCCCTGCTGCTGGCCCTGCTGATCGCGCATGGCCAGCAGGTCGTCTACGTGCCCGGCCGCACCGTCAACCGGATGACCGGCGCCTACCGCGGTGAGGGCAAGACCGATGCCAAGGACGCCCGGGTCATCGCTGACCAGGCACGTATGCGCCGGGACTTCGCCCCGATCGAGACTCCGCCGGAGCTCGTCTCCACGCTTCAGCTGCTGACCGGCTACCGGCGTGACCTGATCGCCGATCGGGTCCGGCTCATCAACAGGCTCCGCGACCTGCTGGTCGGCATCTGCCCCGCCCTGGAGAGGGCGTTCGACTACTCCGCGGCCAAGGGCCCGGTGGTCATGCTGACCGAGTACCAGACCCCGGCCGCCCTGCGCCGGATCGGCGTCAAGCGGCTGACCACCTGGCTGGACCGCCGCAAGGTCCGCGGCGCCGACGCCGTCGCGGCCAAGGCCGTCGAGGCCGCCCAATCCCAGACCACCGCCCTGCCCGGCGAGGGCCGGGCGGCCAAGCTGGTGCGCGATCTGGCCCACCAGCTCCTGTCGCTGGACGAACGGATCAAGGACAACGACAGGGAGATCCGCGAGACCTTCCGCGCCGACGACCGTGCAGAGATCATCGAATCCATGCCCGGCATGGGCCCGATCCTGGGTGCCGAGTTCGTTGCCATTGTGGGTGACCTGTCCGGCTACCGCGGCGCCGGGCGCCTGGCCTCGCACGCCGGCCTGGCACCGGTGCCCCGCGACTCCGGCCGCCGCACCGGCAACTACCACCGGCCTAAACGCTATAACCGGCGTCTGCGCTGGCTGTTCTACATGTCCGCCCAGTCCGCGATGATGCATCCGGGGCCGTCCCGGGACTACTACCTCAAGAAGCGGGGCGAGGGGCTGATCCACACCCAGGCCCTGCTCGCCCTCGCCCGGCGCCGGGTCGACGTGCTGTGGGCGATGCTGCGTGACAAGAGGCTGTTCACCCCCGTCCCACCGGTCACGCAGGCGGCTTGACACGATCATTGAGATTCTCCTG
>NZ_JBIBZU010000063.1:0-1506 GCF_043088245.1 Streptomyces sp. NPDC014623 | reverse complement strand
ACCCACCGACACCGCGGCCAACCGCTCCCGCTCCCCCACCGACCGCACATCCACCTCGGCCAACACGGCATCCGGGCACTCCACCAACGCGGAGACGACGGAGGCGAGGCGCTCGGTGAAGTAGCGGGCTGTGCCGTCCGCGTAGAGATCGGTGTTGTAGGTGAGGTAGCCGGTGATGGTGGCCTCGCCCTGCTCCAGGTGAAGGGAGAAGTCGAACTGAGTGCCGGCCGGCGGGATGTCGAGACGGCTGACGGTCAGACCGGTCAGGTGCAGGTTCCTCGAGGGGGCTTCGTTGAGGGCCAGCATCGTCTGGAACAGGGGGCTGCGTGCCTGCCCGTCGTCGGCGGCGAGCGCCGTGTGCCGGACGATCTCCTCGAAGGGTGTCTTGGCGTGCTCGTGTGCTTCCACGAGGGCTTCGTGGGTGGCACGCAGTGCCTCCGCGAGCGTCGCCCGCGGGTCGAGGGTCCGGCGCAGGGGCAGGGTGTTGGTGAAGAAGCCCAGGATGCCGGCGGTGTCGGGATGAACACGGCCGCTGGTCGGGATGCCGATGGTCACGTCGTCGCTGCCCGACAGGGCGCCCAGGACGACGGTGACCGCGGTGGCGACAACGGCGAACGGGGTTGTGCCGGTGCGGCGTGCGATGCCCCCGACCGCCTCGGCGCTCAGTTCCACCGGGACGGCCGCACCGTTGTGGGTTCGCCGTGCGGGACGCGGGTGATCGGTCGGGACGTCCAGAGGGCGCACTCCCGCGAGCCGCTCACGCCAGTGCGCGAGCCCTTCCTCGTCCTCGGACGTCGGCTCGGCAGCTCGCATCTGGGCGAAGTCGCCGTAGTGGAGGGTGAGAGCTGGGGGCAGGGGGCGGCCTTGGTCGAAGGCGGCGTATACGACGGCGATCTCGTCCAGCAGGCGGGTGAGTGTCCAGCCGTCGGCGATGGTGTGGTGCAGGGACAGCAGGAGCAGGTGGACGTCCTCGGCGCGGCGGACGATCCGCGCACGGAAGAGCGGGCCTTCGGCGAGGTCCACCGCGGAGTGACGCCAGTACGTCAGCAGTTCGGCCTCGTCGCACTCCGGGGACGCGTACGGGTCGTCCGAAGAAGCGTCTGCCACGGTGCCGGACCAGACGGGGTGGACGACCTGGACGATCTCGCCGTTCTCCTCGCGCAGGGTGGTCCGCAGCACCTCGTGGCGGCGGGCGACCTCTTCGATAGCCCGTGCCAGGGCAGGGGCGTCGAGCCGGCCGGTGATCCTGGCGCCGCCGTTCAGGGTGTAGGCGAGATTCGCCTGCGGGTCCAGGGCGCACAGCAGCCACAGTCGCTTCTGGCCGGACGTGGCGGGGAAGACGACAGTGCCGTCGGGGTTCGGGATGCGCGGTGCGACCGGAATGGGCGGGCGGGCCTTACCCGGCCGGTCCAGGTGGGCGGCGAGGTCGGTGAGGGTGGGGTGTTCGAAGACGAGGTGGAGCGGGATGTGGGCGCCGAGGGCCTCGCCGAGCCGGTGGGTGAGGCG
>NZ_JBIBZU010000062.1:0-1552 GCF_043088245.1 Streptomyces sp. NPDC014623 | reverse complement strand
GGGGGGTGCCTCTATGTCGTTCGTCAAGACGGTGCCGTCGGTTTTGGGGTTGTTAGTCGTGTTCATGCGGCGAGGGTGACGGTGGGGGTGCGGGGCTCGTAGAAGGTGCCGTCGCGGAGCATCGCGAACAGGACGCTGATGCGTTGGCGGGCGAGGCGGAGGAGGGCTTGGGTGTGGGTTTTGCCGCGGGCGCGTTGTTTGTCGTAGTAGGTCCGGGAGGCGGGGTCGGCGTTCATGCAGGCGAAGGCGGACAGGAACATGGCCCGTTTGAGCTGCCGGTTTCCGCCGCGGGGTGCGTGTTCGCCGTGGATCGAGGTGCCGGACGATTTCGTGGTGGGGGCCAGGCCGGCGTAGGAGGCGAGGTGGGCGGCGGTGGGGAAGTTGGTGCCGTCGCCGATGGTGGTCAGCAGGACTGCGGCGGTCCTGACGCCGACGCCGGGCATCGAGGTCAGGACCTGGGAAAGAGGGTGGGCCTCCAGCAGGGTGTTGATCTGGGCTTCCAGGGCCCGGCGCTGTTCGTGGACAGCCCCGAGGGAGCGGGCCAGGGACGGAATGACGGTGTCCAGGGTGCCCGTGCCGGGAACGACGACGGTCTGCTCGTCCAGAGCGGCAAAGACGTCGTCGATCAGCCGGGCGGCCATGCGGGGCGCCTTCGGCCGGATGACTTCGACGAGCCGTCGTCGGCCCGCCTTCCGCAGCGCGGCCGGGGACCCGTAGCGCTCCAGGAGCCAGGTGACGGCCAGGTGTCCAGGCGGGGGCCCAGGACGCGTTCCAGGCTGGGGTGGAACTGGGTGAGCAGGCCGCGTATGCGGTTGGAGGTGCGGGTGGCCTCGGCGGCGAGGTCCTGGTCGAAGCCTGTCAGGACGGTCAGCTCGGCGGTGATCTCGTCGGTCAGTTCGAGCGAGCGCAACGTATGTGGCAGGGTGCGGGCGGCGTCCGCGATCACCGCGGCGTCACGCGCGTCGGTCTTTGCCTCGCCCGGGTAGAGATCGGCGATCCGGCGCATCGCCAGGCCGGGCAGGTAGGCGACCTTGCAACCGGCGTCGCGGGCGACGGTCAAGGGCAGGGCGCCGATGGAGGCGGGCTGGTCCACGATCACCAGCACGGTTCCGAACTTCGCGGTCAGCTTGTCGAACACGGCCCGCAGTTTCGGTTCGCTGTTGGGCAGCTGCTTGTCGAAGACCTTCTTCCCGGCCGGAGTCAGCCCGTGCCCGTGATGGGCGCTCTTGCCGACGTCCAGCCCCAGAAAGACGCCCACCTCGGTGGTGTCGAGCATCGTTACTCTCCCTCTCCCCAAGGGGTGTTCACGGTGCCGGCCTCGGCGTTGGTGTCGTACGCGCGCATCCACGTTATGCAGACCTGCCGCCCGCGAGCCGTCCGGCATTGCGCCGGACCGGGCAGTGGCCGGACCTCTCATCAGCGTCTCCGACGGCACCTCCCGGGCCCGGTGACACCACCCCCCAGGTCATGCCTTCGACAGGGGGACACAGTCATGCCGGGCCCGGAGGCCAGCGGTCCCATTGCAGGACCGCCAAGAACATAACGGGGGCGG
>NZ_JBIBZU010000061.1:0-2074 GCF_043088245.1 Streptomyces sp. NPDC014623 | reverse complement strand
CGGGTGAGTTCCGCCCCTGTAAAACCTGGGCTCGGGCTCACCCCCCCCCCCCCCCCCCCGGGGGGGGCGCGGGCCCGGGGGGGGGGGCCGGGCCCCCCCCGCGGCGGTGCTGGCCGGCCTGTGCCTGAGCGTTACGGGCTGCGCGGGCGACGGCGGGCCGGGGCCCGGCGCCGGGCCCCGGCCCGCACCCCGCGCGGCCTCGTCCTCACCGCCCGCCGCCCCTGCGGTGAGCCCGTCCGCCGGGGCCGCATCCGCGAACCCCCTGCCCCGGGGCCCGCTTTCGGGCCGCACCGTGGTGATCGACCCGGGACACAATCCGGGTAACCGTGACCACACCCGGGAGATCAACAGCCAGGTGGACATCGGCACGGGACACAAGGAGTGCGACACCACGGGCACGGCCACCGGCTCGGGTTACGCCGAAGCCCGCTTCACCCTCGATGTGTCCCGCCGGCTGCGCACCCTGCTGGAGGCGCAGGGCGCGAAGGTCGTCCTCACCCAGGACGGCGACCGCGCCTTCGGCCCGTGCGTCGACGAGCGGGCGCGGATCGGCAACGAGGAGCGGGCCGACGCGGTCGTCTCGGTGCACGCGGACGGTTCCGCGACCGGGAACCGGGGATTCCACGTCATTCTCCCCGCAGCGGTGGACGGAGGCGGAGCGGACACCGCGAAGATCGTGCCCCCTTCGCGTGAACTGGGCGAGCGGATTGCCGGGAATTTTCTGCGTGTTACCGGAAGCGCCCCTTCCAATTACATCGGCGGCGGCACCGGGCTGGACACCCGTGACGATCTCGGCGGCCTGAATCTGTCGGCCGTGCCCAAAGTCTTCATCGAATGCGGCAACATGCGTGATCCCTCGGACGCCGCCCTGCTCATCAGCGCGGACTGGCGCCAGAAGGCGGCTCTCGGGATCGCCGACGGCATCAGCAGCTATCTGAGGAGGTAGTCCTGCGGTGACGGTGACGGCATCGGGGAGACAGCCGGTCCGAGGTCCGGGCAGCACCACGACCCGCCCGGGCAGACGATAGATTCATCCGTACGATGGGGGACCGCCCCCGAGCTCCGCGCCGTACCCGCCGTTCAGGCGGCATCGACGACCGCCCCGACGAGACGACCGACTAAGGACCTTCACGTGAATATCCGCTCCCTCACTCGAGGCGACGGCGTGGTGATCGGAGCAGCGGTCGTGCTGTTCATCGCCTCCTTCCTCGACCTCTCCGGCTACGAGTGCCCCTCGGGCGTGGACTGCTCGGGCTACAGTGCGAACGCCTGGGACTCGCTGTCCGTCCTGATGGGCATCTACCTGGCCGGCATCATCGGCGCCGCACTGCTGATCGTCAGCCGTGCGCTGCCGGGCCGCAAGGTCGCCGGTTTCGAACTCGGCCAGTTCGGCGCCGCGTTCACCGTGTACTCCCTGTGGACCATGTTCTGGACGATCATCGACGCCGGTGACGCCGGCGCCGGCCTCATCCTCGGACTGCTCGCGGCCCTCGTGCTGGCCGCCGGCGCCGTGGCCACTCCGCTGGTTCCCGCCCTCAAGGCCCCGCTCCTGGGTGCGCCGCGCCCTGCGCAGGTGCAGCCCGCCTACGGTCAGCAGCCCAGCCAGGGTTACGGCTACCCCGGTGGCCAGCAGTTCGGCGCCCAGCCCGGTCAGCCCCAGCCGTACGGTGCCCAGTCCGGGCAGCCCGGTCCCGGTGGTCAGCCGGAGCAGCACCAGCAGGCCCCGCAGGGTGGTGGGGCGCCGGCCGGTGACTTCTCCCCCTTCTGGTTCGCGGTGCCGGTGGCCCGCCCGCTGTACGGCGAGGACGGCTCCCCCAACCCGATCGCCGAACTCGCGCCCGGTACGTGGTACCTGGCGGTCGAACAGCACGGCCCCGGGCTCATCGCCCAGACGCAGGACGGCCGTCGTGGCGTCCTCCAGGACACCACGGGCATCCAGCGCGGCTGAGCCCGCGCACGCCCAGCGGCCCCCGCCCGGAAGCTTGGGTTCTAACGGTCCTCGCAACACCCGCGATCTGTGGGAGTTGCGAGGACCGTGGTCGTTGGACGCGATGACGTTGCGAGGCTGAGGGAG
>NZ_JBIBZU010000060.1:0-2289 GCF_043088245.1 Streptomyces sp. NPDC014623 | reverse complement strand
CGGTCGGGGTCACCGGAGCGCCCTTCGTAGTGGGTTCGTCCGCCCGGCCCGTACGTACCGAGTTCGGCGATGAGTGCCGCGCCCTCCAGCAGCTCCTGCACGGACCACCCGGTGACATCGAGGCGCTGCCCCTCCAGCGGTCCGCCGACCAGCGCCGCGGACCGGTGCCCGGGCACCTCGCCGTCCGGCTCGCCCGGCTCCCTGCCGTAGATCCTCATCCGCCCATCCTCCCCGCGGCCGGCCGCACTGTGGGCCGGTTCGGGAGCTCTCAGGTAACCGACTCCCTCCCTGTCCTGTGTAACGAGCTTGCGCCGCTAACCCCCGCCTCCCCGATCGTGCTGCCACCACCCCGCGACACCCGTCTGTCAAGTACTCGCGAATCCGCCTCTACGCCCCGTCAGGACCCGCCTGACACAGGGCCGGAACGGATTTTCGCGAGAACTCGATTCACCGGCCCGGTTCGCGGACTGTGGCCCCGCGCTCAACCGGAGCGCCCTACAGAGAAGAGAGATCCCCATGTCCGTGTCCAACCTGCGCGCCCTGGTCCTGCTGCTCCTGCTGCTCCTGGTGCTCGTCGCCGGCCTCGTGCTGGGCGCGCTGGCCTACCTGTCCCACGAGCACCCGGCACTCACCGACCCGCTGACCCTCGCCATGGCCGGCGCGGCCGTCCTGGTGGCCTGCGTCGCCGTGATCGTCACCCGGCGATGAGCAAGTTCTCGCGGTGAGTACGGCGCGGCCGTGGTGAGTTTCCCTGCCGGAAACTCACCACGGCAGGTCAGAGGGAACGCCGCCACTCACCACGGGGAAGCCGCGGTACTCCGGGCCTCCCTGACAGCCCGACAGCCCTCTGTGGGCCCCTGGCCATCCGCCAGGCGGCATTCGGAGGGACTAGGCCTCCCAAGCCCACCCGGGTGCTCCTGGAGCCCTCAGCAGCCCGAGGGCTGCCCGAAGGGGCGGGTGGAAGGCTGCGGCGGCCCGGCGGGCCGCCGCAGCGACCAAGCACGGCAACATCCCTTCCAGCATCCCCTCCGACATCCCTTCCAACATCCCCTCCAGCATCAGGCGCGCACGATCTCGTCCGGCCTCTGCACAACCGCAGCTCAGGCCCCGGTTTTCTCGTGGTGAGTGCTCGGACTTCCCCTCGTCTACCTGACTGCCTGGCTATGGAGTGGTGGTGTGGTGGCTGGTGTTGGGCGTGGTCTCGGGGAAGGCGGGCGGCGCTGCGCTGGCTCCAAGGGATGCTGCGCCGGCCGGTGACCGACGCAGCAAGGGCAGAGGGCGCCTGGGAGGCGTCGCGAGCACCGAAGACACCCGCTCCGGCCCGGCTCGTTGAGAAGGGCAGATAGCGCGGTAGCGAGCCTGTGGGGTGCACGTGGATGCCAATCTTGAGATCACGCCGACGACGGGACCCAGTTGCGCGGGAGTCCGGGACCTCATCGCTCACCTCCTGGCATCTCATCCCCTGGTCACAGGAGTCGGAGCCATCACCGAGTACCAAGGCGATGTGGGCCTCAAGGTCGAGATCGGCGGACTCGATTTCGAGGTCTGGATCGAACCCGCTTAGGGCCAGAACAACCCCAGAAGAGCAGGCCAGCGATCAAAAGCGAAGAGATGGAAAAGAACAACCTTTGCGACAACTGCGGAGAAGCGTACTGCGGGAAATGCCCACACTGCGGGGGAGAGCCAGAGGAGGATCACGTCTGGCCAAACCCGTGCATGGCGTGCCGACTCAAGCAGCAAAAAGCGCACGCCCTCGAACCGCTCCCTTTCGACATCTAAAACCCGCCCGTCAATAAGCGCACCGGGTGCGGTTACCGGGTGTACCTGGGGTGGGGTGGCGCCCCTGGGGGGTGTGGTCTGGTTCCGCCAAAGCTACATGCTGCATCAGGGGTGATGCAGCACCATTCCAGAGCCCAGCCACCCCTCAGAAATGAAGCACACGCTGTCCCCCTCCCAGACCACCCCGACCGCCCTCCCTCCGTAGCCAGCCCGGTCCGCGTCAGCGGGCCGTTGGTCCTGGAGGCGCAGCCGGAGGGACTGTTGGGCGAGGGAGCGCAGCGGATCCGCCCCAAGCGGCCCGGAGCGAAGCGCAGGGCCGGTCAGGGCGTGCGGAGCACGCCCCGGTCCGGGAGCGCAGCGAACGGACCGTCACCTCCCGGACGCAGTCCGGGAGGTGGGCCCGGGGCGCAGCCCCGGGCCAGCGCTCACGCGGAGCGGGAGCGCAACCACCCCGCGCAGCGGGGTGGTTCGCCTGCCTACCGCGCAGCGGTAGGGGACCCGCTCCGCGGG
>NZ_JBIBZU010000059.1:0-2398 GCF_043088245.1 Streptomyces sp. NPDC014623 | reverse complement strand
CTGCTGTGCGCGGCGCAGCCGCGGCCCCCGGGGGGGTTTGGCGTCGGCGCCGCCCCCGCCGCCCGCCCCGGGGGGGGGGGGGGCGCCGGGGGGGGGGGGGGGGGCCCCCCCCCCCCCCCCCCCGGCCCCGGGGCCTCTGCTTGCGCGGATCGGTCAATGACGACCGCTCGGCGCTACCACCATGGCCGAGCCGCCCCCACGCCGCACCTTTTCGGCGGCCGCGAGCCATCGCCCTCCGGGAAGGCGCTGGATACCCGTGGCCGCACCGATCTCGGGGTTCGCCTTGAACACGTGCCCGATGGCTTCCAGCTCCTCGCGCACCGGGCTGTCCCACAGCCCCGGTTCGATCTCGGTCGTGGCCGAGTTGCGCTGGCTGGCACGCGGCGCGGCGATCGCCTCGACCAGCGGCAGCCCCCGGTCCAGGTGGCCGGTCAGTGACTGCAGGACGGTGGTGATGATCGTCGCACCGCCCGGTGACCCCAGGGCGAGGACGGGCTTTCCGTGGTCCAGCACGATCGTCGGCGAGATCGACGAGCGTGGACGCTTGGCCGGGCCGGGCAGGTTCGGGTCGTGGACCGCCGGATTCGCCGGCGCGAACGAGAAGTCGGTCAGCTCGTTGTTGAGCAGGAAGCCCCGCCCCGGCACGGTGATTCCGCTGCCCCCGGTCGACTCGATCGTCAGGGTGTAGGCGACGACGTTGCCCCACTTGTCCGCGGTGGTCAGGTGCGTCGTGTTCTCACCCTCGTACGTCGTCGGGGCGGCCTCGCCCCCGGTGGCGCAGCGGACCGGGTCGCGCGGGTCGCCCGGAGCCAGCGGGCTGGTGAGGACCGCGTCGTCCTTGATGAGGCATGCGCGCGAGTCGGCGAAGCGCTGGCTGAGGAGCTCCCGCGCCGGCACGTCCTCGAACGCCGGGTCGCCGACCCAGCGGCCCCGGTCGGCGAAAGCGATCCTGCTCGCCTCGATGAGCCGGTGCAGGTACTGCGTCCTGCTCACCTTCGACAGGTCCGTCGACTCGAGGATGTTGAGGGCCTCACCCACACTCGTGCCCCCGGACGAGGACGGCGCGATGCCGTACACGTCGAGGCCTCGGTAGGCGGTCCTGGTGGGGGCCTGGCGCAGCGCGCGGTAGCCTCTCAGGTCTCCGGCCGTCAGATCCCCCGCGCGCACCACACGCGTCGCCGCAGGGTCCACGGGCGGCTTCCGCACCGTCGACACGATGTCCCGGGCGAGCTCACCCCGGTACAGCTCGTCGACGCCCTCGCGGGCCAGCGTCCGGTACGTACGGGCGAGGTCGGGATTCTTGAACACCGATCCGGTCACCGGCAGATCGCCCCCGGGCAGGAAGAGTTCGGCACTCGCGGGGAAGTCGGCGAACCGCGCCTGGTTGGCCGCGGTCTGGGAACGGAAGGTCTCGTCCACGACGAATCCCTCGCGCGCCAGCCGCTCGGCCGGTTCGAGCAGCCGTCCGAGCGGCTTGCTGCCCCAGGCGTCGAGCACCTTCTCCCAGGTTGCGGGCGTACCGGGGGTACCGACCCCCAGTCCGCTGGTGACGGCGTCACTGAAGGGGATCGGCTGCCCGTTCTCCAGGAAGAGTGAGGAGTCCGCACTGCGGGGGGCGGTCTCACGGCCGTCGACGGTCTGCACTCTGCCCGTCCTGGCGTCGTAGAGGACGAAGTACCCGCCGCCTCCGATGCCCGCCGAGTAGGGCTCCGTGACACCCAGCGCGGCGGCGGTGGCGACGGCCGCGTCAACGGCGTTGCCTCCCTTGCGGAGCACCTCGATACCGGCCGCCGACGCGTCCGCGTCGACGCTCGACACCGCGCCTCCGTATCCCACCGCGACAGGCGACTTGGGAGGCGGAACGGGCGGCGCCGAGGCCGCGGGGGCCGCGGCCCCGAGCGTGCCGATGACGGCGATCACGAGTGGCAACGACACATTCCGGCCGACGGAATGACGCATCCGTACCTCCTGAGAAGGATCGTCCGCGCAGGGTAACGCCGCGTCCCCCGCGTCGTCAGGACCGCCTCGGACACGTAGCCGTGGCGATCGCGCCGGCCGGCCGGAACCGCTCGCACGCGGCTGCCGTCACGGTCCGCAGAAAATTCGGGAGGAAGAGGAATGACTTCGCGGGCACGGGGTACTGGCTCGCCCGAACGTGAGTATCTGAGGGAGGGCGACACCATGACGGCGATGTCAGTACGAACCACCGGGGCTCATGACACGGCGACGGAGTCGGGCGTCATGACCGGTACCGGAGCGCAGGACCTGCCGTGGATCGAGGATGCGGGGAAGGTGGCCCCGCAGGACGCCCGGGCCATGTCGAAGCTCTTCTTCGACCGGCTCCAGGTCCTCGAGGAGGGAACGCACGAGTACCAGTACGCCCGCAACACCCTGATCG
>NZ_JBIBZU010000058.1:0-2591 GCF_043088245.1 Streptomyces sp. NPDC014623 | reverse complement strand
GATGACCTGCGGCCCGGACGGATGCACGACGCCACCGCCGCCCGTAACGAAGGCATCGCCATCTGCTTCCAGCATTTCCCCGACGTCGAGGTCCTCCTGGACGACGGCTACCTCGGCCTGAGCCGCGACCACCGCGGGCAAGCGATCCCACCGCCCAGAAAACCCCGGCCGGGAGCACTGCCCGGCAGAATCGAACAGTGGGAACGCGACCACCACGACCACTCATCCGACCGCATCACCGTCCAACACGCCCTCGCCGACCACAAACGCCGGAAACAACTGACGCGCTGGACCCACCGCCGCGACCGCCTGCCCGACACCTACCGCACCATCGCCGACCCCGGCTCCGACCGCACCGCCCAAACCTGAGCAACGGTCCTCAAACGAACCAGCACACCCCACCCGCTATCACGCACCGACGCGTTACGCGACCCGCGTCACGACCGGTGTCAAGCAGTCCGTCACCGTCATCAGCCAGAACCCAGTCATCACGGTCTGGACGGCCCGCTACCTCGGGTTCTGGTGGACAGCTGCAGACGTAGCCCCGGACATCTCGACCTGCACATGAACTGTGCGGTGGGCACGGAGGACGTGAAGTCGGGGGTCGTCACCAGATCACCACCGAAGTCACGGTGGCATGGAAGCCGAACGTGAGGGTTCGGTCCTGCCATTTTTCAAGGGTGAGAGAGGTCTGGTAATTGTTTTCCTGCACGGTGTAGAAGAATGTGACCTTGTTGTTTCCGGAATGAAATTTTGTGCTGAGGAAGAGGTGCAGGTTCATCGCGCCGGCATTGGCGAAACATGACGGCCCCGGAAGGTAGTCCGTCTCTACGCGCGCATACTCCTGAATCACCGGAGAGCCGCAGTTGACGAAGCTGACCGCAGCGGCGGGGGTCGCTGGAAGCGCAATCGCCAAGCCGACGGCGACCGCCGCAATGGCGGTAATCTTCTTGAGTAAACCATGAGCCCTGACGGGACGGCCTATTTTTACGGCAGACACAGTACTTGAACCTTTCGAAGGGATCAACACCCGCCCGGGGTGGGCGAGTCGACCGCACGAGCTTCTTCGCTCCGGAGTGAGCTATTTTCTTCTTCGGCCTGCTGTTGAGTTTGACACATGGAGCCTTTTCCCTCTTGATCAGGCGGTGAGTTCGAAGGTGAAAACGGCTCGGACGACGGCTGTGATGCGGCGGAGCTTCCGCAGGAGCCGTCCGGCTTGAGGATCGCCATAGCGCGTTCACCGAGGCTGCGGGTCTTCGCGTGGTCCTGGTGGCAGCGCTGATGCCGGCCGCGCAGGTGCGTGCCATGGAGCTGTGTGTCAACAAATGATCAGCCGGTCGAAGGTGACCGTGAGTGTTTGAATGCTCCCGTCCACGCTGCTCACCACCCTCGTGATCTGCGGGCAGTTGAACTGGAAACGTGTAAATCTGGTTCCCTGAGCGTTGAGCACGTCGATGGTGATGCAGGCCGGCCGAAACCGACTGGGGTCCCTCAGCCGCGTATCGACGATGGCTGAGGCGCCGGGGCGCCGGGCCGGCGGTCGAACGTGGCTGCGTGCTCGGTGAGGCCGCTGACCTGCGGCAGATATACGGCGGGAGCGCCCGCCACACCGAGAAGCCGGTTGTTGATGGTGACCAGTGGCTTCAAGTCTTGGGTGATCGCCTGGTGAGCCGGGGTGTGCGGTGGTGTGCTCGCTGATGCGGTCGCGGTCGAGCCGATGCCCGGGAAGCCGGTGGACAGTGCTCCTGCAGCGATCAGAGTGTTCACGCGCCGAACACGGTTGCGCTGATGCTCCATCAGAACCTCACGATCGTAACGGTGCCTTCGGACTCCGAAGCTACGGATCGGGCGGCCCGGAATCGTCACCCGGCAGTGGACACTTCTCCGTAGCTCGCACGGGGGACAGGCCCATGGCTTCGGTGCAGTCGGCTCGCCCGTCTGGGTCATATGAGGCCGGGAAAAGGGAGGGCGCGGGTCTGGTCCCGGCTGCCCGTCGGAGGCTGGCAGCGACGGTGCGGAGATCGAGTTCGACGGTACGACGGGGGCGCTGTCGGTGCGCTCGTCGCGACTGCGGGTGGTGGAGCTGATGGCGACCGACATCCCCGGCATCGTCGACGAAGTGCCGGTCCTCGCCATCGCCGCGGCGGTCGCGGAGGCCACCATGGTCATCTCGGACGCCGGTGAGCTGCGAGCCAAGAAGTCCGACCGGATCGTGCACACCTGCGGGATACTGCGCGCGTTCGGGGTGACGGAGACCGAGGACGGCGCGACACTCCAGCCGGCTGCGAGCGAGGCGACCTTGAGTCGGGTGTCGGACCTGGGCCGGAGCCCGGATCGGTGAGGGGTGGTGGGTCAGCAGGTGATTCCGGCTCTGCGCCATGCCGCCTGGATGTCGTGGCAGGCCGACCGTGCTTCGGGAAGGTCGGCTTCTGGGCTCAGTGCGAGGTGGGTGAGCAGCGTGCATCAGCTGTGTCAGACGCCATCCCTCGCGGCGCTCGTCTTCGCCCGCGTCCGCCTCCAGACCGAACCAGACAGTGCCCTCGGCGAACACCCCCGGGTCCTGCACGGTTCCCAGGCGCCGCCCGTCGGCT
>NZ_JBIBZU010000057.1:0-2657 GCF_043088245.1 Streptomyces sp. NPDC014623 | reverse complement strand
TGTCGGGCCGGTTGTGGGTGCCTTCGGGGGCGTCGTCCACCAGGCGGCGGGCCTTGTTCGCGTCCTGTGCGAGGTCCGCGAGCTCCTTCGCGACCCGCGCCCCCTTGACTCCGGCTCCGGCCCCGCCGGTGGCGGCGGTGAGGACCAGGTCGGGGACGAGCCGGCCGAAGCCTTCGGCCGGGTCCTTCATGAAGTTGGTGACCATCTGTTTGCCGGCACCCCAGGGGTCGTTGGCGACCTGGACCAGTCCGGCGGCGGTGTTGTTCAGCGAGAGGGCGTACTCGGCGGGGTGGGTGAGGTTGTACGGGTCCGTCGGGTTGACGCTGCGCGCGAAGGTGACGAGGCCCGCGGTGCCCTTGGCGATGCCGCCGCCGAAGTGGGTCTTCACCACCTCGTACTCGGCGAGCCCGTCCGCGACCTGCTCGGCGTACCTGGGCTTCTGCGGCGCGGTGTCCCGTGCGGCCGCCACCGCCGTACGGGCCGTTGCCGCGGCCGTGTTGCGTTGTGTCCGTGCCTCCGTCAGCAGCCGCTGAGCCTCTTCCATGCGGGCCTTGCCGGGGTCCTTGAACTCACCGGGCCTGGGCGGCAGCGTCGACGGATCACGCTCATCGGCGGGCATGGCGTTGTACTTCTCTGCGGCCCGGTTGTACGTGTCGCACTGCTCTTTGTGGGCGTCCATCGCCTCCTCGGACGCCTTGGTGCCGGCCTTCCACTTGTCGATCGCCGCCTGGGCCTGCCGCTGCGCCCATTCGACGGTCCCGGCGAACGATTCCAGTGCGCCCGCGGCCTTCTCGAAGGCGTCGGCGGCCTTGAACCACTTCGGCGGTTCGACGGACACCGAGTCCCGGAACGCGTCCGCCGCCTGCCCCTTGAGGGCGGAGGAGTCCAGCCCCCTCATGCCGCCGCCGACCTTGTCGAAAGCGCCTTGCAGGTCCTTGAGGTGGGACGCGGTGGAGCGGAGCTCGGAGGGGCTTCCGTAGATGAGTTTCGTCTTGTCCTCGGTCTGCCCGAGGTCCATCTCGTCGACCTCGGCGCCCATCCGGTTCGCCACCGAACGTGACTGTTCGCGCACCCAGTCCGCGCCGGACTCCCAGCCCACGTCCTGCAGTCGGTCGGCCGTCCAGTTACCGGCGTCCTCGACCCGGTTGCCGGCCCACTCGACACCGTCCTCGACGGCGTCCTCGACGACGTCCGGAGTGAGGTCGCTGACGATATCCCCGAGCCCCATGGATCAGTTCCCCCCGTTGTCCTGCTGCTGTTGCCGGGCCCGTTCCTCGGGCGAGGGCCCGAACGTCTCGTCCACGGAACGGTCGAAGGCTTCCTGGTCGACGCCGAGCAGGTCGTTCAGCTGGTCTGCCTGACGGCCGCCGTTCCCCTCGGTCAGCAGCGCCCGTCCGGTGTCCTTCCAGGTCTGCCCGGCCTCGTCCGCCGCCCGCTCGAAGGACTCCGCGCTGTAGTCCGGGCTGAGGTAGTCGGGGGTGAACACATCACCCCAGTTCTGCTTGACGATCTCGTCCTCGGACGCGTGGGGGTTGCCCACGGCGGCGTTGACCACGACCTTCATGGTGCCCTGGACGTACTGGTCCTCCTCCCACAGGATTCCGGCGGCCAGACCCAGCTTCGCCGCGATGGCGTTGGCGTCCTGGACCAAGGCCCGGACCCCCCACTCCCACCGCTCACAGAAGTCCTCGAAGTCCACCGAAAGCCCGTGGTGACCCGCCTCCATGCCGGTCATCGACAGGTCCGACAGCCCTTTGCCCAGCACCGCCCCAGTACCGTCACCGACCTCCCTCAGCTCGGCCACCGCCGCCCGCAGACCACTGGTGATCTGCTGGACACTGGCCCGGTCTACGTTCAGATCCTCAGCACCACTGCCGCTCATCGGCCCCGTCCCCCGCCCCGGGTCTGTGCACCCACCGTGGCTTCCGCCTCCTGCGCGTCGACGGCGACCGCGTCGGGCACGATCCCCGTCACCGGAGGAAAGAGCATCGAGCCGTCCGGGTCGGCGATGTTCACCGCGATCCCGGCCGGTACGCCCATCGCGGGAATGATCTCGTCCAGCAGCCGCGCCCCGCGCAGCTCGGCGAACTCCCATGACCGCCCGACAGCACCGGCGTCGCTCCCGGTGCTGCGTGCCTGGGCGAACCGGGCCAGCGCTTCCTCGTCGGTGAACCCACAGATCCAGCGGATCCCGCCGGACTCCGCGGTCCACAACCCGCCACCCTCGAACGGCACCAGTACCAACGCCCGCCGCAACTCACCCAGCATCGCCCGCGGATCTCCGATGCCGGCCCACCGCTCTGCGATCCGATCCGCCAGTGCTGTCCCGTCAGCCATCGAGTCCCCGTTCACGTGCCACCGTCCACTGGCCCCGGTGCTGGTCCCGGGTTCGAAACACCGTAGGACACCACGCTCGGTATGAATCAGCGGTTCCACCGCCCCTGCCGACCCCAGGGCGGTCTCCGTGGACCGGTGGCCTGCGACGCATGGACGGGATCGACAGGGCGTGCGACCGGAGGCGCGGGCTGGCCAGGATGAATTGACCGGACCCGTAAGACGTAGCGTGGTCCGGACAACAAAGAAGCCCCTGGCCGTTGGCCTGGGGCTTTTTCATGGAGCGGGTGACGAGAATCGAACTCGCGCTCTGAGCTTGGGAA
>NZ_JBIBZU010000056.1:0-3118 GCF_043088245.1 Streptomyces sp. NPDC014623 | reverse complement strand
GTCAGCAGCGCCGCCAACGCCGCGTGCACCACCATGAACGGCGTCGCCCGGAACTCCCGCGCCAACTCCACCACCCGCCCGTGCAACCACGGCGGGATCGAGAGGGGCACGCTGTCCCCCCGGTGCGAGGGGACGGCGGGTCGGGGCCGGTCGGCGGGCAGCGACAGCTCCTCGGGGGAGCCGGCCAGCGCGCCTTGCCAGTAAGCGAGTTGGGCGGACAGTGCGCTGTCTTCCTCCCGCTCGTCCCCCAGGCGGACCTGCTGCCACAGGGCGTAGTCGGCGTAGGAGACCGGCAGCGGCGGCAGGGCCGGGGCCCGGCCGGCGTGGCGGGCGGCGTAGGCCGCGGCCAGATCGGCGATCAGCGGCCGCTGCGACCAGGCGTCGGTGGCGATGTGGTGCATGACCAGGAGCAGGGTGTGCTCGTCGGGCGCCGTGGCGAACAGGTATGCGCGCAGCGGTGGTTCGGCGTCCAGCCGGAACGCGTGATCGGCCGCTTCCCGCAGTAGGCGGGGGAGTTCGTCCTCGTCGGTCCGGACGGGCCCGGTGAGCGGAGCCGGGCCGTCGGCGGGCAGGACGACCTGGTGCGGGCCGTGCTCGTCCTCGGCGAAGACGGTACGCAGGCTCTCGTGCCGGGCGACCACGTCCCCCAGCGCGGCCCGCAGCGCGGCCACGTCCAGCGGACCGGCCAGGCGCAGCGCCAGCGGGACGTTGTAGGTGGCGCTCGGCCCCTCCAGTTGCCGGACGAACCACAGGCGGCGCTGGGCGTAGGAGAGGGGCAGCCGCTCGGGGCGCGGGTCGGCGGGGCGCAGCCGGGGTCCGGTCTCGCCCGCCGCGGAGAGCGCGGCGGCGAGGCCGGCCACGGTCGGTGTCTCGAAGACCTCACGGACCCCCAGTTCGACGCCGAGTGTGCTGCGGACGCGGGCGACAAGTCGGGTGGCGAGCAGGGAGTGGCCGCCCAGGGCGAAGAAGTCGTCATCCACGCCGATCCCGGACGCGCCCAGCACGTCGGCGAAGAGCCCGCACAGGATCTCCTCGCGCGGCCCGCGCGGCGCCCGTCCGGGGCCCCGGCCGGTTGTCGCCTCGGGCGCGGGGAGCGCGGCCCGGTCCAGCTTGCCGTTCGCGGTCAGCGGCAGGCCGCCGTCCAGCACCACCAGCGCCGAGGGGACCATGTACTCGGGCAGCACCGCCCGTACGGTGGCGGACACGGCCTTCT
The DNA here is from genome assembly GCF_043088245.1 of Streptomyces sp. NPDC014623. Classification (NCBI taxonomy): domain Bacteria; kingdom Bacillati; phylum Actinomycetota; class Actinomycetes; order Kitasatosporales; family Streptomycetaceae; genus Streptomyces; species Streptomyces sp. NPDC014623. The sequence goes on along the minus strand of NZ_JBIBZU010000056.1, from coordinate 1,905 downwards.
CGTCGAGTACGCCGCTCCCGCCGGCCGGTACCAGATAGCCGACCAGTCGGGCGGAGCCGGTGGCGTCCGGGCGCACGGCGGCGGCGGCCCTGCCGACACCGTGCGCCTGTGCCAGGGCCCTCTCGACCTCGCCCAGTTCGATCCTGAACCCGCGGATCTTGACCTGGTCGTCGGTCCTGCCCAGGTGTTCCAGACTTCCGTCCGGCCGCCAGCGGGCGAGGTCGCCGGTGCGGTACATCCGCTCCCCCGGCCCCCCGAACGGGCAGGCCACGAACCGCTCGGCGGTCAGCCCCGGCCGGCCCAGATAGCCCCGGGCCAGCCCGGCCCCGGCCAGGTACAGCTCGCCCGGCACTCCGTCGGGCACGGGCCGCAGCGCGGCGTCGAGCACGTAGGCGGCGGTGCGGGCGATCGGCGCCCCGGTCGACACGGCGCCGCCGTGCGCCTCCAGGGTCTCGGCGGTGATGTGCGCGGCGGTGGACCAGACGGTGGTCTCCGTCGGTCCGTACAGGTTGAGCAGGCGGTCGCCCAGCGGCGCGCGGCCGGGTTCCAGGAGGGTGCGGGCGAGGGCGGGCGGCAGCGCCTCGCCGCCCACCAGCACGCGCAGGGCTGTGAGGTCGAGGCCGCCGTCCACAGCCATGGCGTGCCACCAACCGGGAGTGGCCTGGACCACCGTCACGCCCTCGCGGGCACAGAGGGACCTCACGGCCGCGGGGTCGCGCTGGGCGGTGGCGTCGGCAAGGACGACCGTGCCGCCGGTGAGCAGCGGGGCGAAGATCTCCAGGACGGCGATGTCGAAGGAGACCGTGGTGACCGCCAGCAGCCGGTCCTCGGGACCCAGTTCCAGCCGCTCGGTCATGTCGGCGAGGAAGTTCGCCACGGCCGACCGGGTCACCATGACGCCCTTGGGACGGCCGGTGGAGCCGGAGGTGTAGATCGTGTACGCCAGTTCCTCCCCCCACTCCCGCTCCCGCGCCCGCGTGCCTTCGGCCGGTGCGGTGCCGGGGGCGGCGGCCAGGCGTGCCGCGGTGGCCGGGGCGTCCAGGACGAGCAGCGGGGCGGGCACCGGCGGGAGGCCGCGCGCGAGGTCGGTCGTCGTGATGACGCAGCCGGGCGCGGAGTCGGTGAGGATGTCCGCCAGGCGGCTCTTCGGGTGGTCGGGGTCCAGCGGCAGGTAGTGCAGGCCCGCCTTCCAGACGGCGAGCAGAGCCACCGGAAGCAGCGCGCCACGCGGCAGGGCGACGGCGACGGGTCCGCCGCGCCCGGTGGCGCTCCGGGACAGCAGTGCGGCGAGCCGGTCGGCCCGTGCGTCGAGTTCGGCGTAGTCGATCCGCTCCTCGCCCGCGACCAGGGCCGTGGACCGGGGAGTCCTGGCGGCCTGGGCCTCGAACCGCCGCAGCGGGGAGGCGCCGGACAGGGCGCGGGCCGTGTCGTTGCGCCGGACGAGGAGGTCGTGCAGCTCGGCCTCGCTCAGGACGGGAATGCGGCTCAGCGGGGTGCGGGGCTCCGCGACCGCCGCTTCGAGCAGCCGGAGGTAGCGTTCGGCCGTCCTTCGGGCCGTGCTCTCGTCGTACAGGTCGGCGCTGTACTCCAGCACGCCCCGCATCCCGGCCGCCGTGCCGTCGGCCGCCCGGTCCTCGTTGAAGGACAGCGACAGGTCGAACTTGGCCGCCGCGATCTCCACCGTCTCGGGCCGCACCAGGACGTCCGATGCCCGGTCGGCGGGTCCTTCGTCGGGCGCCGCGCCGTTGTTGAAGGCCAGCAGGACCTGGAAGAGCGGGTGGCGGACCAGGGAGCGCGCCGGGTTGAGCACTTCCACCAGGCGTTCGAAGGGGAGGTCCTGGTGCGCGTAGGCTCCCAGGTCGGTGGCCCGCACGCGCTCCAGCAACTCCCCGAAGCCCGGGTCGC
>NZ_JBIBZU010000055.1:0-5156 GCF_043088245.1 Streptomyces sp. NPDC014623 | reverse complement strand
CCGACGCGGAGTGAGGGCCGCTCCTGCCGCCACTCGTCGTAGATGACCGGTACCCGTCCGTACAGCCGCAGCCATGAGTCGCCGTCATCGTCACCCACACCGGACATGCGCGCGGTGACGGTGAAGTCGCCATCGGACCTAAGATGCGGGCCGGCCAGGTTCAGCGGGGGGTTGGGCTGGCCGCCGGAGGAGTCCTGCTCCACGATGTGCCGATCCGATGCGCTGACCCGCAGGATGTCGTTCCGCGCGGTGGTGCCCGGCATCTGCGTCCAGTCGTGGTTCCGCAGCAGGTCTTCGTCGTTTCCGCCGCCCGCGCCTTCGCCCCGCCCCGTGCACCCGGCCGCCACCGCCATGACGAGCACCACGGCGGTCAGTCGCTGCCACGTCCCCCCACCAAGGCCCACGGTCCCTCCCACTCCCTTGTTCGAGACGAGATCATTGTCTCGAAGCCAGGCCACAGTTCATCACGCATGAGGTACGGCGGCCTTGTGTGGCACGTCCCAGCTCGTGTGGCGGAGCGGGCCCGGATCGTTGCGGCCTGCGCGGAAGGCGCATCCAACACGCGTGTGCCAGCGAACTTCAGGGTTTCCACGGAGACGGTACGCAAGTACGCTCACGGTTCGCTGGCCGGCGGATGGTGGGACTGGCGGACGAGCCGCGGCCAGGCCGTCACAAGTCGGAACTGGTACTCAGCGAGGCTGAGCGTACGGAGTTGACGCGCTGGTCGTGACAGGCGATGACGACCGGGCCGGGATCGGCGCCGGGGCTGTTGGTGTCGACATAGGTGATGCACTGCCTGCACGCCGGCACCACGCCTGACGAGAAAACCAGGCAGGCTCGGCGCCATCGCAGGCTCCTGCCCTCACCGGCCGCGGACAGCCGGTCCCGCAAGGCGTTCTCCATACCTGCATCGAATCCCACGTGCCACCCTCTCGAGCGACCGTGACCTACTCAACTTCGACCCCCTGTCAAACGCCCCTGGCGGAACAAAACGCTCTTTCAGCACGCTCGGCGGAGCCCTCCGACAGCGGGCCCACCGGCGTTCCCGGCCGGTCGGCGACCGGTTCAGAGCGACGGGGAAGGAGCGCACGCGCTCCTCGGCGCTCACAGCAGGCCGTGAGGCCGCCGGGGAGCGCGTGCGAGAGAGAGCCGGGGCGGACAACCCCCGCGCGGTGACGACAGCGACGCGCTCAGCCCGTTCTCGGCGTCGTACCCAGGTACTACCGCAGACCTCACCCCAAGCCCCCGGTCGGACGACCGCCCCTCGCGTCCTCCGTAGCGTCGACGACATGATCAGGGCATACGAACTCACCAAACGGTACGGGGGCACGACCGTCGTCCACGGCCTCGACTTCACCGTGCGGCCGGGCACCGTCACCGGCTTCCTCGGCCCCAACGGAGCGGGGAAGTCGACCACCATGCGCATGCTGCTCGGACTGGACGCCCCCACCCGCGGCCGGTCCACCATCGGCGGCCGCGCCTACACCACCCACCCCGCGCCGCTCACCGAGGTCGGGGCCCTCCTGGAAGCCCGCTCGGCCCATCCGGGGCGTACCGCCTTCAACCACCTCATGGCACTCGCCCACACCCACGGCATCCCCCGCAGCCGCGTCGAACACGTCCTGGACCTGGCCGGGCTCACCGGAGCCGCCCACAAGAGGATCAAGGGCTTCTCGCTCGGGATGGGGCAGCGTCTCGGTATCGCGGCCGCGCTCCTCGGCGACCCTGCGGCCCTCATCCTCGACGAACCGGTCAACGGGCTCGACCCCGAAGGCGTCCTCTGGATCCGCAACCTGCTCACGTCCCTCGCCGCGGAGGGCCGGACCGTCCTCGTCTCCTCCCACCTCATGAGCGAGATGGCCCTCACCGCCGATCATCTCGTCGTCATCGGCCGCGGCCGGCTCCTCGCCGACACCACCGTCGGCGACCTGATCCGCACCGCGGGCGGCGCCTCGGTCAGGGTCGTCACCCCGCAGGCCGACGCCCTGCGCACCCTGCTGGCCGGACCCGGTGTACGGATCACCACCGGCACCACCGACGAACTGACCGTCCACGGAACCGACTCCGTACACATCGGCCGCACGGCCGCCGCCCACGCCATCCCGCTTCACGAACTCACCCCGCAGACCGTCTCCCTGGAACAGGCCTTCATGGACCTCACCCAGGAATCCGTCGAGTACCGGACGGCCGCACCCCTGACCGGAGTCCTCGTATGACCACCGCGACCGCGCCCTCCCCGTACCGCGTCACCCCTCGTCGTGTCATGCGCTCCGAGTGGCACAAACTCTGGTCCCTGCGATCGACCTGGGTCACCATCCTGTCCGCGGCCGCCGTCATCCTCGGTGTCGGACTCCTCATGGGCGCCACCTACACCTCGGGGGGCGGCGACGCCGACATCGACACCGTCGTCCTCGTCCTCTTCGGCACCCAGCTCGGCCAGATGTGCCTTGCGGTCCTCGGCATCCTCGTCACAGCCGGCGAGTACTCCTCCGGGATGATCCGGGCATCGCTCACCGTCGTACCCCGCCGCCTCCCCGTCCTGTGGGCCAAGGCCGCGGTCTTCACCGTCGTCGCCTACGCCTCGATGTTCGCCACCGCCCTGATCACGTTCCCCGCCGCGCAACTGTTCCTGCACGACACCGACAAGGCCGCCGCTCTCACCGACCCGGGCGTCCTCGGAGCGATCGCGGGCAGCGCGGCCGCCGTCACCCTGCTCAGCGTGATCGCCCTCGGCCTCGGCGCCACCCTGCGCTCCGTGCCCGGCAGCATAGGGGCGTACATCGGCGGTGTCCTGATCCTGCCCGAGGTCCTCGGCATGCTTCCGTACGATGCCGTGGACAGCGCGCTGAAGTACTTCCCGACGCAGGCCGCCGGGGTACTCGGTTCGGCCACACCTCTCCCGGACGCCGCGGCCACCGGTCCGGCGCTGCTGGCCCTGTGTCTGTGGGCCGGTGCTGCCCTGGGCGCCGGCGCGGTGCTCCTGCGCCGCAGGGACGCGTAACGGGACGATGCGGTACGGCGGAGGGGCGAAGCGGTGACGGACGGACCGAGGACGGGCAGGGTGAGTGACGGGAAGACCCCGCCCCCAGGGCACCTGACCACCGGCACCGCGCCGCTGACCCCGTACATCCAGGACCTCCTGCAACGGCTCAAGGCCTTCGACCGCCGCCGGCCGATGATGTGGGACCTCTCGGTCACCGGCTTCTGGGTCGTCGTCGCGGTGCTCGACTACGGCACCGGAGGGTGGCGCAATGTCGCCCGGAACGTGGATGTGCCGGAGCCACTGGTCCTGCTGATGAGCCTCTGCTTCTCCGTCCCCCTGTTGTGGCGCCGCCGCCGGCCGATGGCCGTGCTCGCCCTGATGGCACCGGCCTCCCTGCTCAACATCTGGACGGGCGCCGTCGTCCAGGCCGCACTGCTCCAACTGATCCCCGCCTACACGATCGCCCTGCGGCTGCCCCTCAAGAACCTGGCCCGGGCAGGGCTGCTGATGTGCCTGCCCGCCGCCGCCGGAGCGATCGCGATCCGCGGCACCGCGGACCGGCAACTCGTCTCCTACCTGTGGGCGTTCGCCTTCGTCACCCTGCTCGCGATGGCGGTACGCACACGCCGGGAGTACACCGAGGCCCTCGTCGAACGCGCCCACCGGCTCGAACACGAGCGCGACCAGCAGGCCCAACTCGCGGCAGCTGGTGAACGCGCCCGTATCGCGCGGGAGATGCACGACATCATCGGCCACAACCTGTCCGTCATCACCGGCCTGGCCGACGGCGGGGCGTACGCCGCGGCCAAGAACCCGGAACGCGCGGGCCAGGCGCTCGAAGCCATCGGCACCACGAGCCGCCAGGCCCTCGCGGAACTACGCCGCGTGCTCGGCGTCCTGCGCGAACCGGCCCCGTCCGCCGACCTCACACCCCAGCCCTCACTCGCGGACCTGGACACCCTGCTGACCGGCGTACGGGAGGCGGGGCTGCCCGTCGGGCTGACCGTCCACGGCAGCCCCCCGCCCGTCCCCGTCTCGCCCGGCCGGCAGCTCGCCGTGTACCGCGTGGTCCAGGAATCCCTCACCAACACCCTCAAGCACGCGGGCCCCCAGGCCTCGGCCGAGGTCACCCTCACCTACACGCCCACCGGACTGGAGGTACGGGCCACGGATTCGGGTGGTGGCCCGCGACCCCCTCGGAACGAGACCTCCTCCCACGGACGGGGCATCAGCGGAATGCGTGAACGAGCCTCGCTCTACAACGGCACACTCGAATCAGGCCGGCACCCCGCAGGCGGCTGGCAGACCAGGCTTCGCCTTCCCCTGGAGGACGCACCCCCGTGACGACGGTACTCATCGCCGACGACCAGGCCATGCAACGCTTCGGCTTCCGCATGCTGCTGGAGAGCCAGGACGACATGACAGTCGTCGGTGAAGCAGCGAACGGTACGGAGGCGGTGAACATGGTCGCCCGCCACCACCCGGACGTCGCCCTCATGGACATCCGGATGCCAGGCCTCGACGGCATCGAGGCGACGCGCCGCATCATCACGTCCGGGGCCCGCACGAGGATCCTCATCGTGACGACGTTCGACCTGGACGAGTACGCCTACGACGGCCTGCGGGCCGGGGCGAGCGGCTTCCTGGTCAAGGACGCGATGCCGGAAGAGCTCCTCTCCGGCATCCGGGCCGTCGCGAGCGGTGACGCAGTCGTCGCCCCGAGCCTGACCCGCCGGCTCCTGGACGCCTACGTGCACCATCTGCCGCCCGTGCCCGGCGCCGGCCCCGTGCCGGGAGACCCGCGCATCGCCTCACTGACGGAGCGGGAGCGGGAGATCCTCACTGTCATAGGACAGGGCTGGACCAACACCGAGATCGCCACACGCCTCCACCTCGCCGAATCGACGGTGAAGACGCACGTCACGCGCGTCCTCGCCAAGACGGGCTCCCGCGACCGAGTCCAGGCCGTCATCCTGGCGTACGACACCCGGCTGGTGAACCAGCGCTGACCCTGCGGGCCCGGTAGCCCCGGCACGGCTCGCCGGTCCCGTCGGCCGGGCTCACGCACCAATCGGATATCAGAACGCAGAAAAGCCCCGTGCCACAAGGGCACGGGGCTTTCCCGGAATAATTGTTCGGCGGCGTCCTACTCTCCCACAGGGTCCCCCCTGCA
>NZ_JBIBZU010000054.1:0-3223 GCF_043088245.1 Streptomyces sp. NPDC014623 | reverse complement strand
TGTACTCGCCTGTCAGGGCGGGGTGATGGGTGGCTGGTCGTTGTTTGAGAACTGCACAGTGGACGCGAGCATCTGTGGCCAAGTTTTTAAGGGCGCACGGTGGATGCCTTGGCACCAGGAACCGATGAAGGACGTGGGAGGCCACGATAGTCCCCGGGGAGCTGTCAACCAAGCTTTGATCCGGGGGTTTCCGAATGGGGAAACCCGGCAGTCGTCATGGGCTGTCACCCGCTGCTGAACACATAGGCAGTGTGGAGGGAACGAGGGGAAGTGAAACATCTCAGTACCCTCAGGAAGAGAAAACAACCGTGATTCCGGGAGTAGTGGCGAGCGAAACCGGATGAGGCCAAACCGTATGCGTGTGATACCCGGCAGGGGTTGCGCATGCGGGGTTGTGGGATCTCTTGTTCACGGTCTGCCGGCTGTGAGGCGAGTCAGAAACCGTTGGTGTAGGCGAAGGACATGCGAAAGGTCCGGCGTAGAGGGTAAGACCCCCGTAGCTGAAACATCAACGGCTCGTTTGAGAGACACCCAAGTAGCACGGGGCCCGAGAAATCCCGTGTGAATCTGGCGGGACCACCCGCTAAGCCTAAATATTCCCTGGTGACCGATAGCGGATAGTACCGTGAGGGAATGGTGAAAAGTACCGCGGGAGCGGAGTGAAATAGTACCTGAAACCGTGTGCCTACAAGCCGTGGGAGCGTCGCTGTATGTGCTTGCACATGCAGTCGTGACTGCGTGCCTTTTGAAGAATGAGCCTGCGAGTTAGCGGTGTGTAGCGAGGTTAACCCGTGTGGGGAAGCCGTAGCGAAAGCGAGTCCGAACAGGGCGGTTGAGTTGCACGCTCTAGACCCGAAGCGGAGTGATCTAGCCATGGGCAGGTTGAAGCGGAGGTAAGACTTCGTGGAGGACCGAACCCACCAGGGTTGAAAACCTGGGGGATGACCTGTGGTTAGGGGTGAAAGGCCAATCAAACTCCGTGATAGCTGGTTCTCCCCGAAATGCATTTAGGTGCAGCGTCGTGTGTTTCTTGCCGGAGGTAGAGCACTGGATAGGCGATGGGCCCTACCGGGTTACTGACCTTAGCCAAACTCCGAATGCCGGTAAGTGAGAGCACGGCAGTGAGACTGTGGGGGATAAGCTCCATGGTCGAGAGGGAAACAGCCCAGAGCATCGACTAAGGCCCCTAAGCGTACGCTAAGTGGGAAAGGATGTGGAGTCGCAGAGACAACCAGGAGGTTGGCTTAGAAGCAGCCACCCTTGAAAGAGTGCGTAATAGCTCACTGGTCAAGTGATTCCGCGCCGACAATGTAGCGGGGCTCAAGCGTACCGCCGAAGTCGTGTCATTCACACATGTATCCCCAACGGGAGTGTGGATGGGTAGGGGAGCGTCGTGTGCCGGGTGAAGCAGCCGCGGAAGCGAGTTGTGGACGGTTCACGAGTGAGAATGCAGGCATGAGTAGCGATACACACGTGAGAAACGTGTGCGCCGATTGACTAAGGGTTCCTGGGTCAAGCTGATCTGCCCAGGGTAAGTCGGGACCTAAGGCGAGGCCGACAGGCGTAGTCGATGGACAACCGGTTGATATTCCGGTACCCGCTTTGAAACGCCCAATACTGAATCAGGCGATGCTAAGTCCGTGAAGCCGGCCCGATCTCTTCGGAGTTGAGGGTAGTGGTGGAGCCGACGAACCAGACTTGTACTAGGTAAGCGATGGGGTGACGCAGGAAGGTAGTCCAGCCCGGGCGGTGGTTGTCCCGGGGTAAGGGTGTAGGCCGTGTGGTAGGCAAATCCGTCACACGTTAAGGCTGAGACCTGATGCCGAGCCGATTGTGGTGAAGTGGATGATCCTATGCTGTCGAGAAAAGCCTCTAGCGAGTTTCATGGCGGCCCGTACCCTAAACCGACTCAGGTAGTCAGGTAGAGAATACCGAGGCGTTCGGGTGAACTATGGTTAAGGAACTCGGCAAAATGCCCCCGTAACTTCGGGAGAAGGGGGGCCATCACCGGTGATTGGATTTACTCCATGAGCTGGGGGTGGCCGCAGAGACCAGCGAGAAGCGACTGTTTACTAAAAACACAGGTCCGTGCGAAGCCGTAAGGCGATGTATACGGACTGACGCCTGCCCGGTGCTGGAACGTTAAGGGGACCGGTTAGTGCACTTTCGGGTGTGCGAAGCTGAGAACTTAAGCGCCAGTAAACGGCGGTGGTAACTATAACCATCCTAAGGTAGCGAAATTCCTTGTCGGGTAAGTTCCGACCTGCACGAATGGCGTAACGACTTCTCGACTGTCTCAACCATAGGCCCGGTGAAATTGCACTACGAGTAAAGATGCTCGTTTCGCGCAGCAGGACGGAAAGACCCCGGGACCTTTACTATAGTTTGATATTGGTGTTCGGTTCGGCTTGTGTAGGATAGGTGGGAGACTGTGAAGCGGCCACGCCAGTGGTTGTGGAGTCGTCGTTGAAATACCACTCTGGTCGTGCTGGATGTCTAACCTGGGTCCGTGATCCGGATCAGGGACAGTGTCTGATGGGTAGTTTAACTGGGGCGGTTGCCTCCTAAAGAGTAACGGAGGCGCCCAAAGGTTCCCTCAGCCTGGTTGGCAATCAGGTGTTGAGTGTAAGTGCACAAGGGAGCTTGACTGTGAGACCGACGGGTCGAGCAGGGACGAAAGTCGGGACTAGTGATCCGGCAGTGGCTTGTGGAAGCGCTGTCGCTCAACGGATAAAAGGTACCCCGGGGATAACAGGCTGATCTTCCCCAAGAGTCCATATCGACGGGATGGTTTGGCACCTCGATGTCGGCTCGTCGCATCCTGGGGCTGGAGTCGGTCCCAAGGGTTGGGCTGTTCGCCCATTAAAGCGGTACGCGAGCTGGGTTTAGAACGTCGTGAGACAGTTCGGTCCCTATCCGCTGTGCGCGTAGGAATATTGAGAAGGGCTGTCCCTAGTACGAGAGGACCGGGACGGACGAACCTCTGGTGTGCCAGTTGTCCTGCCAAGGGCATGGCTGGTTGGCTACGTTCGGAAAGGATAACCGCTGAAAGCATCTAAGCGGGAAGCCTGCTTCGAGATGAGTGTTCCCACCACCTTGAGTGGTTAAGGCTCCCAGTAGACGACTGGGTTGATAGGCCAGATGTGGAAGCCCGGTAACGGGTGGAGCTGACTGGTACTAATAGGCCGAGGGCTTGTCCTCAGTTGCTCGCGTCCACTGTGTT
>NZ_JBIBZU010000053.1:0-6227 GCF_043088245.1 Streptomyces sp. NPDC014623 | reverse complement strand
GTCGTAAAGACGACGAAACCCTACGGGTTTCCCAAACCATTCCTCCGGAATGGTTTGGTGAATTCCTCCGGAATTCCCGCACGAACAGGGTGAGTTGTGAGGCTGGGTTCGGCGAGTGCGGGTGTGGTGGTGAACCATGGCCCTACGAGCCATCACGATGCAGGCAGGGCAAGGGTTCTGACTGACCACCGGGCGAGGCTGCCTCACCTGACGGCATGGGGGACCGTGATGCCCGAACCCTCCGGGCCCGGACACCCGCACCACGCCAACCGAACACGCCAGCAATGAGCGAGGGAATCAGACAGCACCGGCAGACCGCTCCGTGGCCCCGCTGTGTGACTCAAAGAGTGAGCTAGATAAGAACATGACTCAGCATCCCCCACCCTTGCACCCCACCAGGCCCCCGGAAAACCCCGGACAGAAAAGCCACCGGTCGCCCCGAAAAGAAAAGCCCCACCCATCTCCGAGAGGCAGCCGACCCACAGGAGCCACTGACAGGACGACACCCGCCCTGCCCACCACACCCCCTGACAGACACGCACCGCCCACCACCGGCCACCCCCAACCCCACCCCGTCGGCACCCAGTCGACGGGACCCACAGCCAGCGCAGCGACCGGTCCCGTTCACCGAGCCACACCAATCCAGACCACCCCACTCACCATCACAACTCACAGGGAAGACCAGGAAGATGAGGGGAAGTCTGAGTACTCACCACAGGAAAAATGGTGCCTGATCTGCACGTTTGCGAGGCGGCGCGAAATTATGCGCGCCTAATGTTGGGGGGGATGTTGGGAGGAATGCTAGGGGGGGATGTTAGGGGGGATGTTGGGGGGGATATTGCGGCTGAAGAAAAGCCAAGAAAGAGACGCGTGGACAGGCCCGAAAACCCCACTCACGTGCCAGTTTCTGGTAGAGTTTTATTTGTCAGGAAGACGCGAGGGGTTGGCCCCCCGGACGGCGCCCAAACCACAGCTCACAGGGAGCACCCATCATGGCAACCACCACCATCAAGTCCCACCGTGACGTCGCACTCGTCCACGGCCAGGAAATGTTCTTTCGTATTGCGCTGGAGCTGGAGCCCGGTCAGCACCTGCTCAGCTGTGTGATGGAGATGGCGCCCGGTGTCCGGGTTCCCGCGCGCGCTCTGTTCGAGATCGGGGAGGACAGCCTGGTGCGCAACTTGGAGCCCACGCAGGTCACCACGTTCGCCACGGTCCTCGGCGCAGGTCTCATGAACACGGCCGTTGAGCTCTGTCAGGTGACCGCCCGGTCCTCGTCCCTGTACGGCTTCCCGACCGAGCGGGTGTGGGAGAAGGACATGGGAACCGGGCTGACGGCTCTCACCGCAGGCGAGGCGCAGGCCCGCCGCGCGTCCGAGGCCAACCGCGACACCAGCTTCGAAGACGCATTCGCCCTGGACCGCCACAGCGGCATCGTGGTGGCCTGATGCTCACTGCCGGGCGGCGGTTGGCCCCGCCGCCCGGCACTTCCCGAACCGCAATCCTTGGAGAACCCGTGCGCATTCCCATCTATCCGCACTTCCCCACCATCGAGCCCACGGGCGGGCGCACCATTTACGGCGTGGTGGTGACTTTCTCGAACGACGAGGGCTACGACGTCGGCGAATGGGTTAGCGCCCCGCACACCGCCGGAAAGGCCGCCATTGCCGCCTATCTCCGGCACCACCGTTCCGCGTACGTCGAGGTGATGCTGGACGGAACGAGTTTCGCCTACGTGACACATCACCCGCGCACTCACGAGAAGACTCCGTTCCTCTGCCAGGTGGGAATGTGCGCCGACGACCGGTGCGGCGAGGTCCCGCCCGAAGAGTGTCTGTGCAAGAGCTGAACCAGCTTCACCCCGCCGGGACGGCGGTTGGCCCCGCCGTCCCGGCTCCATCCCGAACCACCCCAGCAGAGGGAGTAACCCCATGAGCGAGAAGACCACCGCCGCCACGGCCCAGATTCCGGCCGGCCTGGAGGCACTCGGACGCCTGACCGAGTTCGACCCCCGCACGTTGGTGCTGGACCCGCGCAACGCCCGCACCGAGAACGTCAAGCCAGATCACGCCTTGCTCGCGTCGGTCGAGCGCATCGGCGTACAGGAGCCGATCAGTGTCCGGCCGCTGGAGGACGGTACGTTCGGCGTGTTCAAGGGTCAGCGCCGTTGGCTGGCCGCCACCGCAGCGGCGAAGAAGGCCGAGGCCAAGGGCGCCCCCGTCCGGCCGATCCCCGCGTTCGTGCGTGAGGACCTGACCGACAGCGACACCGAAGCGCTGCTCCTGTCGATGGTGGAGAACACCCAGCGCGCCCCCATGACGCACCGCGACCAGCTGAACGGCGCCGCGCAGCTGGAACTGATCAGCATGAGCGAACCCGTCCGCCGCCGCGCGGCCGGAATCCTGGGCATGAAGCGCGAGTCTCTGCGTGCGGCGAAGCAGGCTTCCGCACTGACCACCGAGGGACTCCAGGCAGGTGCGCATCACGGATTCGACCTGACCGAGCTGGCCGATTTGCAGGACGTTGAGGAGGTGTCCGGAGCGGCCAACAAGCTCGCGTACGCCCGTCGGCAGGACGCCGAGGCGAAGGGCAAGAACACCCGGGGTAACTGGCAGCACGCCATGGCGTCACTCCGGCAGGAGCGCGACGAGCGGCGGAAGCGGGACTCCGCCGCCAAGGCCCTCACGGACGCGGGTGTCACGGTCCTGCCCCGCTACAGTCGGAGCGATGACACCGCGCGGCCGCTGGACCAGATCACGACGAAGCTCGGCAAGGAGTTCACCGCGACGACGCACGCCGCGTGCGCCGGTCATGCGGCGCGGCTGGACGAGGACGCCCAGCCGGTCTACTTCTGCACCGACCCGGAGAAGAACGGCCACGCGATCAAGGACGCCCCAGACGCGGCCGAGGAGGCCGAGGCAAAGGCAGCGGCGCGCGCCGAGCGGAAGAAGGTCATCGAGCAGAACAAGGCCGCCCGCGCCGCCCGCGACGTGCGCCACGAGTTCATCGCCCAGCTGTGCAAGGGCAAGACGCTGTCCGACGCGGCATGGACGCTCGTACTCACCACCGTGATGAACGCATCGGACACCTACCGCAAGTTCATCAACAGGACCCAGGCGAAGGCGACAGCGGCAGTCGCCCAGTTCACCGGCGGACCCGCGCCGGAGGGGAACGCGGACGACCCGTTCACGCCACTCATTCAGCGGACCGGGAAGGCGCGCCGCCCGCAGTTGCTCATGGCGCAGGTGGCCGCAGCGTTCGAAGACGAGATGCACGACAAGGCATGGTCCACGAAGACTGCCACTCAGGTCATGTGGCTGTCGTTCCTTGAGGCCGAGGGCTACACCCTCAGCGCGCACGAGGCCGCCATTCTCGGCCGTGCCACCGCCCCCGAGCCCGCCGACGAAGCGACCAGCCTGGCGGACGAGCAGGAGCCGCAGGAGGACGCCGAGGAGCAGTCGACCGAGGCGGAGCAGGCCGACGAGGCCGACGCCCAGGAGGAGGAGCAGGAGGACGCGCCGGACGCCCCGGAGGAGGGGCCCGAGGCCGCGACCGCACCGGAGGCCCCAGAGGGCGCCCAGGAGGCCGACAGGGAGGTCGAGGAGGGAGAAGCCGGGCCCGACGCCGAGGACGCCGCCACGACGCCGCAGGAGGGCGCACAGCAGGAGTAGCCGCCACGGGGCGGACCGGCCGCGCGCCGGTCCGCCCCCGCTGGCCGCAGCATCACTCGCCGGGCGGGTTGGCCCCCGCCCGGCACCCAGACCGCACCCACACGGAAGGCACACCGTGGAGACCACCGTTGCTCCGCAGCCGGACACCGGGCCCACGCTGCCCAACATCGCCCGCGCAGCCGCGCAGCATCTCGGCGAGGACTGGTCAGCCGAGCCGAGAGAGTACGCCGCAGACGACGGGGGCACGCTTCTTGGCATGCTGCGCGGCGCTCTGCGGGACGGGAACACCGATCTTGTCTGGGAGCTCAGCGCCGACGGTGAACAGACCCGGATGATCGCCACGCGGGTACGCCGGGAGCGCCAGGGGCCTGCCAGATGGTGAAGGGGGTGCGCTCCCGGTAGAGGGGCTACGAAAGAGGGCGGGCCGGACGCATTGCGTCCGGCCCGCCCTCTTTTCGTGTGTGTGAGCGGTCCGGCGGTTGTCCGCCGAAGCGGACCGCTTGCGCGGTTGGCCCAACCGCCGGACCTTCCCAAACCACAACCCAACAGAGGAGATCGACCAAAGGACGATTCCGCGCAGAGTCGTGATGCGTTTTCCAGCATAGCGGCACGCGTATTCCGACCCGGACACCTGCGGTCACTCACCCCCGAATACGCCAAAAACTGCTAGAATTCATTATGTCGAAACCGGTTGGCCCCGGACGACACCCAGACCACCTCACCAGGGAGTTTCCCCCATGAACGCTCAGGACCAGCAGGCCCGCAACGCCGCACCGACGGACGAGATCACCACCGAGGAAATCGACTCTCTCGCCGAATTCGGCCTGACCCAGGACGACGTAGCCGAGGCCATGGGGCCCGTTGCCGCGAAGATTCGCGCGATGGCCGAGGACACCGGCCGGGACGTCGAAGAGTTCTTCCTGTCCCTGGACCACGACCTGTTCGGCACGCTCTGCGTCGGTTACCTGGCCGCGAAGATCGCCGGGCACACCGGGGCGGGGCTGGCCCGCGAAGCGGAGCTGAACACGCTCGCCGCCCTCTCCCGGATCGGACGCGAGGACCTCGGCCCGCTCGCCCAGGCGCTCAGCCGCAGCTAGCCCGTCCGGCGGGGGCGGACCATGCGCCGCCCCCGCCCACCCAAGGCCCCTTTCCGGACCGGCCGCGCCCAGGCCGGCCGATCCGTCCACCGCGCCCGGAGGCACCCCCATGGCCACAGGAACACTCACGCTGCGCGCGCCGCGACTCTTCGTGCTGCGCATGTCCGTCACCGACGCCACGGCCACCACCCGCCGCTCGTGGTGCATGCCCGCCGCACCCTTCGGCGCTCCCGCCTGGCAGCTGCCGACCGTCGCTGACTACCTCACCGCGCTCAACCGCACCCAGGGCGCGCCCACCCTGGAGAAGTTCGCCGACCATCTCTCGCTCCGTGCCGGTGGCGCCGTGCCCGCGCCGCTGGAGTACTACGCGTACGACCCGATGCACGACCCGCGCGTGTCCACCTGGATGGATGTCCACACCGAGCCCGCCCAGGGAGGCGAGCGGTGGGCGCGCTGCGCGCTGTCCGTGCTGGAGCAGGAGACCGGCCGGTGCGGGTGGAGCCGGATCACGCGCCGTCGAGGCGCGTACGAGGTGATCGCGCACGCTTACCAGGAGGTGACGGCGGAGGCCGAACTACTGGCGGGCCGGATGCGGACGAGGCCGAACTACGGCACGGCCGAAGTGCACGAGCTGGCCGAGCAGATGCGCGCCCGGTGCTGGCGCGCGCACCGGCAGGCACGCGCCGAACAGCTGCTCATCCGCGCCGGAAAGCCGCCCCAGGAGAAGCAGAAGAACCGCAGGTCAATCGCGCTCACCTTCCACTAAAGACGTGTGTTTCTGTTAGGATTCTTTATGTCGGGGAGGTTGGCCCCTCCCCGACACCCCGAACCGCACCACATGAAGGAGTGTCACCAGTGGAAAGCCCGGACATCCTCGCCCGCATCGAACACGACCTCTCCGTCAGCGATGACGCCATGCGTTCGATCCCCGCAGGCTCCACCGCCGCAGGCCCCGAGCCGTTCGGCCCGCTCATCGACGCCTACACCCGCGCCGACGCCATCGCGGACGGAACCCTGGTCGCCGTCCCCGAACCCATCGCCCGTGAAGCCGGACTCCGCGCGCCGGTCGCGATCACCCGCGCCGCATGGACCGACTGCGTGGAGTGGAGCGACCGCGACAGCAACAGGCAGACCCCCCAGGACGAGGAAGGCCGACTCTGGGACGTCCTGTTCATGACCGCATTCGCCGCCCGCCGCTACACGCGGACGCCCTTCCCCGTGGAGCTCTACCGAGTCCCCCGGGGAGGACGAGCCCGCACGGCGCAGCCCATCGAGCTCACGTGCCGCTTCCACCAGGGCGACGGTGGCGAGCCGGTAATCACGATCAGCCTGCCCGACGAGGACTAGCAGCCCCAGCCGGCCGGGGGCCCCCCCCCCCCCGGCCCCCGCCCCCCCCCGCCCCACCCCCCGGTTTTAGGTGGACGCCAAGAACGGGAGCGCGGGGGGGGGGGGGAGAGTG
>NZ_JBIBZU010000052.1:0-7659 GCF_043088245.1 Streptomyces sp. NPDC014623 | reverse complement strand
GGCGCCGCCGGCCAGCCCACCACAGCTTGAGCCTAGGCTGACGCCTGGGCCAGCCACACCCTGACACCCCGTCAGACACCCACGTCCCCAACAACATGACAGCGCCCTGCGGGAGGACAACGGCCGGCTTTGCGAGCACGTCGCCGTCTATGCCCAGGTCATCCACGAACTCCGCACCGAGCTGGACCGGCGCACCAACAACAGCACCCAGCGGAGCCCCGTCCGGAGCCTCCCCACCAGCCACCTATGAAGCGCGGGGCGCTGCGCCTGGCCGCGGTCGGCGTCAGCTCACCACTGGGTGATGAGCGGTGTGTCCGGTCCGTGCTGGCGCCAGGCCTCGGTGAGGCGGACGAGGCGGGCGGGGGCGGCGATGCCGCGCACGGTTGCGATCTTGCCGCTTGTGATGTCGAACGTTACGGCGCCCACGACCTTGCCGTCGGGCACGAAAAGGATGGCGGGGGCGCCGTTGACGAGCGCGTAGTGGACAGCAGAGATTCCGCCGGCAAGCCGCTGTTTTGCGGGCGTGGATTTGAAGCCGGCCCGTGCGATGGCGGCGATGCGCTGTGGAGTGTCGTACCGAAGCAGCTTCTCGGTCAGGCCGGCACCGTCGGAGATCGCGGTCGCGTCGTCGGTGAGCAGCGCCACTAGGCGTTCGGTGCGGCCCGAGGTGGCTGCGGCGAGGAATTCCTCGACGATCCTGCGGGCGGATGCCGGGTCGACTTCGCCACTGCCGCGGCGTGTGGCGGTGATGCGGTGCCGGGCCCGGTGGAGGTGCTGCTGGCTTGCGGAATCGGTGATGTCGAGGATATCGGCGATTTCGGCGTGGTTGTGGGAGAACGCTTCGCGCAGGACGTAGACGGCCCGCTCCAGCGGTGACAGACGCTCCATGAGAGTCAGTACGGCCAGGGAGACCGATTCACGCTGCTCGAATGTGTCGGCCGGGCCGAGCATCGGGTCGCCGTCGAGGAGCGGTTCAGGCAGCCAGGCACCGACGGTGCGTTCGCGGCGGGCCTGCGCTGAGCGGAGCTGGTCTAGGCACAGGTTGGTGACGACCTTGGTCAGCCATGCTTCCGGCACCTTGATCCGCTGCCGGTCGGCAGCCTGTCAGTGCAAGAACGCATCCTGCACGGCGTCTTCCGCGTCGGCGGCGGAGCCAAGCAGCCGGTACGCCAGCGAGGCCAGCCGGTTCCGGCTGGCCTCGAACCGGCTGGTGTCGAAGCGATCCCTGGCGGTGCTGTCCACGCGGAACACCCTAACTAGACGGCTGCGCTACCACGTTCTCGGCTGGCTCGGCGGACTCGGCGGACTCGGTGGGCCCGGCGCCCAGGCGGCGTTCGCGCCTGGGCAGACCGCTGGCCAGGCAAAGCGCGACACCGAATCCGAGCCAGGTCATGAGCACGAGGACGGAGTGGGTGGAGCCGTGGCCGTCGAAGAAGGCTGTGGAGCGCAGCAACTGGCCGCCCGCTCCGGGCGGCATCAGCTGGCCGAGCGTGCCGGACCAGCCCGGCAGCATCTCGGGTGCGGTCGACGCGCCTGACAGGGGGTTGCCGATGAGCATCATGGTGACGGCGCCGAGGCCGAAGCCGGCGTACCCGAACTGTGACTCCAGCCCGATGATGGTCAGAGATGTGGCGGCGATGGCCAGGGCGATCGCGCCGGTGCTGACCAGGTAGGAATCGTCCAGTGAACCGAGCCAGAACTGCAGGATCGCTGCCACCGCCAGACCTCCGGTGATCGCGAAGGTGAGTGCCCCGGCGACCTGGCGAACGATGCTGCGGACAAGCCTGGTCAGTAGCAGCGCGGCGAGCAGGCCGCCCATGACTAGGGGCAGGGCTCCGGCGGCCAGGCCGGCGCCGCGGGGGTCATCGGCCGGCAGGGCGACGATGTCGCGGACAGGGGACGTCTTGCTGGGGCCCTGTGTCTGACCGAGCCCCACCGCGACGCCCTGAAGGGTCTGGGCGACCGCTGCGCCGGCGGCCGAGGCTGTGATGACCTGCGGAGCGCCGGAGTTGACGTCTATCGCCCCGTACACCTCCCGGTCGCGGATCAACCGTTCGGCGGATGAGGTGTCGGCGACCTCGGTGATCGCGAAGCCGCCCGGCAGGCGTTGATCGAGCGCGGCGCTGACCTGCTTGACCGCGGCGGGCGGCCCGGCGACGGCGATCGGCACGTCGTGCACATGCGACCGCACCGACGGCCAGGCGAAGGCGGTGAGCAGCACACTGATGAGTGCCGTGAGCAGGACGACTGTCCTGGCCACCGTCGGCCAGGACGACGGCAGTGTGTCGGCTACGCGTGGGGCCGGAGTATCCATGCGTCCTCCTCGGACAGAGAGATCTCTTTGCCTGGTGACGGGGACGGGCTGGTTGCACACCCCGGGTCAGCAGCGGCTCCGGCCGGTTGCTGGTCCGGCCTCGCAGGTGGGCGGTCGGTATCTGGCCCAGTGCCGGGGTGCTCAGGCGCGCACAGGATGGGGCAGCGGTGTTCCGCCCCTGGCCTCGAAGCGCAGTGGCAGTGCTGCCCATGGCGGCTACGCGGCCGCCTTCTCGGCTGACGCATCCGGTACGGCGGCCAGGTGGCGCTTGCGCTTGGGCAGGCCGAAGGTCGGGTGCGAGGTGGTCCACAGCGACATCTTGAGGATGCCCGCCTTGATCCGCGCGGCCTTCCTGCCGCCCACGTACTTGGGCTTCGCCTGTGCTTCGCCGTCGACCAGCTGCAGGATCCCGTCCCGCCGCCCGAGGCTGATGTGGTTGCCGTGGTACTCCAGCTTGGCGTTAGGGATCTTGCGGCCGGTCAGGCGTCCCGCGATCGCGGCCGTGGCCTGCATGCCGGTGTAGCCGGCCGAAGCACAGGACATCGGCAGAGGTCGGCCGTTGTCGCCGATGGCGTAGGCGCTGTCGCCCACGGCGTAGACGTTCGGGTGTGAGACCGACTGCATGGTGCGATCGACGATGATCCGACCGTTCTCGGTGACCTCCAGCCCGCTGGCGGCAGCGATGGGGGTGACCGCGAACCCGGCTGTCCACACGGTCGCGTCGGAGGCCAGGGCGGTACCGTCGGCGCACAGCACCCGCGCCGCTTCGACGGCTTCGGCCTCGGTGTGCTCCAGGACGCTGATGCCCAGCCGGTCACAGGCCTGGCGCAGATGGCTGCGGGCTCCGGCGGAGAGTGAGGCGCCCAGCTCGCCGCGGGCGATGAGTGTCACTGACAGGCCGGGCCGGGATTCGGCGATCTCGGTGGCGGTCTCGATGCCGGTCAGCCCGTCGCCGACGACCAGCACACTCCCGCCTTCGCCCCGCTTGGCCAGGTTGTCCAGGCGCTCGCGCAGGCGCAGTGCCGCCGGACGACTGGTGACGTGGAAGGCATATTCGGCCACGCCGGGGACGCCTTGGTCGGCGACGCGGCTGCCGAGCGCGTAGAGGAGGGTGTCGTAGGCGAGCTCGCCACCGCCGTCGGCGCCAGCCACGGCGACGACCTGCCGCTCGGGGGCGACGGCGGTGACACGGGCCAGGCGCAGCCGTATCCCCGTGCCCGCGAAGACGTCGGCGAGCTGTGGAGCCTCGATCTCCTGGCCGGCCGCGAGCTGGTGCAGCCGCAGTCGCTGGACGAAGTCCGGCTCGGCGTTGACCACGGTGATCTCGGTGCCTGCCGGGGACAGCCGACGGGCCAGGGTCCCGGCCACGTAGGCCCCGGCATAACCGGCGCCGAGAACGACGATGCGGTGCTTCATTTGCTGCTCCTGTCGGTTCGCTAGTTCTCTGTCGGTGACTTGAGCGGGACAGCGACCCGATTCCTGACAGAAACGACATGTGATATGAATCACAGGTGGGGCAGGGGCGCCGCCAACCGATGCTCGCAACGTCGACGTGGCGCGCATGGGACTCCGTGGGCGCGTGATGCCGCTCAACGCAAGGCGTGTCACTCACTCAACGCCACGGCCTGGACGACGGCACGGCCACGTCATCATCACCAAAGGATGGCCTCCGAGCACCTGGAAGCAACAGCTCGCAACAGGCGAGAGAACCGGCGGCCGCCACAGGGGGTACGGGCTTTCTCTGCGTTCTGTGCCAGCTGACACATGTCTGCGTACGCAGTGACGACTTCGGACGACATCGCAGGCGTTTTCAAAACCCGGTTTTGAAGTGCTGCCCGGCGGGCTGCTGAGGCAGGGAGGCTGACCTGGGTTTAAAACCCGGTTTTGAACCGGCACGCCGAGATACCCCTTGCTGAGTCGCTCGTGGCATCCTGTTTCGGTCCGCTAGTACCGACCCGCCCGGGCCGGGAAGCATACGGAGCATCAGGAGTATCACCTATGGCACGGATTACCGCGCTCATCAACCGCAAGGGGGCCTTGACCCCGAATCCTGGACACGGGTTATGCGGCTGATGCCAGCGTAGTTGGTGTGAGTTGGAGGGCGCTCTCGAAGGCGATTGGTGATCGTTGTCCGAGGTGGGAGTGTCGGCGTCGGGTGTTGTAGCGGTGGAGCCATCGGAAGGCGTCGAGTCGGGCCTCGCGCTCGGTTGGCCAGCTCTTTCGTCCTTGCAGGGTCTCGCGTTTGAAGGTCGCGTTGAAGGACTCGGCGAGTGTGTTGTCCGCGCTGGACCCGACCGCGCTCATGCTTCGTCGAACCCCTGCTGACCTGCATGCTTGAGTGAAGATTCTGCTTGTGTACTGGGCTCCGTGGTCGGTGTGCATGATCGATCCGGCGAGGCTGCCGCGGGTGCGGATCGCCGTGGCCAGGGCGTCCGTCACGAGATCCGCGCGCATATGGCCGGCGATCGCCCAGCCGGCCAGGCGGCGTGATGCGAGGTCGATGACGGTTGCCAGGTAGCAGAACTTCCCGCCGTCGATGGGCAGGTAGGTGATGTCGCCGACGTACTTCGTGTTGGGCCTCTGGGCGCTGAAGTCGCGACCGATCAGGTCCGGCGCCGTGGCGGCTGCAGGGTCGGGGACGGTGGTGCGGTGCCGGCGGCGCAACCGGACTCCTTCGATCCCGGACGCCCGCATGATCCTGGCGACCCGCTTGTGGTTGACCGCCTCATGGCTCGTCTCGCGGAGCTCGGCGGTGATTCTCGGGGCTCCGTAGGTGCCGTCCGATTCCTGGTGCACGGCCCGTATCCGGGCGGCCAGGCGAGCGTCGGCTGCCTGCCTGGCGGCCCGGTCCGCGGCTGTCCGGCGCCAGTAGTAGAAGCTCGAGCGGCTGACGCCGAGGATGCTGCAGAGCCGCTTCACGCCGTAGCGGCGCTGGAGGTCGGCGACGCACTGGAAGCGGTTCACCAGCGCGTCTCCCCGGCGAAATACTTTGCGGCTTTGCGCAGGATCTCGCGTTCCTCCTCCAGCTCGCGGACCTTCTTGCGCAGGGCCGCGTTCTCCGCTTCCAGTGGTGTCGGCAGCTGTGCCGGTCCCTGCGTCCGGCGCCCCCGGGGCCGACTCGCTCCGGCCGCCCGGACCCAGTTCCGCAAGGTCTCCGAGTTGATCCCCAGATCGGCGGCGACCGACCTGATCGTTGCATCGGGCCGCGACTCGTACAGCGCGACCGCGTCCGCCTTGAACTGTGGCGGGTAGTTCTTCATGACCACGAGATGTCCGTTCTCAGATCCTCAGGATCCAGTGTCTCGTATGTCCAACATCAGGGGTCAAGGCCCAGGGTGGGGTTGGCAAGTCGACCCTCACCGTGAACACAGCGGCCATCACTGCCCATGTACTGGGCCAGGCCCCGGACGGCGATCCGCACTACGTTGCCGCAGTCTCCGCCGACCCCCAAGGTTCGACCACTTGGTGGTCAGAGCGTGTCGGCGAAGACCTGCCGTTCTCGTTTGAGCAGATCAACTCCCGGGACGACCTTGAACTCTTCTCGCACCTGAAGAAGTCACGCAAGGTCCGGCACGCCTTCATTGATACCCCCGGCTGGATGGACCTCCCGGAGGACGAGAAGGAAGATGCCGGCGATCCTTTTGGCCAGAGCACGGCTGCCGACGCCATGCGCGCTGTCCTCGCCAATGCCGACGACATCATCGTCCCGGTTGAGCCGGAGCCCCTGGGCTTCATGCCGACCCGCGACACCATCGAAGAAGTCGTTAAGCCGCTCGGCATTCCCTACCTGGTCGTCATCAACAACTGGGATCCGCGCGACGGCGAAGCCGACCTTGAGCAGACCAAGGACTTCGTCCGGAACCAGGGGTGGAAGCTGGCAAATACCGTCATCCGTCACTACAAGGTCCACACACGGGCAGCCCTTGAGGGAACTGTCGTCACCCAGTACAAGAAGAACCGCGTGGCCATGGAGGCCCGCGAGGACTTCTACCAGCTGGCACTGGAGCTCGGAGCAGGCAAGAAGGACCGTCGCTGATGGCTACGAAGAAGCCCTGGGCAGAACTGCTCGACGGCCCCGGGAAGACGGCGAAGAGCACAGGAACACCTGTGCAATCCGTCGTCCCCGAAGTGCCGCCGACGACCGTGTACATGCACACCGTCATCGGTAACCCCGGCAACCCGCGTACGGACCTCGACTACACGGACGAGGACGCAGAGTTCCGTGAGCTGAAGAGCTCCATGCGCTCAGTGGGTCAGCTGCAGCCCGCCGTGGCGATGTCGAGTGCGGCCTTTCGCCGGGCCAAGCCCGAGTACGCCGAAGCATTGGGTGACGCCGAATGGATCATCATCCTCGGCAACAGGCGCTACCACGCAGCTAAGCAGCTCGGCTGGACCAAGTTTGAGATCCGAGTCCGGGACCGCCTTGGCAACGCGGAAGACGACAAGGTCGATGAAGCTGTCATCATCGAGAACATCCACCGCAAGAACATCCCGCCCTACAAGGAAGCGGAGTTCCTGCAGCGGATGGTGGAGCGTCACGGTTCTCAGGAGAAGGTCGCGGAGCGCATCGGCAAATCGCAGATGTACGTCTCCAACAGGCTGAGCCTGCTCAACCTGACACCAGAGCTCCGGGACATCGTCGACACCAAGCAGATCAAGGTCAAGACGGCAGAGCAGATCTACAGGATCAAAGACCCCGAGGCGCAGAAAGCCAAAGCTGCCGAGGAGATTCTCAAGAGCTCTCAACCCAGACAGCCCCACAAGGTGCGGAAGAGCACTGAGCAGGTTCAAAACCCGGTTTTGACACCAGCCTCGGCCAGCGCGGAAGGCAGGGCCGAAGACGAAGGTCCGGATGCGCCGGACGACCATGATGCGCCCACTCAGGGCCGCGTTCCCGAGCCACGGCCCAGTCATGCGACCGCTGAAGAACCCGAGCCGTACGCGGCTCCTGGGTTGCCCTGGGACGACGGGGCGGCGCTCATGGACACCGCATTCCAGCAACTGGCCCCCGCCCAGCGCAGTGCATTCATCCAGCGCTACTTCGTGCTCAGCCGTGGCGTGGATGCGGTCACCCTGGACCTGAAGGGCACACTGAACTCGCAGGCCCGCGCATCACTGGCGACCATCCTGCGGGCAGTCGCCGACGGGCTCCTGGACGAGACAAAGTCTTAGAGGGTGTTTACGCCTCTCTTGATGAAGTTTCAGGTGCTATGCGACTCGGCTTGGATGAGATGGGTGCTTCTCGAGGTTCCGGTGGTGCTGGTGGGGTGTTGATGCCGTGGTCTCGCCCGCACTCCTCCTGTTTCATCCCAGGACGCGCCGTCGTGCACCGTTCGCTTCGCGCG
>NZ_JBIBZU010000051.1:0-7842 GCF_043088245.1 Streptomyces sp. NPDC014623 | reverse complement strand
GCACCTACGGGGTCCGCCGCGTCCACGCCGAACTGCGCGGCTTCGGGCACACCGTCAACCGCAAGCGCGTCGAGCGCCTGATGCGCAAGCACCGGCTCGAGGGCCGCCACCTGCGGCGGCGCAAGCGCACCACGGTCCCCGACCGGCTCGCACCACCAGCCCCGGACCTCGTCCAGCGCGACTTCTCCGCCGGGCGTTTGGACGAGAAGTGGTGCGGCGGCATCACATACGTGCAGGTCGGCGGCGCGTGGATGTATCTCGCCTGTGTCCTGGACATCTGCTCACGCCGGGTGCTCGGCTACTCGACGGCCTCACACATGCGGGCCGAGCTGGTCATCGACGCGCTGAAAATGGCAGTCACGGCCCGCGGCGGCAACGTCGGCGGAGTGGTTTTCCACGCGGACAGGGGCGCCCAGTACACATCGGCCGCGTTCGCGCAGGTCTGCGAGGGTTTCGGGATCCGCCGGAGCACGGATCGGGTCGGCTCGAGCTACGACAACGCCCTCGCCGAGTCGTTCTGGCAGGGGTTCGAGAGGGAGACGATGCACCGGAGGTTTTTCTCCACGATGCTTCAGGCGAGGCTGGAAATCTTCCAGTGGCTCACCTACTACAACACCCGCAGGCGCCACAGTGCTCTCAACTACCTCTCACCCGTGGAGTTCGAACAGCAGCATCTGCGAGCAGTTAAACTCTCAATCGCAGCATGAGCCCCTGTGTCCACACTCCGAGGGACGCCTCAGTCTTCCTCAAGGTCAACGGAGAGCGGAAGTACCTGTGGCGGGCCGTCGACCAGGATGGCACTGTGCTCGACATCCTGGTCCAGAACCGGCGGGACACCGCTGCGGCCAGGCGGTTCTTCCGCAGGCTGATGAAGAAGACCCGTACGGTGCCGCGGGTGGTGGTCACCGACAAGCTGCGCTCCTACGGGGCGGCCCACCGGGAGGTCATGCCGTCGGTCGAGCATCGTGCCCACAAGGGATTGAACAACCGGGCCGAGAACAGTCATCAGCCGACGAGGCAGCGCGAACGCGCGATGAAGGGCTTCCGCAGCGTGGGCGGGGCGCAGCGGTTCCTGGCCGCGTCCAGTGGCACCTCACCCCACTTCCGACCCCGCCGCCACCTGATGACCGCCACCCACTACCGAGCCGAGATGACCATCCGCTTCGCCCTCTGGGACCAGATCACCGACGTCACCGGCCGACCCGCCACGGCCTGACCCCAGGCCTGGACCACAAGCCCACCACGCCCCGACGCGCCGTCAGGCACCAACACACCCAACAACGTGACAGCGCCTCTTCGAAGGCCTCGACGAGCGCTGGACTCAGGTCAACTGGGAATCCGTCGTCGATGCCGAGCCCGAAGTTGTCGTCATCCTCGACTACAACGAGGGCATCAGCCGCCCCGGAACATCGACGGCCTGGAGAAGTTCGCCACCTAACTGTGCGGACTCAAGCGTCGAGTCGACGCACCAGCCTGCCCGTCCTGCGTGAATGCTCGTCGGGGAGGCGGTCGTGCGGGACTGGGCCTGTTGTGTGCAGTGACGGTCCTACGCACCGCTCGGCCATGCCCGGCATGGCCGTCGAGGTTGTGTGCCGGGCTTCTCAGATCCTTTGCCAGATCCGCGTCAGTGACGACGTGGTGAGGACCTGGTCCGGACGCCCCTGCCCCGCGAGGCGGCCGTCCTGGAGCAGCAGGCAGGCGTCCGCCGCGCGCGCCACGTCGAGGTCGTGTGTGGCCTGGACGATCGTCACGCCGTCGGCGACGAGCGCCGTCAGCAGCGTCCCGATCCGGTCCCTCGCCTCCGGGTCCAGTCCGGTGGTCGGCTCGTCGAGGAGCAGTAGGTCCGACTCCTGCGCCAGACCCTGGGCGATGAGCGCGCGTTGCCGTTGTCCGCCCGAGAGCTCGCCCAGTTGGCGTGAGGCGAGGTCGCCGATGCCGAGCCGGTCGAGCATCGCGTCCACGGTCGCGTGATCCCGTGCGGTCAGCCGTCGCCACGGACCACGCTCGCCCCAGCGCCCCATCTCCACGGTCTGCCGAACGGTGAGCGGAAGAGTGTCACCGACCGCCCCGCGCTGCGGCACGAAGGCGGGCGGGCGGTCACTGGTGCGGAGGAGGTCGCCGGATGTTGGCTTGATCACACCGGCGAGTACGCCGAGCAGGGTCGACTTGCCGCTGCCGTTCGGGCCGACGAGCGCTGTCGTGGCCAACCCCGTTATTTCTCCGCTGACTTGGTGGAGCACGGGGCGTCCTGGATAGCCGGCGCACAGTTCCGAGAAGCGAAGGGAGGCGGTCCGGCCGAGGGGTGGGGCGGTCGAGAGGTCTGGTGTATTGAACATGATTTTCATTGTAGTGTCCGGGGCATGGAATGGTTGACGGTCCCGTTCGAGGTGACTTTCGTGCAGCGGGCCCTGTGGGGCGGGATGCTGGTGTCCGCTATCTGTGCGCTGGCGGGCACCTGGGTGGTGCTGAGGGGGATGGCCTTTCTCGGTGACGCCATGTCCCACGGGCTGCTGCCGGGCGTCGCGGTCGCCGCGCTCCTCGGGGGCAATCTGATGGTGGGCGCGGTGGTCAGCGCCGCCGTCGTGACAGCAGGCGTCACCGCGCTGGGCCGTACGCCGAGGCTGTCGCAGGACACCGGCATCGGGTTGCTGTTCGTCGGCATGCTCTCGCTCGGCGTGATCATCGTGTCGCGCTCGCAGTCCTTCGCGGTCGACCTGACCGGCTTCCTCTTCGGGGACGTCCTCGCCGTCAGGCAGCAGGATCTTCTCGTGCTCGCGGCGGCGTTGCTCGTGGCGCTGGCGGTGTCGGTCTTCGGTCACCGCGCCTTCCTGGCACTGGCGTTCGACTCTCGCAAGGCCCACACCCTGGGACTGCGGCCGCGCCTGGCCCATGCTGTGCTGCTCGGTCTGCTCGGCCTGGCGATCGTCGCCTCGTTCCACATCGTGGGAACGCTGCTCGTCCTCGGACTGCTCATCGCACCGCCGGCGGCCGCTCTGCCCTGGGCCCGCTCCGTGCGCGGCGTCATGGCGCTCGCCGCACTGCTCGGCAACTTGGCCACCTTGGGCGGCCTGCTGCTGTCCTGGCACCTGAGCACCGCAGCCGGCGCGACCGTCGCGGCCCTCGCAGTGAGCCTGTTCTTCGTCTCCCACGTGCTGTCCGGTCTGCGTGACCGTCGTATGCGTCAGATCCACTCCACGGCATCCCTACTCGAAGTCAACTGAAAGAAGCCAGAGGCGATCATCATGACCGTCCGCAGAAACGTCACTCCGTGGGCATCGGCCGCACTGGTGCTCACCGCGCTGCTCACCACGAGTTGTGCGGGGGAGGAGCCCAGCGCCGGACGATCCGAGACGAACCCGCCGTCCGCCACTCCGCACGGGTACGTCGAGGGAGCGAAGGAGGCCGCCGAGCAGCAGTCCCGGCTTCTCCTGAACGACCCCGACAGCGGGAACACCAGAGTCCTCGATCTCGTCACCGGCAAGGTGCACAGGACGGCCGAGGTGAAGGATGCCGTTCGGCTGGGCATGGACGGCAGGTTCGGCTACCTCCATGCGCCCGGTGGCACCCATGTGCTCGACAGCGGCGCGTGGATGGTGGACCACGGCGACCACGTCCACTACTACAGTGCGCCGACGCGGGACGTGGGTGAGATACCTGCGGGCAGCCAAGCGCAGATACGCAGTGATGTCGCCGTCACCGCGGTGACCGACGAGAACGGCCGCACCGTCCTCTATGACCGCAGCAAGCTGGAGAAGGGGGAGATCGCCACATCTCGGACGCTACGCGGCACGTACACCGGCGCCGTCGTGCCGTACGAGGAACACCTGCTCGCCTTCGCGAACAAGGGTGGCGCCACGGAACTTGTCGTCCTCGACCGCAAGGGCGAACGCATAGCGTCCCCGGACGTTACGTGCGAAGCCCCCCGAGGAGACGCGGTCACCCGGCGCGGCGTGATTCTCGGCTGTGCCGACGGCGCCCTGCTCGTGCGTGCGCAGGACGGCGCCTTCACCGCCGAGAAGATCCCGTACGGGCAGCACGTCCCGGCACAGGAACGCGCCACCACCTTCCGCCATCGTCCCGGCAGCGACACCCTCACCGCCCTGGCCGGAGACGAGGCCGTCTGGGTCCTGGATGTCGCCGAGCGGACCTGGAAGCGGGTGGAGACCGGACCCGTCGTCGCGGTCAACACGGCCGGAGAGGGATCCCCGCTGCTCGTCCTGGAGACCGACGGCTCCCTACACGGCTATGACATCGCGACCGGAAAGCAGACCGCACGGACCAAGCCGTTGCTGACACCAGGAAAGCGGGACGACTCCGACGGCAACGCACCCGTCATCGAGACCGACCGCAGCCGCGCCTATGTCAACGACCCAGAGGGCAAGAAGGTGTTCGAGATCGACTACAACGACGGCCTGCGCATCGCGCGCTCCTTCGACCTGGACGTCAGACCGGTCCTCATGGTGGAGGCCGGTCGATGAGCCGAACCGGGGCGAAGCGTCGCGCGAGGGTGGGCACCGCTCGCCCGCGACACCTGATCGCGGGCCTCCTCGCCCTCGTGACAGCGATGTCCGCGGCCGCCTGCACCACCGACGACGGCCGGCCCAGCATCGTCGTCACGACCAACATCCTCGGCGACGTCACCCGCGAGATCGTCGGCGACGAGGCCGACGTCACCGTCCTGATGAAGCCCAACGCCGACCCGCACTCCTTCGGACTGTCGGCCGTTCAGGCCGCCGAGCTGGAACAGGCCGATCTGGTCGTCTACAACGGCCTGGGTCTGGAGGAGAACGTCCTGCGGCACGTGGACGCCGCCCGCGAGTCCGGTGTCGCCACCTTCGCGGCAGGCGAGGCGGCCGACCCGCTCACCTTCCACACCGCCGATAACGGCGGCCCCCAGGGCGAGGAAGGTCAGCCCGACCCGCACTTCTGGACAGACCCCGACCGTGTGCACAAGGTCACCGGCCTGATAGCCGACCAGGTCACCGAGCACGTCAAGAGCGTGGACCCCGGCACGATACGGGCCAACGCCGACCGCTACGCGAAGCAACTCACCGACCTCACAACCTGGATGGAGAAGTCCTTCGGCCGAGTCCCCGCGGACCAGCGGGCCCTGGTCACCAACCACCACGTCTTCGGCTATCTCGCCGACCGCTTCGGCTTCGAGGTGATCGGCGCGGTCATTCCCAGCGGCACCACCCTGGCCTCACCCAGCTCCTCGGACCTGCGCTCCCTCACCGAGGCGATGGAGGGAGCAGGCGTACGCACCGTCTTCGCCGACTCCTCCCAGCCCAAACGGCTCGCCGAGGTACTGCGAGCGGAGATGGGCGGCGGGGTTCGTGTCGTCGAACTCCACTCGGAGTCCCTCACCGCCAAGGATGCGGGCGCCGACACCTACCTGCGGATGATGCGCGCCAACACCACCGCCATGGTCACCGGCCTGACCGGCGACTGACCACCAGGTCCTGACCCCTCGATTCTCCCGGCACACCCGCCTATCGGGCGCCGGCTCGTCGTACCCCCATGCCGCCACAGCGCGGTGCAGAAAGGAACAGACCGATGAACAAGTCGATACGCGGCAGAGCCCTCACGGGCACGGCACTGGCGCTGGCCACCGCCACGGTCCTGACCGCCTGCGGCGGAGAGAGCTCCTCCTCCACCGACACCAAGTCCGGCAAAACCGCCGACGCCACGCCCGCGGTGGCGGTCAAGGAGCCGCTGGTCGCCACCTTCGACGGCGGCCTCTACATCCTCGACGGCGAGAGCCTGAAGCTCGCCAAGACCATTGACCTGCCTGGCTTCAACCGGGTCAATCCCGCAGGTGACAAGGACCATGTCATGGTCTCCACGGACAGCGGATTCCGTGTCCTGGACGCCTCCGCCCAGGCCCTCACCGACATCGAGTACAAGGGTGCCAAGCCGGGCCACGTAGTCCGTCACGCCGCGAAGACCGTGCTCTTCACCGACGGCACCGGAGAGGTCCACGTCTTCGACCCCACCGCGCTGAGCGGAGGCAAGAAGCCGGCAGGGCGCACCTACACCTCCGCCGAGGCGCACCACGGCGTCGCCATCGAACTGGCCGACGGCAAACTCGTGAGCACCCTGGGCACCGAGGAGAAGCGCACCGGCGCGCTGGTGCTGGACCGGAACAACAAGGAAATCGCACGCAACGAGGACTGCCCCGGTGTCCACGGCGAAGCCGCCGCGAAGAACGAAGCCGTCGGCGTCGGCTGCGAGGACGGCATCCTGATCTACAAGGACGGCAAGTTCACCAAGATCGATTCCCCCGACGACTACGGCCGCATCGGCAACCAGGCCGGCAGCGACGCCTCGCCCGTTCTGCTGGGCGACTACAAGACCGACCCCGACGCCGAGCTGGAACGCCCCACCCGCGTCTCCCTCATCGACACCGAGAAGAAGAAGCTGCGCCTGGTGGACCTGGGCACCAGCTACTCCTTCCGCTCGCTGGCCCGCGGCCCGCACGGCGAGGCCCTGGTCCTCGGAACCGACGGCGCCATCCACGTCATCGACCCGGAAACCGGCAAGATCGAGAAGAAGATCCCCGTCGTGGGCGACTGGCAGGAGCCGCTGGACTGGCAGCAGGCCCGGCCCACCCTGTTCGTGCGCGGGCACGTCGCCTACGTCTCCGAGCCCGGCAAGAAGGCTCTGCACGCCATCGACGTGGAAACGGGGAAGAAGATCACCTCGGCCGCCCTGCCGAAGAGCACTAACGAGCTGTCGGGCGTCGTCGCCGGACACTGACCACCCTGACCGCGCCTGTACCCTCGCCGCCCCGGCTCGACGCCGCGACGGCGAGGGCACACGCAACCACGGCAGCACGCTCTACCGCAGCCTCTGAGCTTTCTCCCGCAATACAGGACTGGGCTTCGGGAACCGGATCAGTGAGGGCGTTGGCCCGTTGTCGGGTGTGTGGGCGTCTGACGGTGCGTCGAGGCGTGGTGGGGCCGGGTTCCGGGCCGGTGCTCAGGCAGTGGCAGGTCGGTCCGTGACACCGGTGATCTGCTCCCAGATGGTGAAGCGGACGGTCATTTCGGCTCGGTAGTGGGTGGCGGTCATCAGGTGGCGGCGGGGCCGGAAGTGGGGTGAGGTGCTGCTGAAGGCGGACAGGAACCTCTGCGCCCCGCCCACGGAGCGGAAGCCCTTCATAACCCGTTCGCGTTGTCTCGTCGGCTGGTGGCTGTTCTCGGCCCGGTTGTTCGGTCCCTTGTGCGAGCGATACTCGACGCAAGGCATGACCTCGCGGTGGGCGGCGCTGTAGGAGCGGAGCTTGTCGGTGACGATCACCCTCGGCACTGCCCGGGTCTTCGTCATCAGCCTGCGGAGGAACCGTCTGGCCGCGGCCTTGTCGCGGCGGTTCTGCACGAGGATGTCGAGGACGTTGCCGTCCCGGTCCACAACCCGCCACAGATACTTCTGCTCGCCGTTGATCTTGATGAAGACTTCGTCGAGATACCATTTGTCGCCGGGCCGGGGGCGCCTGCGGCGAAGCCCGTTCGCGTAGGCCTGCCCGAACTTCCGACATCACCGTCGCACGGTCTCGTACGAGACGATCACGCCGCGCTCGAGCATCAGTTCCTCGACCTCGCGGTAGGACAACGGGAAGCGGAAGTACAGCCACACGCAGTGGGAGATCACCTCGACCGGGTACCGGTGCCCCTTGTACGACGGCGACGTGACCTCCACGGACGGCCCCCTCCACCACGATCACCCCGAAGATCATCCCACCCGCTCAGCCAACGTGACAGCGCCGCTCGACGCGCTTGCGGTTGACGGTGTGCCCGAAGCCGCGCAGTTCGGCGTGGACGCGGCGGACCCCGTAGGTGT
>NZ_JBIBZU010000050.1:0-8592 GCF_043088245.1 Streptomyces sp. NPDC014623 | reverse complement strand
CGTCGCATCGGGCCGTGACTCGTACAGCGCGACCGCGTCCGCCTTGAACTGTGGCGGGTAGTTCTTCATGACCACGAGATGTCCGTTCTCAGATCTTCAGGATCCAGTGTCTCGTGTGTCCCACATCCGGGGTCAAGGCCCGGTTCAGTCGGCGTGTCTTCGTGGGCCACGACAACCTCCTGGTGCGAGCATCTTGACGCCGTCGCCGCCGAACTCGATGGCCGCCCACGCGAAACGCTCGGCTGGGAAACCCCAGCCGAGCGCCTGTAAAACTGCTCGCGGCCTGATCGACACGACCACGTATTGCAGCGCCCCCTGAAACCGCCGTGGTAGCGGGCCTTACGCCCGTGGCGGGACGGCAGACGAGCTCAGAGCTGGGTTTCACCGCCATCCACGGCCAGCTCGATGCCGGTGGTGTACGTGGCATCGAAGGCGAGGAATGCGGCCGCCTTGGCGAACTCTTCGACGGTGCCGTAGCGCTTCATGGGGTTGCTCGCGGTCCGCTCCGCCCTGAACTGGTCAGCGGCCTCTTTGGACAAGTTCATCGTCTCCAGGATCCCCGAGTCGATGGGACCCGGGCTGATCGCATTGACACGGATTCCCCGCGGAAGCAGCTCGCGGGAGAAGGTGCGGGCCATCGAGCGCAGCGCCGCCTTGCCGGCCGCATAGACGCTGGTGTCCGCCATGCCGATGACGTTCGCGATCGAGGTGGTGAGGACGATGCCGGCGTTCGCGCTCAGCAGCGGAGCGAGCTTCTGCACAGTGAAGAAGGCGCCCTTGACATTGATCGCGAACAGCTCGTCGTACACGTCCTCGGTCGTCGACTCGAGGGGTGTGAGGGGTGAGATGCCGGCGTTGACGAACAAAGCCTCGATCGATCCGAGCTCGCTCTTTACACGGCCGACGAGCATATCCAGGTCGGGCAGTGAGGCCACGTCCGCCCGGACGGCCACGGCGTTCTCGCCGAGCCGCTCGCGTGCCGCGTCGAGCTTGGCCTGAGAACGGCCGGTGATCACCACGCGGGCTCCGCCTTGCACCAGCAGCTCCGCCAACGCGAGCCCCATGCCGCTGCTGCCACCCGTGATCACCACATTCTTGTTGCTGTACTTACCCATGCCGAGGTTGCTCCGTTCCATCATCAAACACATGTCGATATATCTGGATGTCGACATTCATGAAGCGAATCAACCGAGGGTTTCGATCTTCATGTCGCCTGTGGTGACCGTGCGGATGTGATCGCTGGCGAGCAGGTCGTGCGGATTGCCGAGGTGGATGGAGCTGACCTGGTCGAGCCGGGCCAGCTGGGAAGGAGTGAGGTCGACCTGCAGGGAACCCAGGTTGTCCTCCAGCTGCGCGATGGTGCGGGCGCCGATGACGGGTGCCGTCACGCCCGGGGCGTTCAGGGTCCAGGCCAGTGCGACCTGGGCGGGTGTGCGGCCCAGCTCCGAGGCCACCTCCTTCACCACATCGGCAATGGCAAGGTTGCGGTCGGTGACCCATCCCAGGGCGACGTTGAGGCTCTTGCGGTTGTTGGCGGTTTCGCCGACAACGGAGCCCGCCTGGTTCTGGTCCTCCCGGCTGTACTTGCCGGTGAGGACCCCGCCGCCCAATGGGGAGAAGGGGACCACCCCGAGTCCCATCTCGCGTGCCATCGGGATCAGGTCACGCTCCGCGGTGCGTTCGATCAGGCTGTACTCGGTCTCCAGTGCGACCAGTGGTGACCAGCCGCGCAGGTCGGCGATCGCCTGCATGCGCGACACCTGCCAGGCCGGGGCGCTGGAGATCGCCACGTACAGCACCTTGCCCTGCCTCACCAGGTCGTCCAGGCCCCGCAGGATCTCCTCCACCGGCGTCCTGAAGTCCCATACGTTCACGTAGAGCAGATCGATGTAGTCGGTGTTCAGCTGCCGCAGACTGGCTTCCACCGACGCCAGCATGCTCTTGCGGTGGGTACCCCCGGAATTCGGGTCACCGGGCTGACGCAGCGTCGAGTACTTCGTCGCCAGCACCATCTTGTCGCGGTTGGTGTGGGCGAATTCGCCGAGCAGTCGTTCGGAGCTGCCGTTGGTGTAGGTGCTGGCGGTGTCGAAGAAGTTGCCGCCGAGCTCGGTGTAGCGGTCGAAGAGCTTGCGCGCCTCGTCGCGCTCGGCGCCCCAGCCCCACTCGGTGCCGAAGGTCGCCGTGCCCAGCGCCAGCGGTGAGACCCGGAGTCCGGAACGGCCCAGCAGCCGATAGGTGTCGAGAGTGAGTGCCATCGTGTTCTCCTGTGAGGTGTGATTCGTGGCGTTCGAGAGGTGCGGCTTGGTGGTCGACTCGCCCGGGTTTCAGGTGCCGAGCCCGTAGCCGCCGGCCACGGTGATGTCCTGGCCGGTGATGTAGCCGGCAGCGTCCGAGGCGAGGAAGGCGACTGCTTCCGCGACCTCCTGGCTGGTTCCGAAGCGCTTGAAGGGGATCTTCGAGCGCATGGCGTCCCGGCCGCTCTCGGGCACCCCCAGCTTGTTGAGCAGCGGGGTGTCGGTGCCCCCGGGGCTCACGGCGTTGACGCGAATCCTGCGCGGGGCCAGTTCGAGCGCGAGGGAGGGCAGCATGGCCAGCAGCGCGCCGCGTGTCGCCGCCCCCACCGTGGCGCCAGGGGTGCCGCGACGGGATCCGATGCCGACGGTCAGCACGATCGAGCCGCCGTCGTTCATGAGGGGAAGGGCCTTTTGGAGGGTGAAGTACTGGCCCTTGAAGTTGAGGTCGGCGTGCTCGTCGAACGATTCCTCCGTCACTTCGGTAACCGGTGCCGGACGGAAGATCCCAGCGTTGAGGAAGAGCAGGTCCAGCGATCCGAACTGCGCCGACACCGTCGACATCAGGGCGTCGGTGTCGGAGAGCACGCGCCCGTCGGATCGGACGACGAGTACGTCACCGGGGAGCTCGGACTGCGCCCGCGCGAGGGATTCGGGATTCTGTCCGGTGACCGCGACCTGGTAGCCGCGGGCGTACAGCAGCTCGGCCGTCGCTTTGCCGATCCCGGTCGTCCCCCCGGTGATGACCGCTGTAGGCACGGCAAACCTTTCGTCGCTGAAGCGATGGGTGAGACCACCCGTAATCGGGGAACTCCCCGGTTGTCTCACCGTACACTGAACCGGGGACATCCCCGAATCGTTCCCGAGCCTCATCCGACACTCACGATCGCGAAGGTCATGACACCTCCACGCAGCACCCTGCGCGCCGACGCGCAACGCAACCGCGAGCAGCTGATCGCCACGGCCGCCGAAGCCTTCGCCTCCGGACGCCCGATCTCGCTGGACGCGATCGCCAAACGCGCGGGAGTGGGGAACGCCACCCTGTACCGGCACTTCCCCACCCGAGAGGATCTGGTCGAAGAGGTCTACCGGGACCAGATCCGCCCCTTGCGCGAAGACGCGCGCACCCTACTGGCTACCAAGCCGCCCGCACAGGCACTCCACGCGTGGATGCTCCGATTCGCCGACTGGGCCGGCGAACGACGCGGTGTCTGCGAGGCCCTGGTCGCCATGAGCGCTTCCGGCCGCTTCGGCACCGGACCGGTCTGCGACGAGGTCCAGCAAGTCCTGGCGATGGTGCTCGAGGCCGGCGCCACAGCAGGAGAACTGCGCAGCGACATCGACCCGGTCGAGGTAGGCGGCATCCTCGCCGGTTTGCTCTCCGTGGCCGGTGCACCCGAGCAGCGCCCCCAGCTGAACCGAATGCTGGACGTCGTCGTCGACGGACTCAGGCCCGCTTATGAGTTGGTGCGTGATAGCGGGTGAGGCGTGTTTGGCCTGGTCGTGGCCGGTTGTCAGGTGTTGGTGGTGCGGTCGGAGCCGGGGTTGGCGATGGTGCGGTAGGTGTCGGGCAGGCAGTCGCGGCGGTGGCGTTCCCACTGTTCGATTCTGTCGGGCAGTGCTCCGGGCCGGGGTTTTCTGGGCGGTGGGATCGCTTGCCCGCGGTGGTCGTGGCTCAGGCCGAGGTAGCCGTCGTCCAGAAGGACCTCGACGTCGGGGAAATGCTGGAAGCAGATGGCGATGCCTTCGTTACGGGCGGCGGTGGCGTCGTGCATCCGTCCGGGCCGCAGGTCATCGGTCCATAACGTGCGGCCCTTGCCGGTCGGCGATCACGGTGGCTTTCATCGCTGGGCACCTCGGGCGGTTTGACCCTGGTCGCCGTTTACGACTGGTCGGACGACGCCAGTGGCCTGTTCGTGATCGGCGTGGGGGTGATCATGATCGGGAGCGCGGCCGCGACCGCTCTCGCCGCGGTCCTGATCTCCACCCTGCACAAGACAGTGCCCGGAGCCGGCCGCCCCGGGCACTGACCCCGGCCGGCACACCTCCCCAACCACTACTGAGGAACATTCCCTGCGGCCTGTCCCAGTGATCGCCAGGCATGTACTTCTGCCTTGTGATCGATTCTCGCTGCGGCTACGCCCACTCCGCCCCAAGCTCCCGTAGCGCGGCGAGTTGGTCGGTGTCCAGCTGGTCTCTCCTGGATTTGGTGTTGGAGATCCATACGCCGAGCTTGACGGTCACCGGCTCGCCGTTGACCGTGATCTGTTCGCTGTGTCCCCTCGGCACCGGCCGGTCCGCGCCTTCTCGTTCCACCCACTGTGTGAGGGCTGCCAGCCCTCGCTGGAACGCCGCCTGTGCCTTGTTCGGGCCCTTCGCCGTACGCCCTGTCGCGGGGGCGGGAGACGGGGCCTGGGCGGGCTGCACGCCCAGCTTCACCAGCCGTTGCTGCTGTTCGGGGAGGAGCTGTGCCCAGGTGCCCGGGTTTTTCTGCCGCTCCAGCCACTTGCCCAGGTCGTCGTTCTCGAACAGCACCCCGGGTTCGATGGCCGGCAGGACGCCGTCGGCTTCGGTGTCGAGGAGGTCGGCGAGGATCCGGTGGTGCCGTTGCCAGTTCAGGGGCCAGGGGCAGTTCCAGTCCTCGTCGATCGCGGCCAGCTGTTTCGCGCGTACGGCGGCCCGGTCCGGGTCCTTGCCCAGGCCGCCCTTGCGGCGGAGGTTGGCCATGTGCTGCCCGATGGGGATCATCGTCTCGTCTTCGCCCCACATGGCGTCCTGCCTCGGGGCGAGGTGCCCGGTGGCCTGCCGGTAGGAGCGGAGGGCGGCGAGCTTGTTCTCCCAGGCTTCCTCGCCCGGCTCCCAGACCATCCCGGCTTCCGGGGCGTCCAGCAGGGTCTTGCGCCGCTCTTCCAGCTCTCCGGCCCGCAGCGCCTTTCGCTGCTGGTGGACCCATCGGCCAAGCGGAAAGCCCTTGGTGACCCCCACTTCGACCTCGACGTCATACGGGACGGCGTACAGGCCGGTGATCTCGTTCTCCTTCCGCCAGCGGAGCAGGGCCTGGTAGCCCTCCAGCCACACCAGCGACTCGGGCCGGTAGACCCGCGTCCGCAGGAAGGCTGCGATCGTGGCGGCGTCGCGCGGGCTGGAGAAGTGCAGCAGGGCGGCTTCGGCGGCGGCCTGCGTGTCGTTGTCCTCCTGGTCCTCGCCGTCGCCCGCGCCGCCGGCCCCGACGATCTGGCCGTCCTCGTCACGCCGGACGTGGACCTTGCGCTTGCCGCTGGTGAGGGCACGGGAGGCGAGCTGCTCAACAAGTCGTTCATCGTGACTGCGGAGCCCCTGGAGTACGGCTACAAGAGGGCGGAAGCTGGCGCTGGCGACCATGTCGGTGGGGTCCTCGCCGGGCTCCAGGAACACCGGCACGATGATCCTGGCGACCTTGGTGGAGCCGTCTTTGTTGAGCCTCAGGGCCCGGCCGATGTTCTGGACGATCTCGACCTGGGAGCCGCGGGTGTCTGCGAAGCAGACGGCTTCGACTCCCCGTTCGCCGGTGATGTCGACGCCTTCCCCGAGCACGCGGCAGCTGGCGAGGAAGGCGCGGTGCACGCGCCGGTTGTTGGCGTCGATGCCGCCTGCGAACTGGCGCAGGACCTCGCGCCGCTCGGAGACGAGGTGGTCGCCGCACAGCCACGCCGACCACACCCGGTCCGGGGGTACGTGGCGGCCGGCCTCCAGCTCGTAGAACTCCGCGTCGATCGACGACGCGGGGAGCCTCTCCGCGGCCGCCAGGTCGGCCTCGGAGGCGTCGTTCATGTACAGCTCGGCCGCTGTCTCCGGCAGCTTCTCCGCGAACGCCGCGGCTTCCTCGACCTTCTGGTGGAACGTCATGACCGTACGCAGGTTGTACGCCGCCGCGTGCTCCAAAAGTGCGGTCTGCAGGAGTGCGAGGCGCCGGCCCCGCCGCGCCTCCTCCGACTCCCCGAGGACCGGCGAGGGGTCGCGGATCTCCAGCACGTCGATCTCGAACCCCGCAAGGATCTCCCGCTCGATCGCCTCCGAGAGCCCCAGCTCCGCGAGCCACGCACCGTACGTCCCCTCCGGGTCATCTGCCATGGTCGCGAGCTCCGCCTCCTGGCCGCCGGTGTCCTTCTGGGGCCGGGCCGCGGCGAGGATGCGTGGGGTCGCGGTGAGGTAGAGCCGGAAGTCGACGGGGATCCGGGTGTTGTCGTGGATCGCCGCCCACGGACGGCCAAGATCGCCGGCGGTTCCGTGGGCCTCGTCCACGATCGCGAGGTCGAACGGGGCCGTCCGCTGCCCGTACAGCCGCTCTCCGCCCGCCAGAGCGGCCTCCAGCGGCCCGCGAACCTTCCCCTGGCCCATCGGTGCGCCGATGTCCTCACGGTCCACGAGAGAGGCGTACGTGGCGAACACGACCACGGGCCCGGACCCGGCCCACAGGGCGAGCTGGATCGGGTTCGTGGTGGTGCGCACCCCCAACGAGTTGAGAACCGCGTCGTTCTCCAGCGAGCACACCGCGACCATCGGGGCCCGGTGGCCCACCAGGCGCCACGCCTGCGCGGTCTGCGCGAGCAGGTCCAGGGTCGGCACGGTCACGAGGATCCGGCCGTCCGCGAACGACTCCAGCGCGCACGCGGCGGCCATGATCGTCTTACCCGATCCTGTCGCTGACACGATCGTGCCCCGAGCACCCCGCGGGGACACAGATGACCTTGCAGGAAATCCCACCCACCTGCGAAACGCGGATCGCTGATCTACCTGGTGTTCCTTGAGCCGAATCGCTGACATTTCCATGCCTCTCCGAGTGCTGAATTCCTGTGGTATTTCAGAGGGCCGCGTGCGGAATGCAGGCCGCGCCCAGGCCGTTCCAGATCGACGCATCCGCCTTGTGCCAGCTGGCGGGCTTTCCATCCTTGAACGGTGGCATGTCGTCCGGGTCGTAGTGACCGGCGTCGAGCGTGCAGACGACGTAGTCCCCATCGCTGTTCACCGTCCGCGCGGTGCACAGACCGCCGGCCTCACCCAGCGCCTCCAGGACCTGACGGCGCGCCGTGGTGTGCGGATAGGTGGCCGGCAGTACGGCTTCCCGGACGTACCTCTCCAGCCGCACCAGATCGGCCCGCTCACGCTGCCTCACGTCCGCGAGGTGTACGGCCAGTTCAGCGGCCCCGGCCGACCGGCCACCGCGCCGGGACCACTCCCGGTCCGTGATGCGCACCAGGGCTTCGCTCACGGCCGTCACGCCGTCGTCCCAGCCGTCCCCGAACTCCGGGCCACGCGAGCGCGGCGCCATGCCGTCCAGCTCCACGACCTCGCTCTGTGCCCCGGCGGGCGCTCCGGCCTCCAGCACGGCCGCCAGACCCTCCGCCTTGCTCGCGGGCACGCCCTGCACCTCCAGGGGCGCGAACAGCATCAGCCGGGCGTTGACACCCACTGTCTGATACTGGCTCACCCGGTGCACATAATTGCTGTTCAGCGCGGGACCGGGTCCGGCAGATTCGTGATGACCGGTCATCTTCGGGCGTTCCTGTCGAAATTCTGAAGAGGTTCCCGAGTGGTTGGGGTGCTCCGTGTTTCCGCCAATGATACATGCTGCATCAAATCGAGACGCAGCATATGGCAGACGATCAAATGTTCACGGTTTGTCCACTTTGAGCCTCGGGGAATATCAGCATGCAACCGGAACGAACCATGAGCCCAGTACTCATACGGAAGGCGCAATCATGACTCACGGCACCGTGAAGGCTCTTGACGCAGAGAAAGGCACCGGAGTCATCTCACAGGACGAAGGGGCAGACCTCCCCGTCCACTACGACGACATCCAAAACATCGGAGACAAGAAGCTGGAAGTAGGCCAGAGGGTGGAATTCCAGATCACCCAAGGCCCACAAGGACCCAAAGCCATCGGAGTCCGAAGCCTCTGAACCGAACCCCCACCACCCCGGCCAGCCTCTCTCGTAACCAGCCCCCGGCGGAGCCGGAGTGGCCCGGGAGCGCAGCGGACGGGCCCTTCCCGCCCCCTCCAGGTCACCCCCACTCAGTGGGAGTGACCCAAAACGGGCGGGAAGCCGGAGCGAAGCGCAGGCGCCCGTCCCGCAGGAGCGCAGCGAATCCGGGACGCCACGGACGCAGCCCCTGGCCCGAACCGGAGCGCAGCGAAGGGAAGGCCGGCCCGCAGGGCCGGACCCGCCGCGCAGCGGCGGGAGGTGACGGAACGTCACCGCCTCCCGCGAAGCGGGAGGCTCCTCTTTCCCAGCGCGCGGCGCTGGGGCACCCGCTCCGCGGG
>NZ_JBIBZU010000049.1:0-8966 GCF_043088245.1 Streptomyces sp. NPDC014623 | reverse complement strand
CGCGCGAAGCGAACGGTGCACGACGGCGCGTCCTGGGATGAAACAGGAGGAGTGCGGGCGAGACCACGGCATCAACACCCCACCAGCACCACCGGGACCTCGAGAAGCACCCATCTCATCCAAGCCGAGTCGCATAGCACCTGAAACTTCATCAAGAGAGGCGTAAACACCCTCTGAGCTGCGCCCTCGCATACTGGCGCTGCTGGAGGAGAGTGACTGCCGCCACCTTGTGCTGGACCTGTCCCGCATCGACTGCTTCGACTCCTCGGGGCTGGCCATGCTCCTGGGAGCGCGGCACCGCAGCCAGACCTCCGGCACCACGCTTACCCTGGCCGCACCGACCCCCCTCATCAGCCGCATGCTGAGCACCACCCAGACCATCACGGTCCTGTCCGTGGCCCCTTCCGTGCACGAGGCACTGCGCCCCCGCCCAAGGGCACAAGGAGACGCTGCCCAGGCAGCGGATCAAGCCTGACCAACTGCCTGCTAGACCGACCCCGGGTTCATAGCCGCCACGCACCGCGCTGCCAGGTCGGACAGGCAGTGGAGTTGACGATGGGGTCAGCCGTCCGCTTCGGTTTCGAGGCGGCCGGCGTGGTCGGGACCGGGGTGGTCGACGCCGGGATGATCCACGGGGTTGTCGTAGTCGAACTCCACCTTCCCGAAGGATGCGCTGGTGATGTGGAGTGCTGGGCTCCTGTCGGTGTGCGGCACCTGCCACGCCGACGACGTCGCCCGCGAGGAAGCAGCCGCCAAAGCGCCCGCTTCCGGGCCGCCACGCCACCGGAGCCGGAGCATGACCACGACCAGGAGCCGGGCAAGCTCCGCGGACCGGGTCAGGCCGGGGCGGCCTGCTTCGCCAGCGCGGCGAGTGGGGGGCGCCGGCCTTTCTCCACCGTGCGCAGCTGCTCCCAGTCGACCTCCGGGTGTGCGGGGACGACCACGTCGACGGACACTGTGGTGGAAAGCGCGACGTCGACGGCTCCGGCCCGGCTGGTGCCGAAGCGGACCTCGATCGCCTGCGGGGAGCGGATCCAGGCGACGGCCCGCTTCACGGCGACGTTCTGGTGAGCGCCATGGCAGCGAGAGGTGCCTCGGTTCGCGCGCTCAAGAACCTTCAGAAGATCATTGAGCGTGCTTGAGGGCCCTGGGCACACCTATTCCGCAACCTTCGTCAATACCCCGTCGGGGCCAAGCGCCGTACCTGCTCTCAGGAGGCTCGCCTACGATCCGGCAGCCACGTGGAACCCGACGGGGGTAGAGGCATATCGGATCTGAGCTCCGCGCGGATCGCGGCCTCCAGGGCATCTTGAGCTCGGCAGGCTTCCAGCCGTAGCTGCATCAGTGCGGTGTCTCGGTCCATGCGGCCCGTCGCGTTGAGCAAGTGGATACGGCCCGCCACGGCCTGCACTGTGTTGAACAGCCGGTTCACCTTGGCGCTTCCTACGGCAGTGCCCCGGGCGCCAAACCGGGCGCGCTCCAGCGCGGGCAGCCTGGTGTCCTCGAACGGAAGCTCTTCCGACGCGTCCTGGTTGGCGAGCCACCAGGTCAGCCCCTGCTGTTCGGCGTGAGCTTCCACGAGCATGTCTGCGTACAGGGCGACCCGTTGCTCTCGCAGCAGGCGTACCTGCTCTTGACGT
Organism: Streptomyces sp. NPDC014623; assembly: GCF_043088245.1. NCBI lineage: Bacteria > Bacillati > Actinomycetota > Actinomycetes > Kitasatosporales > Streptomycetaceae > Streptomyces > Streptomyces sp. NPDC014623. The sequence continues at coordinate 7,326 of NZ_JBIBZU010000049.1, read as the reverse complement.
AGGGCGAACTTGAACGCTTGGACGGGCACGACGAGGGCCACGCTTGCCGTGACGAGGAGCGATGCGATGGAGATGGCCGTCTGAATGTCCACGGTCAGAGCCTATGACGTCGCCCGCGAGGCAGCCGCAGCACAAGCCGCCCGCCTCCAGGCCACTGTGTCGCCGAAGCCGGAGGACGACCAGTAGCCGGGCCGGGGCCGCAGATGGTCCCGCGGACGGTCCTGCCGACACCCTCCGCACCTGGTGTGACCACGGCGCGGGCGCGAAGGGTTGCACCCGCACCCGGGCTACGCCGGTGCCGGCGCCGGGATGCGCGGAGCGCACGATCTCTTCGTCATGCAGGCGCGTATCGCATGGCTGTTGGTCACCGAGGCCGGATTTCGTGCCGTCTCCCTCGACCAGGGCTGGACGCTCTGCATACTGCTCGAAACCTACCTCCGCACCGGGGTCGGGAATCCGGCCTCGCTGCTGCAGGACGCGGAGCCTTTCGCCCGCACCGAAGAGATACTCGCCCTCCTACGGTGGATGCATTTCACCGCCCAGCGCGGCTACTCGGACGCGCCAGAGCTTGCCAGACCCGAAAGACCCAGCGCAGCCGCCCCGACCCCTCAAGGGGATGAACGCACCACAGGGGGGGAGCGGCACCGGGGGCGGGACGCTCGGAAGTACCCGCGCGGGACACTTCCAGCGGGACGAACCGCAGAGGGCCGGCCCCCCAAGTCCGGGAAGCCGGCCCTCCCCGCGAGATACCGCCTATGCCGTCACAGGCCGGGCAGATGCTTGGTCACTCCTGGAACTCCCTGCTCTGCACGCCGTGGAACGACGGCTTCGCGGGACGGGCCTCGGACTGCGCCATGCTGTCGGCGAGCGGGGCGAACGTCTCGCTGCGCCGGACGACATCGAGGAACTTGCCCAGCGCCGCCTTGTCCTCCCACAGTGGCGACGCAGTGCTGATGATCAAACTCTTCACGTGCTCCGACTCGGTCACGGCCTCGGTTGCTGCCACCGCGTGTCCCCTCCTGGTCACCGGAACGATCAGCCAACCAACCGGCGACCCTGCCCCGCAAGGTGGCCTTCGGGCAGGGGGCGATCCAGGATGCTGTGGGCCCCGATCCGGTGCCACACGATGTGGCGGGCGCCGCGGACTACCTCCGGGCTGTGTCGCGCGCCCGTCCGATACCCAGGTGAGTTTCACAGCCCGGCAGGCCGGCGGCCACGCTGCTTCGCGCGCCGCTGGTGTGGGCAGGTGTCGGGAGGGCACACTGAGAAGTGCACCGGTCGGGGTAGACCGCCATGTGAAGGGAACCGTTGATGATTCACAGTGCGGATATCCGTGAGTGGCGGACCCATGACGTCGTCGACGTGGGCGGCCACAAGATCGGCCTGCTGGAAGCTGTCTACGTGGACACCAGCAGCGACGAGCCGTCCATGGCTACGGTCCAGGTCGGGCTGCCCACGCGCCGCCAGCTGGTTTTCGTCCCGCTGGCCGGCGCGATCGTGGGGCCGGACTACGTCAAGGTCGATTACGACAAGTCACATGTGAAGAAGTGCCCGGCGATCGGCACGGACGATGTCCTGCCCGCCGAGGACGAAGCCGCGGTCTTCGCGCACTACGGCCTGCCCTACCAGCCCGGCGCGAACGGTGAGCGGCAACTCGCCCGCCGCTGACCGGCTCACCAAGGAGATGCCTGACGCATGATTCTGTTCCTGATCCTCGTCCTTGCGGCGATCATCCTGGGCATCATCGGCGCCGTTGCCGAAGGGCTGTTCTACCTGCTGGTCATCGGGATCGTGGTGTTCGCCGCCGCGTTGGTCTACCTGGGGATACACCTGCGGCGCTCCGGCCGCCGTGGCCGCACGCTCCGCTGACCGGCTGCGTCGGCCTCCTCGCTCTACCGGGGGAGCAGGGCGTTCACGGTCTTGCCGCCGGTCGCCTGGCGGGTCACGGAGGCGGTGAGGGCGAGGCAGATCGCCTCGGCGTAGGTGGCCGAGCCATCCCGGCACACGACCTCGATCCCCTTCTTCCCGCGTAGCCAGGCCGTGAGGGTGGCGGCCTAGCGGTCGGGCAGGGCATCGGCACGTTTTCCGGTCTCGGCGTCGATGGTGATCGTGGCGTAGTGGTGACGGCGGCGCAGGGCGAAGTCGTCCACCCCGATCACCCGAGGGACGCGCACCGTCGGCGGGGGGATGCGCCGCAGCCGGCGCAGGGCTGTGGCGTAGGAGACGGGCGTGGCCAGGAACCGGGTGAGCCGGGAGGCGGCCCGATCTCACATGTAACGTCAACGACGCCCGTCACCTGCCGTCACCACCGACTACGGAACAGGGCCGCTCGTTTGACAGACCCACTGAGGGGCGGTTCACCCACTTCTTCAGAAGGCACGTGGGGGCATCAGCGTCTCCGCACTATCGATCACGGCCGCGCAGCGGGGCGTGCCATGGCCGGGGGTGATGTGGATGGTCACGGTCAGGGGCGGGTCCCTGGGTAGCTCTCCTGTGACGTGCTGGGGGCGGTTCCTGTGCAGCGGGGCGTGACTGGTTTCCTTGCCGTCGACGAGGAGCTCGACGAGCCCCGGGTGGCCGCCGTAGATGTTCACGGTCACCGAGTGGTCTGCGGCATCGAGGTGGAAGTGGTGACTTCGTGCCATCGTGCGCCTCCTGCGGCACAACCGCCTCTACTCACACCATGCCTCCGGTCGGCTCTGCCCGCTTGACATGCCTCCGGGGGCACAATGCCGGACACTCCTGTATAAGCAGGTGTATTTCCCTCGGGTCATAGTGAGGTGTTCGGCGTGCTTGAGGTTCCGCTCTGGTTGTGGGCGGCCTTCGCCGTGACGGTGGTCGTGTCGCTGGCGGTAGACCTGCTGTCCCACCGCACCGCGCATGTCATCCACTTTAAGGAGGCAGCCGCCTGGAGCGGCCTGTGGGTGAGCCTCGCCCTGATCTTCGGCGCGGTTGTCTTCCTCGTCCTCGGCACCACTGCGGGCACCGAGTACACGACAGCCTGGCTGCTGGAGAAGAGCCTGTCGGTCGACAATCTGTTCGTCTTCGCCGTGATCTTCGCCTACTTCAAGGTGCCCCGCGCCTACCAGCACCGCGTACTGTTCTTCGGCGTCATAGGCGCGCTCGTCTTCCGCGGGATCTTCCTGTCCCTCGGTGTGGCCGTGGTCAGCCGCTTCACCGCGGTGCTGTTCGCCTTCGCAGCGGTGCTCTTCTACAGCACCTACAAGCTCCTCAAGGACGAGGAGGAGAGCTTCGACCCAGGCAGAAGTTTTGCGGTGCGGATGCTCCGCAAGATCATCCCGGTGCGGGACGAGTACGCGGGTGCGAAGTTCTTCGTCAAAGAAGCCGGCAAGAGGGTGGCGACTCCGCTGCTCGCGGTGGTCGCTGCCATCGAGGCCGCCGACCTGATCTTCGCTGTCGACAGTGTTCCCGCCGTCCTTGCGGTCAGTGACGACGCCTTCATCGTCTACACCAGCAACGCGTTCGCCATCCTTGGCCTGAGGGCCCTCTACTTCATGCTCGCCGGCCTGCTGGACCGCTTCCACTACCTGAGCAAGGGCTTGGCGATCATCCTCGCCTTCATCGGCGTCAAGCTCATCCTTCAGGCATCACACAAGATGATCAGCCCCGGTATCCCGGAAATCCCTTCACCGATCAGCCTCGCGGTCATCGTCGTCGTCCTGGCGGGTTCCGTGGTGCTCAGCCTCAGAAGGCCCGCCGCGGCAGATGCTGCGGAACAGGTTGACGCGCAGGAGGCCGCCTCCGTGGCCACCGAGGAGCCCAGTTCTTCCCCTGTGGTGGAGAAACCCGAACCCCCTGCAAGTCCACCGGACAGGGGCCCGGACCCTTGATCCGCCCAATCTCTCAGCGAGGAGGCGAGGCGCTTCCCCATACGCTAAAACAGACATATCGTAAATATATGACAAAGAAGAAGCAAAGAATCGAAGCGTACGCGTGCCCGGTCTGCAAGCAATCCGTGCCGGTCGCAGTTCACCGCCACAAGACCCTCGGCATATTCGTTCCCGAGTGGGGTCCGGGTGCATGCCAGAATCGCGACTGCCCCGACTTCCGGCTGGACCCCAGTCACAAGCACTCCCCAGCCCGGTAACTGGCCGGCAGGTCGGTGATGGGCTGCCGGCCTGGACGGTGGCGGTCGCCCCAGCAAGTCACGCCAGACGGCCCGCCGGAAGGTCCTCGCCGTGGCGTCCGCCACGCTGGGCAACCCTCCCAGGCCGACCGCGAGAGCCGCATCCAGCAGGATCTTGCCCGGATCGTACACCGCCCGAGGCCGCCGTCACGGCGACAGCGCCGCCGATACCGCACTGCCCGGACCAGCCCTACGGGCAGTCTCGGCCAGCAGCACCCGCCGGCCCGTGGGACCAACCCGCTCCTGCCGCCCGGTGACGTACAGGCAGCGGAGGAAGGAACGGCGGCTGCGGAAACGTCTGGCAGCTGTCCGGGATGACGGCGTCAGGCTTCGCCGCCGACGACCAACTTGTCTTTGGCCTCGGCGAGAGTGCCGTACACCTGGAGAGCGGTGTCCATCCCCGTCACCCCCAGCAGCGCGCTCAGCCCGGACGAATCGCAGAACGACACCGCGGACAGGTCCAGCACCACCCACCGCTGGCCCCGCAGGATCCCACCCAGGAGATGGTCACGGAAGAACGGGGCGGTCTCGTAGCCCATATCCCCACCGGCCTGCACCAGTAGAGTCGTTCCCGACGCACTCGCCTGAACCGAGGGGCCCCCGGCCATCGCGCTCTCCCACCCGTCCCGGCGGAAGAAGCAACCGATCGTGACGATGAGCCTACTGACTTTCCTCACATCACGCCCTCACTCCGTTCACAAAGGCAGGTGGGCCAGGACGACCTCTCAGTCTTTCAACAGCGTCCACCACCACGTGATGCTGGGGATCGGCAGAGGCTGGTGCGCTTCGCGTTCCTGGAAGGGGGAGGCGGCGCTGCCGACGGGAAGGTCGGCGGGGTTGTCCGGGTTGACGTAGCGGTGGGTGGTCAGGGACCAGCCGTAGTCGGCGCGGATCCATGAGTCGCAGTCCGTGATCCACCGGCGCAGCTCATGGTCGGCGTCGCGCAGGATCTGCTCGCGGAGGCGGAGGTAGAGGGCCATGGCGCGGGTGTGCATCACGGCGGTCTCGTTCACCGCTTCGTCGAGTGAACAGTTCCGCTCGTACGCGATCAGGTCGACGATGTGGCCGTAGCCGTCCTGACTGCGCTGGTGCTCCTTGTGGTAGGAGACGAGGTCGTTGGACCAGCCGATGATGGAGGCGAAGACCTCGACGAAGCCCCATACGTCGTAGCGCTCGTAATCTGCTGCGGGGAGGTCGTAGCCGTGGATGATCTCGCTCAGCGTCGAGAAGATCTTGACGCCGGAGGAATCGAGCCGGACTGACAGGTGGTCACAGAGACTGGGAATCCGCCCCTGCGCGTTGTTGGCGGCCATCCAGATCTGGCCCTGGAGGTAGGCGCGGAAACTGAAGGCCCAGCGGGCAATCTGCACAGGCGTGGTCAGATCGTCGAGCCGCAGGCGCAACTCGCGCAGAGCGGCACCGTAGTGGTCCTCGACGGGTGCCGCCCAGGGTACCTCGACGACACGCTGGAGCTTGGTGATGACGAGCAAGGTGGCGTCCGGTGATGCCGCGACCAGCCCTTCGTCGCAGAACTCATCGTCGAACGCGAAGAGCCACATCAGGAAATCCGACGTCCACTGCAACGCCGCGAGGCGCCCCGAGGGGGCCCCGCGACTGGTTAATCCCCCCACGGAGATACGCGTCAGCCGTTCGCGCTGCGCCCGGTCGGAGTAGAGGCCGAACCGGTCGAGCCAGAGAGCCGAGCGTTCATCGATCTCACGCCAACCGGGATGGATTCCCGAGGGAAGCGGAACCCATAACTGCGGGATCTTCGGTGCTTGAGCTGTCAAGGTCATGTACCGCTCTCTCCCATGTACGTTGCGTTACCTCTGCGACCCGGAAGTTAACAAGGTGTACGAGGAACGAGTACAGCCGTTTCAGCAGTCAGGACGCGGTCGTGCTGTTCCAGGCGTCCTACGAGGGCCCCGTCTCCACCGACCCCGAGGAGCCGGCCGCGGCCACCGTCACGGACCTGCTCGACGCCGGGCTCTTGATCCGCGTCGACGACGTCCGGTACAGCCTCCACCTCACCTGTTGGACGACACGAGAGTGTCAGTGGTCGGCGACATGGTGTGCGTCAGTGCGGAAACGCCCCGGTGCAGGACGCCGGGGCGGTATTGATCAGAAACTCATGGGGTTCGCTCGTCGATGATGTAGCGGACGTGTCGGCCGCCGAAGTATCCCCGCACGGTATGGGGCTGACGTTGTCGGCGGTGGAAGAACCGCCGGGTTTCGGCGGCAAGTTCGGCCTGGTTCCTGGCCCGGTGGGTGTGGGGCAGGCTGCGTTTGAGGTCGGCGTTGACCAGCTCGTCCGGGTTCAGCTCGGGTGAGTACGAGGGCAGGAAGTGCAGCTCGACCTGGTCCTTGTGGTCGGCGAGCCAGTCCCGGACGGCCTTCGAGCGGTGGGCCGAGTGCCGATCGATGACCAGGTGGACCTTCCGGTCGAAGTGCCCGGTGAGCCGGGCGAGGAAGCGGCACATGACCTGCGCGTCGAAGGTCTCGGTGAAGACCATGAAGTGCATGCGCCCCTTGGTGCTGATCGCGGACATCGCGTTCACCGAGAACCGGTTCCCGGTGCGGCGCACGACCGGCGTCCGGCCCTTGGCACCCCAGGTGCGGCCGGTGACCTGGTCCGAGCGGATCCCGACCTGGTCGGCGAAGAGGATCTCGCTGTTCTCCGCCTTCACCCTGGCCCGGATCGCCGGCCAGGTCTCCTCACGCCAGATCCGGACCGCTTCCGGATCCTGCTCGACGGCCCGCTTGTCCGGTCGCTGGAAGCTCAGACCCCACCGCTTGAGGTACTTGCCCACTCCGGGCTCGGTGAAGCGGACCCGGTACAGCTTGGAGATCAGCCGGCCTATCAGGGCCCGTGTCCACAGCTGACCCGAAAGTCCCAGGTCGCACGGGGTGTGGTCGAGAACGGCCTGCCGAACAGCAGCCTGCTCGGCCTCGGACAGGACCTGGTGCTCGCCCACGCGACGGCCTCGTGGCCGGGACAGGAGCGCGTCCCGGCCCCCAGCCCGCCCACCAGTTGTCCACGGCCCTGACCGACACCTTGAACAAGGCCGCGACGGGCCTTGACCTCGAATCCTGAACACGGGTTATGCGGCTTGTGTCAGCGTAGTTGGTGTGCGGTGGGGGTGTTCTCGAAGGCGATCGGTGATTGTTGTCCGAGGCGG
>NZ_JBIBZU010000048.1:0-9099 GCF_043088245.1 Streptomyces sp. NPDC014623 | reverse complement strand
GGGGGGCGTCGTGGGGCCCGCCTATAACTTTTTTTTTTTCTTTCTCGCCCTTGTCGTTGGTGCTACCCCACGACCCCCCCGCCGGACGTGCGGCCGGGGGCCGGCCCGGGGGCCCGCCCCCACGCCCCGTCGGTGTTCACCGCAGTGGTCGGACGGAATGTCAGACCTCTTCGGTGCCACCGCTCTCCTCGTCGTCTGCCTTCTCTTCCTTCGCCGCCGCGGGCGTGGCGCCCGGCTGCGGTTCGGCCACGGCCACCCGCGCGGGGCGGATGGTGCGCTCCCCGATGCGGTACCCGGGCTGCAGGATCGCCACGCAGGTCGTCTCGGTGACGTCCGGCGCGTACGAGTGCATCAGGGCCTCGTGGATCGTCGGGTCGAAGGGCTCACCCTCCTTGCCGAACTGCTGGAGGCCCAGCTTCGCGACGACCGTCTCCAGGGATTCGGCCACCGACTTGAAGCCGCCCACGAGCTCGCCGTGCTCCCGGGCCCGGCCGACGTCGTCGAGCACGGGCAGGAGCTCGGTCAGCAGGCCCGCGGCCGCGACCTCCTTCACGGCGACCCGGTCGCGCTCGACGCGGCGACGGTAGTTCTGGTACTCGGCCTGGAGCCGCTGGAGGTCGCCCGTGCGCTCGCTGAGCGCGGTGCGGACCTGGTCCAGCTCGGCCGTCAGGGCCGCTGTCTGCTGTACGTCCCCGGCCGGGGCCGCCGCTTCCTCCTCGGAGGGGGCGGCAGCCTTCGGTTCGGCGTCGTCGGAGTTGGCGCCGGAGGGGACGTCAGGCTTCTCTTCGAAGCCCGGGGTCTCCTCGGTCACGCCGCACCGCCCTTCGTGTCCTTCTCGTCGTCCACGATCTCGGCGTCGACGACGTCGTCGTCGGCCTTGGCCTGACCGTCACCCGGGGCCTCGGCGCCCGGGGCCGCACCCTCGGCCTGGGTGTTGGCGTACATCGCCTGGCCCAGCTTCTGGGAGACGGCCGCGACCTTCTCGGTGGCGGTGCGGATCTCGGCGGTGTCCTCGCCCTTGAGCTTCTCCTTCAGCTCGGTGAGCGCGGTCTCCACCTCCGTCTTCACGTCACCGGGGACCTTGTCCTCGTTGTCCTTGAGGAACTTCTCCGTCTGGTAGACGAGCTGCTCACCCTGGTTGCGCGACTCGGCGGCCTCGCGGCGGGCGTGGTCCTCCTCCGCGTACTTCTCGGCCTCCTCGCGCATCCGGTTGACCTCGTCCTTCGGCAGCGAGGAGCCGCCGGTGACGGTCATCTTCTGCTCCTTGCCGGTGCCGAGGTCCTTGGCGGCGACGTGCATGATGCCGTTGGCGTCGATGTCGAAGGCGACCTCGATCTGCGGCACACCGCGCGGGGCCGGCGGGAGACCGGTCAGCTCGAACATCCCGAGCTTCTTGTTGTACGCCGCGATCTCGCGCTCGCCCTGGTAGACCTGGATCTGCACCGACGGCTGGTTGTCCTCGGCCGTCGTGAAGATCTCGGAGCGCTTGGTCGGGATCGTGGTGTTGCGCTCGATGAGCTTGGTCATGATCCCTCCCTTGGTCTCGATGCCGAGGGACAGCGGGGTCACGTCGAGGAGCAGGACGTCCTTGACCTCGCCCTTGAGGACACCGGCCTGGAGCGAGGCGCCGATGGCGACGACCTCGTCCGGGTTCACACCCTTGTTGGCCTCCTGGCCGCCGGTCAGCTCCTTGACGAGCTCGGCGACGGCGGGCATACGGGTGGAGCCACCGACGAGAACGACGTGGTCGATCTCGGAGAGCTGGATGCCCGCGTCCTTGATGACGTTGTGGAACGGGGTCTTGCAGCGGTCCAGGAGGTCTGCGGTCAGCTGCTGGAACTGCGAGCGCGTGAGCTTCTCGTCCAGGTGCAGCGGGCCCTCGGCGGACGCCGTGATGTAGGGCAGGTTGATCGTGGTCTCGGTCGAGGACGAGAGCTCGATCTTCGCCTTCTCCGCGGCCTCGCGCAGACGCTGGAGAGCCATCTTGTCCTTGGACAGGTCCACGCCGTGTCCGTTGGCGAACTGCTTCACCAGGTAGTCGACGACGCGCTGGTCCCAGTCGTCACCACCGAGGTGGTTGTCACCGTTGGTGGCCTTCACCTCGACGACGCCGTCGCCGATCTCCAGGAGGGACACGTCGAAGGTGCCGCCACCGAGGTCGAAGACGAGGATCGTCTGGTCGTCCTTGTCGAGGCCGTACGCCAGGGCGGCGGCGGTCGGCTCGTTGACGATGCGCAGGACGTTCAGGCCCGCGATCTCGCCGGCCTCCTTCGTCGCCTGACGCTCGGAGTCGTTGAAGTACGCCGGGACGGTGATGACCGCGTCGGTCACCTTCTCGCCCAGGTAGGACTCGGCGTCGCGCTTCAGCTTCTGCAGGATGAAGGCGCTCATCTGCTGCGGGTTGAAGCTCTTGCCGTCCAGGTCGATCTTCCAGTCAGTGCCCATGTGGCGCTTGACGGAGCGGATGGTCCTGTCGACGTTGGTGACCGCCTGGCGCTTGGCGACCTCGCCGACGAGCACCTCGCCGTTCTTCGCGAAGGCGACGACGGACGGCGTGGTCCTGGCGCCTTCGGCGTTGGTGATGACGGTGGGCTCGCCGCCTTCGAGAACGCTGACGACGGAGTTAGTCGTGCCCAGGTCGATGCCGACCGCACGTGCCATTTCAATTCCTCCAACTGACTACTTGAGTGGATCTGACTCAAGGATGCATGACACCCAGCCCGGAGTCAAAGGACCTGAGTCACTTACGCTCAACTTATGTGCTCACATATGCGCTGAGCAGGGAATTCGCGTGTTCGGGTACAGCCGCAGGCCGACCGGGAGCACCTCGCCCGGCACCCCCGGCATGCGCGGCACACCACACACGCCCCCCACCTTCGCACCATGAGATCGTTCTGTCACAAAATGCATCAAGACGTGCATACCGTTACGTCATCGACTCCGGGCAGGTGCAATGCGGAACGCGAGACAGACTGCGGCACGAAGAAAACGGCGCCCCGCCACGGCGACGGCGGTCCGGGCGGCGGGCCCCCGGCCCGGCCGCGCCCTCGCTGCCGCCCGGGCGGCAGCCGGACGCGCCACCGGGAACCTGGCGGCCGCGGCCGCCGCCCGGATCGCCGGCCCCCTGAGATCCCTGACCGCCAAGCGCGCCCTGGACCTGGCGCTCGGCACGGCACTCCTGCTCCTGGCGGCGCCCGCCCTCCTCCTCGCCGCCCTGGCCCTCGCCCTCCGGCCATCCCGCGGCCGGGGAGGCGTACTCCGGCGCGAGACCAGGGTCGGCCTCGGCGGCCACCCCTTCGAGCTGCGCTCACTGCGCACCCGGCGGTTCCGGCTCGACCTGCTGTCCCAGCTGCCCCACGTCGTCCGGGGAGACCTCTCCCTGGTCGGCCCGGCGCCGCTCACCCCCGCCGAGGCCGCCCTGTCCGGACCCGCCGCCGGACACTGGCGGCAGCGGCTCCGGCCGGGTCTGACCGGCCTGGCCCAGGTGCGCACCCACTCCAGGATGCCCTGGGACGAACCCGCCCTCCTGGACGCGCACTACGCAGAGCATCATGGAACATGGCTCGACCTGGCGATCCTGGCGCAATCCGTACGCATCCCCCTGCGAGCGGAGCCGCGCGGACCACGACGCCCGGGGAAGGCTCACCTGAGCGACACAGATCACCGCCTGCGCGGCTACAGCGCGGCGGAATAAGTGGATAGTGTCAGCACAGACTGATTAAGTTACTGCTTAGTAATCACTTGTACGCGCTGGATCCCACCCTCGCAGGCCCGAGGAGCCCCCAAATGCAACTCGCCGCGATCATCGTGTCGCTGGTGCTGACTGTCGTCGGCGTTGCGCTCATCGCCCGAGCCGTCGCGCAGATCTACCGGTTCGTCCGTCTCGGACAGCCGGTACCGGCAGGCAGCCGCACCGACGCCCCCAAGCAGCGCACGATCACCCTGGTCAAGGAATTCCTCGGCCACACCCGGATGAACCGGTGGGGGATCGTGGGCTTCGCCCACTGGTTCGTCGCGATCGGCTTCCTGACCCTGCCGCCGACGCTGCTCCAGGCGTACGGACAGCTCTTCCAGGCCGACTGGGTGCTGCCGGTCGTCGGTGGCTGGCTGCCGTTCGAGATGTACATCGAGTTCATCGGCATCATGACCGTGCTCGGCATCGTCACGCTGATGGCCATCCGGCTGCTGAACCTGCCCTCGCGGGCCGGCCGCAAGTCCCGCTTCGCCGGCTCCAAGGCCTGGCAGGCGTACTTCGTCGAGTACATCATCCTGATCATCGGCCTGGCCATCCTCGCGCTGCGCGGCCTGGAAGGCGCGATCCACCACGTCGAGGGCTACGAGGCCTCCTACTTCGTCTCGTACCCCCTGGTGCTCGCCTTCAAGGGTCTCACGCTCGGCACGCTCCAGAACCTGATCTACCTCACCGCGATGATCAAGATCGGCACCTCGCTGATCTGGATGATCACGGTCTCCCTCAACACGAACATGGGTGTCGCCTGGCACCGCTTCCTCGGCTTCCCGAACATCTGGTTCAAGCGGAACGCCGACGGCGAGGTCGCACTCGGCGCCCTCCAGCCGATGACCAGTGGCGGCAAGGAGATCGACTGGGAGGACCCGGGCGAGGACGACACCTTCGGCGTCTCCCAGGTCGAGCAGTTCTCCTGGAAGGGCATCCTCGACTTCTCCACGTGCACCGAGTGCGGCCGCTGCCAGTCGCAGTGCCCCGCCTGGAACACCGGGAAGCCGCTCTCCCCGAAGCTCCTGATCATGTCCCTGCGCGACCACGCGCACGCCAAGGCGCCGTACCTGCTGGCCGGCGGCGGCAAGGACATGGAGGGCACCGAGAAGGCGTCGGCCGAGGCACTCGAAGGCGTACCGGCCTCCGCCCTGGCCGAGGCCGAGCGCCCCCTCATCGGCACCGCCGAGGAGAACGGCGTCATCGACCCGGACGTGCTGTGGTCCTGCACCACCTGCGGTGCGTGCGTGGAGCAGTGCCCGGTCGACATCGAGCACATCGACCACATCGTCGACATGCGCCGCTACCAGGTGATGATCGAGTCCGCGTTCCCGTCGGAGGCGGGCACGATGCTCAAGAACCTGGAGAAGAAGGGCAACCCCTGGGGGCTCGCCAAGAAGCAGCGTGTCGAGTGGACCAAGGAGGTCGACTTCGAGGTCCCGATCGTCGGCAAGGACGTCGAGGACCTGAGCGAGGTCGACTACCTGTACTGGGTCGGCTGCGCGGGCGCCCTCGAGGACCGCGCCAAGAAGACGACGAAGGCCTTCGCCGAGCTCCTGCACATCGCGGGCGTCAAGTTCGCGATCATGGGCGGCGACGAGAAGTGCACCGGTGACTCCGCCCGCCGCCTCGGCAACGAGCCGCTGTTCCAGCAGCTCGGCCAGGAGAACGTCGCGATGCTGAACATGGCGTTCGGCGAGGACGACGACGAACCGGAGACGAAGAAGCCGAAGTCGTCGAAGAAGATCGTCGCGACCTGCCCGCACTGCTTCAACACCATCGCGAACGAGTACCCGCAGCTCGGCGGCGAGTACGAGGTCATCCACCACACGCAGTTGCTCCAGCACCTGGTGGACGAGGGCAAGCTGATCCCCGTGACACCGGTCGAGGGCCTGATCACGTACCACGACCCCTGCTACCTGGGCCGCCACAACAAGATCTACACGCCCCCGCGCGAGATCATCGCGAAGGTCCCGGGTCTGCGGAACGAGGAGATGCACCGCCACAAGGAGCGCGGCTTCTGCTGCGGCGCCGGCGGTGCCCGGATGTGGATGGAGGAGCGGATCGGCAAGCGCATCAACAACGAGCGCGTCGACGAAGCCCTCTCTCTCGACCCGGACATCGTCTCCACCGCGTGCCCGTTCTGCCTCGTCATGCTGACCGACTCGGTCAACGGCAAGAAGAACGACGGCAAAGCGAAGGAGTCGGTGCAGGTCGTGGACGTGTCACAGCTGCTCCTGGAGTCGGTGAAGACACCTGCCGACCCGGCGGGCGACGCGGCGCCGGCCGGCCGGCCGGAACCGGAACCCGTTCAGTAGCCGTCCCCCACCACGGAAGCGGCCGGACCTGCCTCGGGGGCAGGACCGGCCGCTTCCGTGTGTCCCGGGTGCCACCGAGGGTCCTCTCCGAGGTGGTGCGAGCCCCCCGGGGTTCCCCTAGGGGATGTCACAGCTAGGCCGCAATGGGCCCCTTGTTCCCCCGGCCCTCACACCACACCCGTACGGACCAGGTACGTTCGATGTGTGGCTGGATTCAGGATCGGACGCGGCCGGGACAACCGCACACCGCAACAACACCCGCAGCAGCAACAGCCGTACGGCGCACAGGCATCACCGCCGCCGCCGTACGGCGGGCAGCCGTGGCCCCCCACAGGAGGCAACGGCGCACCGTACGGCGGTCCTCAGGGCGCACCGTACGGCGGCGGGCACGGCGGCAACGGACACGGGGGTGGGAACGGGCACGCAGGCGGACACGGCGAACCGGAGTACTTCGGCGACCCGCACCACCAGCCCTCGCGACAGGACCCGTATGCCGACACCCCGGGACACACCCAGGCGTTCAGCATCAACGAGGACCCGTACGGCGACGGGAACACCTACCAGGCCGGCCAGGCCCCCGCACACCCCTCAGGACCCAGGCTGCACTGGAAGCAGTTGCTGAGCGGCATCGTGATGCGGCCGGGATCGACGTTCTGGCAGATGCGCGACCACCCCGTCTGGGGCACCGCGATCGTCGTCACGTTCGTCTACGGCCTGCTCGCGCTCTTCGGCTTCGACCAGGCACGCGACGAGGCGATCCACGCGGAGGTCTCCACGGCCGCCCCGTACGTGATCTTCACGGGCGTCGGCTTCGTCATCGGCGGGCTGGTCCTCGGCGCGGTCACCCACACCCTGGCCCGCCAGCTCGGGGGCACGGGCTCCTGGCAGCCGACCGTGGGGCTGTCGATGCTCATCATGTCGATCACGGACGCGCCCCGCCTGATCTTCGCCCTCTTCCTCGGCGGTGAGAACTCCCTGGTCCAGATCCTCGGCTGGATCACCTGGCTGGCCGCCGGAGCACTGTTCACCTCGATGGTGAGCAAGTCGCACGACCTGCCGTGGCCGAAGGCCCTGGGCGCCTCCGCTATCCAGCTGATCGCGCTGCTCTCGATCATCAAGCTCGGCACGATCTGATCCCGGTCCGACACGCAGGAGGGGGCCCGGTGCGTCGCACCGGGCCCCCTCCCGTTCCTCCCGCGGCGCTGCCTGAGGGCTGTCCCGCACTTCCTGGTGGATCAGCGCGCGGCGTCAGACGCGGTGCATCGCAAGGCGGAGAGGCGCCCGCGTACTGGATGTATCCGGGCGTTTCGACAACGCGGCGAGGTGCCGTAACCGTCGTCGTGCGCCCGCCAGGAATAGCGGGACAGCTCTCAGGAGTCGAGAACCTGACCCTCACGGCGCACGACGGGCTTCTCCACGCTCCACGGAAAGTTGATCCACTGGTCGGTCTTCTTCCACACGTATTCGCACTTCACGAGGGACTGCGGCTTCTCGTAGATGACCGCGCTGCGCACCTCGGCCACATGATCGATGCAGAAGTCACGGACCAGCTTCAGCGTCTTGCCCGTGTCGGCGACGTCGTCGGCGATGAGGACCTTCTTCTGCGTGAAGTCGATGGCATTGGGAACGGGCGCCAGCATGACCGGCATTTCCAGCGTGGTCCCGACCCCGGTGTAGAACTCGACGTTCACCAGATGGATGTTCTTGCAGTCCAGGGCATATGCCAGACCGCCCGCGACGAAGACCCCGCCCCGCGCGATACTCAGCACGACGTCCGGCTCGTAGCCGTCGTCGGCCACCGCCTGCGCCAGCTCGCGTACGGCGTGCCCGAAGGCCTCGTACGTCAGATTCTCCCGCATCTCACCAGCCATGCCGTATCACACCTGAGTCCTGTGGAAATTCATGTAAGAACGCGAGGCGGTCGGTCCTCGCTGGCCCTGATAGCGCGATCCGTAACGCTCGGATCCGTACGGGAACTCCGATGAAGAGGTCAGCCGGAACATACACAGCTGCCCGATCTTCATTCCCGGCCAGAGCTTTATCGGCAACGTCGCCAGATTCGACAGTTCCAGAGTGACATGCCCCGAGAAACCGGGGTCGATGAACCCTGCCGTGGAATGTGTCACCAGCCCGAGCCGCCCCAGCGAGCTCTTCCCCTCCAGTCGCGATGCCAGGTCGTCGGGGAGCGAGATGACCTCGTAGGTGGAGGCCAGGACGAACTCCCCGGGGTGGAGGATGAACGCCTCGTCACCGTCCGGCTCGACCTGACGGGTCAGGTCCGTCTGCTCGACGGCGGGATCGATATGCGGATAGCGGTGGTTCTCGAACACCCGGAAGTAGCGGTCCAGCCGCACATCGATGCTCGAGGGCTGCACCATCGAAGCGTCGAACGGGTCAATGCGAACCCGCCCGGCATCGATCTCGGCCCGGAGGTCCTTATCTGAGAGAAGCACGCACCGAGGATACGCAGAACGCGCGAGCCGGCCCCAACCGGACCGTCCCGCGCGCGCCTGCCTCACACCTCTAGCGCTCCTCGAACACCACAGGAACGGCCCGCCTCAGCCGCGCACAGCGCGGACAGCGGATGAGCCGCCCGGGACCGATCCGCGCGGACCCGAGCTGCTGCATCGGGAACGACGAGGTGGTAAAGACGTGCCCCTCGGCACAGCGGACGACGGTGCGCTCCATCGACGACATCAAGTCCCTTCCCCAACCAGCCTTGGACGAGACCGCCACATTAGGGGATGAACGGGACGCCACTCCAGGCGGCACTCCGCCCACACACGCTACGCCCTCAACTCCCGCCGCCCGCACGCGCGCCCACACTTCGCAACGGCACACGGACCCCACGGCGGGCACGCCGGGGGGCTGCGATGGGGTAGAGTGTGGAACGCTGCATCGCCGATCATCGGCGTGCTACGCGGGTGTAGTTTAATGGTAGAACATGAGCTTCCCAAGCTCAGAGCGCGAGTTCGATTCTCGTCACCCGCTCCATGAAAAAGCCCCAGGCCAACGGCCAGGGGCTTCTTTGTTGTCCGGACCACG
>NZ_JBIBZU010000047.1:0-14486 GCF_043088245.1 Streptomyces sp. NPDC014623 | reverse complement strand
GTGACAGCGCCAGCCGGGTGCCTACGCGTGCGTCTCGTGTGTCACCGAGGATCGGGGGCGCTCACGCGGCGGACCGGACTTCGATCGCGTGGCTGAGTGCGGTCTGTTCCTCGTCGGGAAGGCGACGTTCGGCGTGGAGCATGCGCAGGGCGGTGGTGATGCGTTCGTCGTCCTCGGGTGTGCCGAGGCTGCCCATGTACGGAGGCAGCAGCAGACTCAGGGCTTCGAGGTCCGTGCGTGCGCAGAGCTGGGTGAGGAGTTCGCTGACCGGGTCCTCGTGCTGCTGTGGTGCGGGCCGGGTGGTGGTGCGCAGTCCTGCGGCGATGCGGTAGCGGAGCCATTGCTGGTGGGGGCCGGCCGGGACCGCGTCGATGTGCTTGGCCGCGGCCTCGAAGTGCTCGCGGGCCTGGTCGATCTGGCCCAGGTCCCGGTGGGCTCGGGCCATGTTGCCGTGAAGTGAGGCGTAGAAGCCGCGGACACGGTCGTCACCGACCTTGTCGGCCCGGTTCAGGCATTCCTGGTTCCAGTGCAGGGTCTCCTGCGGGGTCGGCTGATGCCGGGCGAGGTAGTGCGCGGCGATGCAGGCGCCGTAGTCGTCCTCGGCTGTGTCCCAAGCTTGGAGGAACAGGTCCCGTGCTTGGGCGTCTCGTCCTTCGGTCTCGGCCTGCATGCCCTGCACGCACAGCTGCACGACGACGTTCTGGGGGTCGGTCACGGCTCTCCACGGGGTGATGGGGGTGCGGTGTTGCGACGGAGTCAGCTGGAGGTGTTGAGGGCCACCGGCATGACCAGTGTGGTGAAGCTGCCCTGGTCCGCGGAACGCACCACAACGGGACGGTCTGCGGCGGAGATCTCCAGCAGGACGTCGGGCCCGACGCTGGCTTCCAGCGCGGGAGCAAGGACAGCAGGGGCGAATCCGATCAACTGGGGCAGATCTTCGTGGCAGATCGCAGGCAGGGTGGCGGCATGGGATCGATCGGCCAGAGAGACGACCAGCTCGTCGCCGACGAAGCTCACAGCGATCCGTGCGGCGTCGCCGCGGCTGTTGACCGCGTCGCGAAGGGCCAGGCGATCCACGATCACGCGGTATTCGGTCGGGGGCAGAGCCGAGAGCATCTCTCGGTAGGAAGGGAACTCGGCATCGACCGTCGCCAGGACGCGGGACTGTGTCGCACTGCGTGCTCGGGTGCCGTCCGGTCCGACTTGGAGGGTGACTTGGTGGACTCGCGCCGCCCATTGACCGAACTCGATCAGGTCAGCCGTGTGCATCAGCAGGTGGCAGGGTCCTCCATCGAGTGCCGCTGGCTTCAGGACGCGCATCGACAGGCGATAGCAATCGGTGGCTACCAGACGAACTTCGCCGTCATCGATCTCGATGAGGATGCAGTCAAGCGCAGGATGCTCCCCGTCGGAAGCTGCGGCCGGCACCACCTGGCGTACCGCACTGGCGAGCTCCACGCCGTCGATGCGCACTTCCGTCGAACTACTTGCAGTCGAGAGGGATTGCAGAGCCACCGCGACGGCTGCCTTGGCGGTCTGCGTCTGGTCCCGCATTCTCTCCAAGTGCCGTTCCAGTACCTCTCGGCCCGCGTGTTCGGGCCCGTCGAGCACCACGGTGACTTCGGCCAGCGGCAGCCCCGCTTCGCGCAAACCGCGCAGGAGAACGGCACGGGCCTCCTGCGCGGGGCTGTAGAAGCGGTATCCGGTCGCCCCATCAACCCTCGCCGGCCGCAGAACGCGGCTGTCGTCGTAGAAACGCAGGGCGCTCGGAGCGAGGCCGACTCGCCGCGCGAAGGCGCTGATGCTCAGTAGTTCCGTGCTGCCGTCCATGGACCCGATTGTTGACCTTCATCCAACTTGAAGGTCAACGCGCTCTTCGGCCGGGTTCCACGCCACCACCTGGCACGGGAGCTCCCTCAGCGTCAACCCCCGAAGGACTTCCAAACTCGACCACTAAGCAGCAACCTTCCACCGCGGGGGCGCTGCCTGGGACAGGAACTTGCAGGGCCCCGGCCGACCGCAGGCCGTGAGAATCTGGAGTCATGAGAGCGAACCAGGGCCCTCTGGGCGATGAGCGGCGCGACCGCGGCTTCGAGCTGCCGCCTACCCGCGGCGTCCTGATCACCGGTAGCCTGGTGCGCGTGTCGGGCGCGGCCGCCGCGGGCTGCGGGGCGCTGTTCGGTCTGCTTCCCGTCCTCGCACTCATCGGCAGATTCGGCTTTCCCGACGACCCACCGGCCTTCGTGCCGGTGTTCGGCGGCCCCCTCATCGCTGCGAGTCTTGGTATCGCCGTCTTCCTGATCGTGCTCGGCTACAGCCTGACATTCCAGCAACTGGCGCTCGCGGACATGTATGCAGCGGCCGAGGGCTCCCCCTCGCTGGGCAACGCGGTCGAGGTGCGTGGCCCCGTCAGCCGCACGCCGTTCTTCCCGGCGGTCGTAACCAGCGTCGTCATCGGTTCCCTTCTCCTTGCAACGGCCGGCGTCTTGCTCGCCGCGTCCGCCTGGCCGGCGATCGCAATGACTCTGCTCGTCCTGGGCGTGCTCTGTGTCCCACTCGTTCTCGCTCTGATCGCCGCCGACCGAAGGTGGCGCCGCACGGCGGGCAAGCGCCTTCCCGTACAGGCCCTGGGCGAACAGGGCCACGCGCGGCTCCTCCTCGGTGATGCGGACACGAAGCTGCGGCAGCAGGTCAAGGCCCGAGACCGCGCCGAGGCCACCGGCCTCGACCGCGCGAGCATCCCTGTGCTCGCGACCCTCGTCATCGCCGTGCTCGCCGTGATGAGCCCCTCGCTCTCGCCCACGGCTCCCATCTGGAAGCAGGTGCAGCTGGGCGGCGTCGGACTCGGCCTCCTGTGCCTGCTCCTCGCCCCCTGCATCGCGGTGCTCCGGGTCCGGCGACTGCGACGCACCCTCGTGCGGGTACGCCGCGGCGGAACGGATGTGACCCCCATCGACCGCGCGCACGCGATCACCGCGACGGCGACTCAGGCGTCCGAGGTGTACGCGGCCACGACGGTCTGGGCGCTGCTGGGCACAGGAGCACTCGGCACTCTGATCCCCCGGACCACTGATATCGCGCCTGTAGTGATCGTCGCGGGCATCTGGACGTTCGGCTTGACCGCGCTCGTCGCGCTGTCGATGTGCTCGGACGCGGCCGCCCCGAAGCTGCGGGAGGAATTCGGCTACCGGCTCCCGACCCAGACCTCCGGAAACGACAACACCTGGCACTGAGCAGGTCCGGTAGTTCCCCGCATCCGTAGCAGGAAAGGCATCTGCTGGGGCTGACGTCCCAGAACACCGCAGCCTGACCAACGGCGAGCCGCAGCCCCGGAGAACCGAAGTGGCCGGCACTGTCACGTTGGCTGACCGGCCTGGGATGATCTTGTGGTTGATCGTGCCGGGGAGGGGTTCGCTCGTGTCGTCCGCGTCGCCGTCGTACAAGGGGCACCGGTACCCGGTGGAGATCATCTCCCACTGCGTGTGGCTGTACTTCCGCTTCCCGCTCAGCTTCCGCGAGGTCGAGGAACTGATGCTCGAGCGCGGCGTGCTCGTCTCCCACGAGACGGTCCGCCGCTGGTGCGCGAAGTTCGGGCAGGCCTACGCCAATGGCCTGCGCCAAAGGCGGCCTCGGTCCGGTGACAAGTGGCACCTGGACGAGATCTTCATCAAGATCAACGGAGAGCAGAAGTACCTGTGGCGGGCCGTCGACCAGGATGGCACCGTGCTCGACATCCTGGTCCAGAGCCGACGGGACACCCCTGCGGCCAGGCGCTTCTTCCGTAAACTGCTCAAGAGGACCTGCTCGGTGTCGAAGGTGATCGTCACCGACAAGCTCCGCTCCTACGGCGCGGCCCACCGCGAGGTCATGCCCTCGGTCGAGCACCGCTCGCACAAGGGCCTGAACAACCGGGCCGAGAACAGCCACCAGCCCACCCGGCAACGCGAACACGCCATGAAAGGCTTCCGTAGCGTCGGCAGGGCCCAGCGGTTCCTGTCCGCGTTCAGCGGCATCTCACCCCACTTCCGACCCCACCGCCACCTGATGACCGCCGCCCACCACCGAGCCGAGATGACCGTCCGCTTCGCGATCTGGGACCAGATCACCGGCGCTGCCAGCCGGCCCACCACGGCCTGAGCCCGGGCCCGAAGCGCAAGCCACCACACCCGACACACCGCCAGACACTCACACACCCAACAACGTGACAGCGCCGGAAGGACTTTCTCTCCGGCTCGCGAAGAACTGGAAGCTGAACCTGGACAAACCCGTCAAACAGGAAATGCCCAACGGGAAGATGAGAACGTACATCCACGGACGCGGCGGAACCGGAAGCGACACCGGAACGACGGTGTCAGCCGGGCTCGCCGACCACACCAACCTGTCGTCCCTGCTGTGCGGGACCGGTACGGACAAGTCCGGCGCTCTCGACTTCCTCGCGGCCTGCACCGAGCTGGACATGGCGGGAATCGATCACGCCAAGGCGTCTTCCTGGCTCAAACAGGCCAAGAGGGAAACCGACTCCCTGTACAAGGAGCGGACTGCCGAGACCAAGAACAAGAAGGAGTACGTCGTCAGCGGAGTACTCGCCTCGGGCCCCGTGGTGATGGTCCTGCACCGGACGTACGACACGTATTCGCTGCGCATCCTCGGACACGCGGCGGCCTAGCAAGCCCATGACCGGAAGCGAGAGGTCCTGCCGGCTGCGGCAGGGCCTCTCGCCCCGCGCAGGCACGCGATCTGGAATCCGGGCGCTGGTGACCCGGCCGAATCTCCCCTGTCGACAGAACGCAGAATCATGCGTACCGCACAACGCGTTCTCGTCCGCGTCGTCTTCGATCCGTACGTGCGGGCGTCAAGATCGGAGCGCTGCTTGGTAATGATGTGGCCAAAGCTCGCGAGGTGAGCCAGTCGTCGTCGTTCGGATGCTGCCTGCACGGCCTGGCGAAACAGGTTGACCAACGTGGTGTCGCCCTTTATTGCTCAGAAACTCATTGGGTTCTCGTCTAGGACGTAGCGGACGTGCGGGCCGGCGAAGTAGCCGCGGACGATGTGCGGCTGGCACTGGCGTCGGCGGAAAAAGCGGCGGTTCTCCGCGGCGAGTTCGGTCTGGTCGCGGGCTCGGTGCTGCTTGGGCAGGCTGTGTTTGAGGTCGGCGTTGACCAGTTCGTCGGGGTTGAGCTCGGGCGAATACGGCGGCAGGAAGTGCAGCTCGACAGCCTCGGGGTGGGCGGCGAGCCAGTCCCGGACCTTCTTCGAGCGGTGCGCGGAGTGCCCGTCGACCACGAGATGGACCTTGTGGTCGAAGTGGCCGGCCAGTCGGTCCAGGAAGCGGCACATCACCTCGGCGGTGAAGGACTCGGTGAAGACCATGAAGTGCATCCGGCCCCTGGTGCTGATCGCCGACATCGCGTTCACGGAGAACCGGTTCCCGCTCCGCCGCACGACGGGCGTCTTCCCTTTCTCGCCCCAGGTGCGGCCGGTGACCTGGTCGGAGCGGATGCCGACCTGGTCGGCGAAGAGGACCTCACCGCCCTCGGCCTTCGCCTTCGCGCGGATCTTCGGCCAGGCCTCCTGGTGCCAACGGCGCACAGCCTCGGGGTCCTGTTCCACAGCTCGCTTGTCCGGGCGCTGGAAGGACAGCCCCCACCGCTTCAGGTACTTGCCCACCCCCGGTTCGGTCAGCCGCACCCGGTACAGCTTCGCGATCAGGTCGCCGATCAGCCGCCGCGTCCACAGCTGACCGCTCAGGCCCACGTCACAGGGCCGGTGATCGAGGACCGCCTGCCGCACGGCGCCCTGCTCGGCCTCCCCGAGCACCTGGTGCACCCCTACCGGCTTACCGCGCGGGCGCATGACCAGCGCCTCCCGGCCACCGGCCTGCCACTCCGCCCACCACTTGTCGACGGCCTTCAGCGACACGCCGAAGACTGCCGCTACGTCTTCACGGTCCCGGCCCGCCACCAACGCGGCCACCGCCCGCAGCCGCAGGGCCTCCTGCGCCGACGGCGACAGATGCCGCGCGTCCCCCACCAGATCGCTCACACCCCACCAACGACCCAGAACCCAAACCGTTTCGGATCAATAGCGCACGGCGTCGGCGTCACCACGCTCCTGCTTGTTGGCCGCGCCCCCAGCAACCCGGCGGCGCCCGCCTCAGTGCGGGCGACGCACTCCTCACGAGGTGCCGGGAAGGCGCAGGTTCTCGTACTTCGGGTTGGGTTCCCCGCGCACCGCGTCCGCGACCTCGCCCGGGCACCCCTGGGGCGGGTAGCCTGGGACGTCGCGGACCTTGTAGTAGACGCAGACTAGCCGGGGCTCCTTCGTACCGCCGCCGTAGGGCAGCATCCGGGTTTCGCCGCAGGCCGGGCAGTGCGCCTCCGCGTGGAGGAGCGTCCTGGGCTCCGTGAACACGTGAGGCAGGCGGTTTTCCGTCACGGCGGTCCGGGGCAGGGACAGGCCATAGTGGTCGCCCAGGATCCGGTAGACGTGCCGTATCCCGGTGTCCTCGGATGCGTCGTCCTGGAAGATGCCGTGGGGGTAGCTGAGGAACCCGGCTTCCGCGACCAGGCGCCGGCTCACCGGGTGCTCGACGTGGCCGGTGCCGTTCTCCCGTAGCGTCCACTTTGTCTCGCCGCCCACGGTCACCGTGACGTTCGGCGGGTCCATGGTGGTGTCGAGGATGTCCACGACCGTGTGGCGCGCCCTGAGGTCTCTTCCGGGGGCCAGGCGGTCGTCCCGGTGCCCGGTTTCGGGCGTTTCCAGGGCGAACGCCCAGCCGTCGGCCGCCTGGCCCACCATCGCCCAGTCCGGCAGCTTCGACGATCCCGGTCCGTGAAAGAACTCCAGGGCTCCCGGGGTGGTGGCCGGATCGACGAGCGTGCCTGGCCGCGCGCCCAGATACACGGCGAGGGACTCGGGGGTTATGCCCTTCACCATGGTGAGGGCGTAGCCATTCCGCCCCAGTTCGTCGTCCAGCCAAGCGATTCCATCGTTCATGGAGGGAACCCTAGCCTGATGTCTTCACGCCACAGGGGCCCGGCCATGGTGGCCGGGCCCCTGTTGTTCGTTCCGGTCAAGCGGTCACGAAGGACGCTTGGCCTCGAGCCAGTAGTTGTCCCCTTCGAGGACGCGGTTCTGCTTGCGCCAGCCTGGCATATAGCTCATGGACTGGGTGTTCTGGTTGTTCGACATGCTGGAGCGTCCACACGGCTCGGTCCAGGTCGGCACGTGGGAGCGCGGGTCGGGCTTGAGGCTCCACCGGCCGTCCGTGCCGCGGATGGCGATCGTGTTCAGGCATTCCTCGCCCGAGGACACCTCCTTCATGTTCTGCCCACCCCAGTCCTTCTTTATCGCGGCGCTCTGCCAGCTGGCCGCGAAGGGGAACTCGTCGCAGCTGGGCACGTCACCGGTACCGAGTTCGGGCGACATCGTCGCCAGCTTGCTGCGCTCCCATGCCTTCGGGCAGATCACGTCGCGGTTGTGGCTGACGATGCTCTTCGTGCTCGTGGGGGGATCGGGCACGAGAACGTCCTCGGTCAGGAAGGTCAGCGGGTTGTTGCCCCGCAGCCCGTAGTGTCCGGGCAGCTTGTTCTGGATCAGCCAGGCGTGCGCGGCCGCCGCCGGGAACTTCTTCTCGTTCATGACATACGTCGGCCGGTACGAGCTGAAGACGCAGCCCGGAGTGGCCTTCACGTCTCGGTCGCACCGGACGTCCAGTTCCGACTTCTCAGCCGTCATCGGGTTGCTGGTATCACCGCCCGCGGTTCCCTTGACCGTCAGGTACGGGCTGATGCGGCCGTCGGAAGCGGTGGTGTTGTTCCACTTGATCTTCTGAGTGACCGTGGCCGTGTGGAGGTCGCCCGCGACGAAGGTCTTTGAACCGCTCCACACTGGATTCTGCTTCTCGCAGTAGCCACGGCAGCCGAAGTCGATGTCCAGGGTCAGCGAGGGAATGGAGATCGACGTCAGCTTGACCGACACGGTCTGGGTGAAGGTGTCACTGTCCGGGTCTAGCTGGAACTCGTGCCGGAGGTCGAAGCTCGCCTTCGGCTTGCCGGTCGTGGTCCCCGTGAACTGCAGGTCGTCCCCGAGACACGCCTCGGTCCGGGTGTAGTCCAAGGACCTTGTACCGATGGAGCAGCTCAGAGCCGATGTGGTGGACACCGAACCGAATGATTCCTTGGCGGACTTGAGGTCCGTCGGCGGCGCGGACGTCAGGCGCATCCCCTCCTGCCCGGTCGCGGAGCGCGCGGCGCCGGAGAGACCGGAGACGGTGGGAAGCACACTGAAGTAGTCGCCCGAAATGCTCTGGGGCGGCTCCACCGGTGCCGGGTCCGGAGCGGTGATGTCCGGGTCGCCGAAGGTCAGGTCCGAGGGAATACCGGAGTAGTCGCCGGGTACGAACGCGATGGCGTCGAAGGCGATGTCCGCGGACCCGTCACCGCCGTTGAAGTTGTGCAGGCTGACCTCGGGGGTCATGCCGTTGAAGAAGTACGCGCCGAGATCCACCCACTTGTTGGACTGGTTGGAGCTCTGGTCGATTGCCTTCACCGTCTCACCGGCGGAGTGCTTGATGCGGTACTCGGCCTTGGAGGTCTGCGCCCCGTGGTCGGGGATGAAGGCATAGACCTTGGCCTGCCCGCTGTAGTCGGTGATCTCCTTGCCCAGATTCCAGGTACCGGTCACCTTCATCCGGTCACCCGGCGCCGGGTAGGACTCGACGCTGCGGGTGTGGGTGAACCAGAAGTGGTTGCCGTAGCCCGCGCCGATCTGGTGGGTGTCGATCTTTCCGGGGTATGTGGTGATGGTCTGCCCGGTGTCGGAATCAATGATGTCGGAAGACTGATAGGTGAGAGTGAACGCACCATCCGACGTCGCTGCCCCGCATCCGCGCGACCCCGAGCCCGCCGGGGTTGTGCCGTTGGGAACGTCGTCCACTACCAGTGCGTTTGACGGCAGGCCGGTGCTGCACTGGGGCGGGTAGGAGTTGGCGTCGGGCTGCTCCGGGTAACTGGTGTTGAACCGGTGGACCTGGTGTCCGCATTCGGCGCCGGTGTCGCAGTTCTTCCATTCGGCGGATTTGCCCCACCAGCAGTGCAGCCAATGTGGATTGGTGTCGCTGTCCCCGGAGTCCAGCGCGCAAGCCCCCATACCGGGGTCGTTGGAGTCGCCGTCCGCGATCTTCGACGGGTCGCAGGAGTTGGACGCGTCGCAGAAGGTGTCCAGCGGCGGCTTCACCGCGGAACGCTCCAGGTCGCTGTTCCACCAGGCGGCGAGGTAGCCGGGCCGGAAGTCACCGGGGCCGAACATCGCGGAGATCGGGCGTGCGGCCCAGCCCAGCACCTTCTCCTCGTACGGCCAGTCCTGTGGGTGCGCGGCGTGGGAGTAGTCGTCGAGGTGTGGATCGACGGCGTGTTGCAGGAACGGTACCCGGTTGGCCTTCCAGAGTGGGTTGGCCGGGTTGTTGGTCCAGCCCACGCCCTTGTGTCCGGCGGAGTCGGCGGCCGCGTAGAAGCCTGAGTTGTAGGCCCACAGGGCGAGGAACCAGTTTTCTATCCACTGCGGGTGACCGTTATTGATCATCATGCTCTGGCCGTGGAGGTCGTTCCACTTGCGGGACAGGATCGTCGCGCCGTAGGCGATGTTCGCAGCGTAGTCCAGAGCGACGGCTTCCTGCGTGGCCGGCGGCAGTGCCGTCTCGCCCTCTTTAGTCTTGCCGGCGAGCCGCATGCCGTCGGTGGCCTGGGTGATGCCGTAGCCGCAGTCTGCCTCGGAGAAGTTTATTCGCCAGGGGTCGGCCTGGTCACCGTCGGCGGTGTATTGGGTGCCGTAGTAGTTGCCGATGAGGCTGTTGGCTGTGACACCGGGAACGGCGAAGCGGGTCGCCTGCCACATGTTGGATTCCTGCGCCGTGACGCCGAGCAACACCTGTGAGGGTATGTGCCAGCGGTCGGTGACGTCCGGGTCCTCGTTGTCCAGGGTGCCGTTGGGGTCACCAGCCAGAGTGATCGGAGGGAAAAGCCCCTGGGGGCTGTAGGAATCCATGCCGGTGTTCTTCCAGTTCGCCGGCCGGTCGAAGCCCAGCTCACCGACGACAGCCTGGTCCACAGCCCATTCCACCTGCCGCGGGGTCGGCTGAAACGCCTGCTTCTTCACATCGTTTCGGGCCACCGCACAGTAGCGCTCATCGGTGCCCTCGCTGGGTCCGGTCGGTGACGCCGCCAGCGCTTGAGCCCCCAGCGTCTGTGTGGACATACCCCCACTGTTGCCGCTGACGGCTGGCGTCGCGGACGCCTTCTTCCCTGTCGGGATGCCCAGAGCAGGGGAGGGTCGGCTCCCGGCCGCGGCTCGCTCCGCGGACAGCTGAGGTGTGGCGTCCAACTCGGTGTGCCTGCCGGTGGCGACCACGTCCAGACTGATTCGCGCGTCACGGGCCTGTGCGGCCTCCTCCGGCGTAATCAAGCTGGTCTTGCCATCCGCCCAGGACGTGGACACGCCCGCGTGGCCGAGACTCGACATGCGGGAACCCTTGGCAAGATGGCCCGGGTTCTTCACCAGGCCCGGCAGAGCCCCCTTGTTTTTGACCTTACCCGTGAGGAACACCGTGCCGCCAGGGGTGGCGGACAGGTCCCAGTCGGTGAGCTTTCCTTCCGCCACCGTCTTCGGGGTGGTGTTCTTGCCCTTGACCTGTGTGGCGTCGAGGTGCTTGGCCCAGGATTCCGCTCCGGTCTTCTTGGTGTCGGCTTCCCGGTCGATGAAGGTCACGCCGTCGCTGCTGTCAGCCGCTATCTGGAACGGCACGTGTTTTGTGGTGGCGAGGACGGTTTCCTTCTGCCCGTTGATGCGGACGAGCTTGTTGCCGTGACCTGCCACGATGCCGTGCCGGGTCGGAACAGCCGAGGTGACCTGACCGGGGAAGGCTACCGGCCGAGACTGCTTGCCGGTGGCCGCGTCCACGGCAATCAGCCGGGTCTTTTGCTGCTTGTCCCCGTCGTAGCTCAGTTGCGTGAACACCACATCGTCCCCGGTGCCGCAGCCTGGGGAGAAGTAGGCGAGCGATGCGGTGAGCGGCAGCTTGGTCACCTTGCCGCTGCTCAGGTCGACGACGGCGGTGAACGCGCCGCGCACCATCAGCTCGGGGTTGTTGGTGAATGTCCGGGGCGCGTAGGCGACGGCCGCGTATTTCCCGGATCCGGTCACGCACGCGTTGCCTATCCAGGTGTCCGCATCGAATCCGACTTCGCGCAGGGTGGCTACGGTACTGAACTCGTAGCCCTCCTTCTCCTTGCCCGTCAGGACGTGGAAGCCCGTGCCGTCACCGGAGGTGGACAAGGCCACGTCCTGGGAGGAGGAGTGGTTCTCACCCAGGACGGAGGCGCGGTTCTTCTTACCGACTGCGTGAGGTCTGCTCGTTGCTTTGGGCAGGCTCTTGCCGCCTTGGACGGCATTCTCGGGGACCTTCGGTCCCTGGGCCTGCGCGGAAGCGGATAGCGACGAGGCGAGAATCGCCGTCGCTGCCGCTATCACCACCGCGTATTTCCTCTGTCTTACACGCACAGTAAATTATTTCCCTTTTCTACTTCTGATCGACGAGGGGATCGAATTCGTCGACGTAAATCTTCGGAACCTGCGGAATCGGTCCCATGTCCTTGGAGCCGATCACCGCCTCATCACGCCCGGTTTCCCCAGAAGGGACGTCCTGAAGCCAGAATCGGTTGTAGGCGGTCCAGCCCTTACCATCAGCGATGCTGATCTTGACCGAGTAAGTTGCGTTCCGTTCGTAGGTATTGGATACCTCGATCTCGGTCCGCACGCCGCCGCTTTCCGGCGTGGCACGCACGATCAGATCTCCGTACTCCAGGACGCGTACACGCCCTTCGGAGTGCACCGACGGCACAGGCGAGGAACGCGATGGAGGAGTGCTCTGCACCACGCTCGAAGTCGCTGGCCGCGGTGACTCGGGGGCACGGTCAGCGGCCTCGTCCGTACAACCGGCGATCAGCGCAGACGCCGCCAGCAGACACATCGACCTGGCCATGCGAAGTCCGGGCAGTACCGCTTTAGCGCTCACCGGGAGGAGGTAGCCGTCTGCTCGCGCGCGGCAGCGACTTCCTTGCCGTGCTGCGACTTGATCCCGGTCAGCCGGCTCTTGTTGCCGGTGATCTGACTGTTCTGGATCGTGGTCTCCACATCGGACCAGACCTTGACGAGATCTGTCTGCGTCTTGCAGTCGATGTCGTCAACCGCCAAGGCGATGGACTCCTGCGACGGTTCCCCATCGTTCGTGACGCCCTGGTCCATCGCCTTGTACGGATCGGCAAGTCCCGCGTGCCCCTTGCCGTCCATGCACGAAGACCACGCACCGTTGGCCTTGATGACCTTACTGTCCTGCATCGACTGCATCAGGCTGTCCCCGGCGAGCTCCGCCACGACGGTCGGGTCGTCTTCCTGCACGCCGAGTTGGTCCTTGGACCAGCCAATGCAGCCACCCGTCTTCAACTTCTTCCCGTTGTGCTCGGCCCGAGCGGGCTTGGTGCCCTGGCCGGGGCTGCTCAACGTCATTCCCGCCTTGGTTCCCTCAGGGGTCTTGGGCGGTTCGGGCTTGGTGTGGCCGGTCAGGACCTCGACCTCGACATCGGACAGATCACGCAGGGGCTGCTCGGTGTGCTCCCGCAGCGCCGGAGCGAGCTCGTAGCCATACTTCTGCGCTTCGGCCCGGTTGGTGATGCCATAACGGCGTTCGATGTTGGCGTCGTTGTCGCTGGGAGGGGGGTTGGCGCCCGCTCGTGGCAACGTCAGCTCGATGCCGTACTCCTTCATGCAGGACTGCTGAAGATCGGTGGCAGCCTGCTCAATGGCGACCTGATCCTCGTAGGAGGCCATGTACTCCTCCAGCGGAAGCGTCAGATTTTTGGTCAGGCCACTCGTGGGGATCTTCTCGGGCCAGTTATCCTTGTTCACAATCGATTTGCCGTCGGCCACGATCTTCGTGGTGTCCGGAGTGGTGCCTGAGGAACAGGCACTGACCAGGAAGGCCGAAGCGGTCAGGGCTGCTGCGGCGGATATCCGCTTGGTGTGCTTCACGTGGGATCTTTCTTAACCGAAGTGGGAAGATGCGTTGTTGTTTTGCAAAGCGGAGATCAGGTCGGTGAGGTTACAGTCTCCGTAGGGCCCGTTCTTCGCGAAATACTGAGACGTGCCGCCGTAGCCGGAGTTGTAGTACACGCGGTAGTTGTCATCCCGGGCGCAGTTCTGCACCGACCCGGCATTGTTCTTCATGTACTCACCGTTTCCGTTGCCGCCGTTGCCGAAGACATACCGGTAGGTCGTCAGTGACGATCCCTGATACTGACTTGTACCCGAGTGTTCGGACACGTTGCTGTAAAAGGTCGTGAACGCCGACTTGATATAGCCGTCCTGGACGGCGTATTGCTTCGTGTTGTAGAACAGCCACAGATCACCGTACGAGCAGGTGATCCACGGAACATCACAGTTGTCGGTGACCTTGAACTCCGCCGCATGGGCCGGACCGGCGGTCGTCATCACAGCCACCACGGCCGCGAAGGACGTAGCGAAGGCGGCTGCCTTCTTCTTGAAGCGGATGCTCTTCATCACATTTCCATCGGTAGATCGTTAAGCGAAGAAGATCTTCACACCCGACCGGCCGTCCCGGCAACCATGTTCATGACCAGTTCGGGGCTTCGTTGTGCCAACGTGATGTCCGGTTTGCGAATACCGAGGCCGAAGGGGACGAGGGTAGCGACTGGGAACGTGGGTGGCGCGTTGGAGGCCGGCGGCAATGGACTTCGCACGGCTTGTCCAGCGGCTGCGGCAGTGATGTCGCGTCAGGCAGCCGTCTCGTGTGGTGGGTTGTGAGTCCGTAGGCGTGGGCGCGGCGAGTAGGGACCGGCAAGGACCTGGCTTGGCTTGCCGCGATACGAACTGTGACTGTCGTCGGCTGCGGGGCATGAGGCCAGAACGAAGTTGCCGGGTGTGCTGCGGGTGAGCCGTAGCCGGGAGCGGGCCGCCGGACACGCCCAGGCGGATTTCCTCGCGTGCTCGCTCAGACGCGGCATCGCGGTGCAGTACGTACCGCAGGGGGCTGTTTCCGGACTCAGGGACGACCGCGTGTGGTCCGTCCCGTCGTGTTGGCATGCATCCCCGCGTCCTGGCCGGGGTCGAACAGGGGGCCACCGGCTGCCGAACGGGCTGGTGCTCCCAGGTTCAGTGAGCCGTGCCAGCGCGTAGAGGGACGCCGGTGTGGCGGACGCCCCGCTCAACCGGGTGCGGAACATACACCGGAAGGGCCGGTTACCGAAACCGGGGATCTTGACGGCGATGGGAATTGCTCGCGTTCGGTCCTGGAGGGCCGAGGCACGCAAGGAAGGCGGCGTTTTCGGTGGCATCTTGCTGCGGGCCCAGGGATGGAGTGTGTTGAGGGCCATGCCTGGGCGAGCGGTTCCGTGCCCTTGAGGAGGCGCTGTCAT
>NZ_JBIBZU010000046.1:0-14680 GCF_043088245.1 Streptomyces sp. NPDC014623 | reverse complement strand
CGTGAACAGCCGATGCGCCAGCACCGACCGATTGGCCATGATCGCCACAACCGGATCATGCCACCTGCCAGGCACGACACCCCGCCCGCTATCACACACCAACTCGTTAGATTTCTGAACAGCGATTTCACTTGACAGATGGAGATAATCTCGTCGGCGGTCCACCGGTTCGGGCTGGTGGACCTCCAGGCCGCAGGGGGCAACAACGGCCAGGCGGTCGACGGCCAACTGCTGGTGGGGGTCGTCGTCCTGGGCGTCCCGATAAGCCGCCGTGCCTTGACCAAGGTCTTCCCGTCGCTGGAGCCTTCTGCGCACGGGCTCAACGTGTCGACTCAATCGTACTGATCGTCAATAGATTGCTCAGTGAGTAGATCGGACCGGCCGTAGGTCGACTGACTGGTTCCTCACGGCAGACACGCGCCATAGATGGCCACGATGGGGCGACTGCCAGACAGTTGGGCCGGACGTTCCCAGATTCTTGATTCTGCGGCTCTGGTCCTACGGCGCCCGTACAGTCCCAGTGTGATCATGCTGGCGCCTATGCACGCGGAGATCGTGCGCGTCCCGGTGAGCGACGAGCTCGCCTACTGGACGGTCCTGGCTGGGCCCACCCTGGCTGTGGTCGGCGATGTCGACGACCATCTTCGTCACCTGCGATTCGGCCGGGCACGCGAGGAGTCGACGACCAAGACTTACGCCGGCCACCTCAAGCGGCTTCGCGTCTGGGCGGACCAGCGCGGGTTTTCCAGGAGTGAGGCAGCCTTTCGGCTGCTGACCTACGTGATGCACCTGCGGACCACCCCCCGGGCGACCAGTGGCCGCGGGTACGGACGGCTGCCGGAGGATGCGTCGCTCGCACCGGCCCTGGCTGCGATCCATGGGTTCTACCTGCACCTGGCAGACCTCGGGCAAGTCGAGGCTTCGGTCATCGACGCGCTGTTCACGACCGTCCCGGCGCATGCGGGTGTGACCATTGCGGTCAGGCCGCGCATCCGCGTGGATGCGCGGCCGAGTCACTCTTCGGCGCGGTCGGCGGCAGCGATGCATGAGGAGTTCATCAAGGTCCTGGGGGCGGCAGAGACCGCCCGGGACCGCTGCATGGTGGCGATCATGGCCTGCTGTGCCTTGCGTGTCGGGCAGCTGGTCTCGCTCAAGCGCGAAGACATCCACTTCGTCCCGGCGGGCCGAACGGTCCCGGGATGCTCCTACATGCAGGGCCCGCACCTGCACCTGCGGAAGCGCGGCGGGCATCCGAAGGGCGCGGCCAACAAGAACCGCGGCACCGTCATCCTGCCCATGCCCAGCCCGGTGGAGATGCTGTACGCCGACTGGCTGCGGGAGCGCAAGAGTGTCCGGCGAGCGGGCACCAGCCCGTGGGCCTTCGTCACCTCCCCCGGCCCCACCGGCGCTCCTGGGGGCGAAGCGCTCAGCGCCCGTCGGGTTCAGGACCTGCTTGCCGACGTGTCCGCGCAAGTCGGCTTACGGCACCTTCACCCGCACATGCTCCGGCACACTTTCGGCGAGACGGCCGCGGACCTCGACATCGCGCGAGACGTCCTGCAGCGCTTGCTCGGCCACAGCGACGTCACCAGCCAGGACCTCTACCGCACGGTCTCCGACACCAAGACCGTGATCGCCGCGAACACCGTCTCCGACCGGTTCTTCGGACCGTCATGACCTCCCCGGCCTCGAACCCGCCCCCCAACGCTTTGGCGTCCGAGCCGGACTGGGCGTACCTGGTCGATCACGGACTGGATCGCGCGACCCTTGAGCTGCGTTTCCCGCTCGGTGCCGACTGGCACACCCTGCGGGCGTGCGCCCACCCCGCCTGCGACCGCCCCGCGGATACGTCTTCTTGGCTGTGCTGGCGGTGCTGTGCGGCCTGGCGGAAGGCGGGATCACCCGGCGACGTCGAGTCCTGGTGCGCGACCGCACCCGCGCCCCCGCGGCTTCGTCGAACTGTCGCTGCGGGCGGGCCGGCGTCCGTGGGAGGCCCGGCACCTGGAGTTCGACTGCGTCGAGTGGCACGACGTCGACGTCAAGGCAGCAGACGGCAGTGTGCAGCGCCGTCGGTACGCCTTCCTCGTCTACTGGATGCAGAAGGTCCGTCGACGCCACAAGCTGCCGCTGCACCTCACCGACGTTGGGGTGATCACGCGGCAGCAGGACCATCTGCGACGGGAGTTCCCGCAGCGGTTCGACATCGAGGGACGACCTCTCTCACAGCGGATGCTGTTGTGCCCCACGCCGCGGCTGTCGCGCGCGAACAAGTCCGGTGAGCGCCCCTATGACTCCGGCACGAGCCGTTACTGGCTGGAGGTGTGGATGGGCGGCATCACCCGGCTCATCGACGAGCACGGCCAGGATTTCGACCGCTCCCGCGTCTTCCCCTACGCCTTCCGGCACACCTACGCTCAGCTGCGCGCCGACGCCGGGGTACCGCTGGAGATCCTTCAGGTGCTGATGGGCCACCAGGAGCCCTCCACGACACAGGTCTACTACTGGGTCTCCCACCCGCGCCGAGTGGATGCCGTGCGGGCCATCGCCGCCAAGTACCAGTTCGACATCTCCGGTGGCCGGCTTCGCGCCCGCAGCCCGGCCGACGACCTCGCCGACCGCACCCGGACGGGTGGGGGCCAGGCCCCGGTCCCCGGCGGGACGTGCCACGAGATGAACAACGTCCGAGCCGACGGGCATGGCTGCCCGGTGTACTACCGGTGCTTCTCCTGCAAGTTCTTCACCACCGACTTCACCCAGCTCCCTGATCTTCGCCAACTGCGCGACACCAAGGCCGAGCAGCTCGTCCGACTGGAGGCCGCCTACGGCAGCGTGCTCG
Organism: Streptomyces sp. NPDC014623; assembly: GCF_043088245.1. Classification (NCBI taxonomy): domain Bacteria; kingdom Bacillati; phylum Actinomycetota; class Actinomycetes; order Kitasatosporales; family Streptomycetaceae; genus Streptomyces; species Streptomyces sp. NPDC014623. The sequence continues at coordinate 11,844 of NZ_JBIBZU010000046.1, read as the reverse complement.
TGCCGGGGCCGTTGGGCCGGGCGAACACGGAGCTCCTGCGCCAGGAACTCATGCAGATCGACGAACTCATCAGCAAGTGCGAGACAGACCTTGGCTCCCTGACCGAGGAGGATAAGGCCAGCGTCGAGGCATGGCTCCACAGCAAGGACCGGTTCCTCACCGTGATCCCCGTCGCCGCCGTCTTGGCCGGCCGCCAGCAGCTGGCCCAGCCGACCATCGACCCGATCCTGCTGACCGGCGAGGCCAGGTGACCGGCGGCCGCATCCCGCAGGCGGAAGCATCGAAGAGTCTGGTCTCCGGGCGTGCTGCCGCCCTGGACACGGGTCGGCAGGCCGCCGCGGCTCGGCGCCGGGCGGACAGCGAAGCGTGCCGCCAGCGCGTGCTGGCCGTCATCGCCGGTATGCGCAAGTCGCGCAGGCCGGTCTCCGATGCCGAGATCACCCGGCGGGCTGCGGTCAATTCCCAGTACCTGCAACGGCACCGGGACCTCAAGGCCGAGGCCGTCCGCGCACACCTCGACGGCGACCTGACCCGGGCCGCATCCGCCGCCGCGGCCCGCCAGAACGCGGCACTGGAAGTAGAGAACCGCATGCTGCTCGAACAGAACAGGGCGGCGCGCCGAGACCTCGAAACAGTCAGAGGCGAGCTCCGGGCCATACGTGTACGCGACCTCGCTGCCAGCGTGTCGGGCGACCTCGCGCCGGCACCGGGCCGCGATGCCGAGGTCGAGGCGTTGCGCGGGGAACGCGACCAAGCCCTGGCCGCAGTGCGTCGCGCAGATACAGAGCTGGTGGCACTGCGCAATGTCGTGCAGCGCCTCATGGTGGAGAACACCCGGCTGCTCGGGAGCGAGCACCAGCGGTCCCGCGACAGAAACGGGCCCGACCAAGATGGTGCCCTGCGTGGTGAGGCGCACGAAGCGGTTGTAGCCACGCATGCAGAGGAAAGGTCCATTTCGAAGGCTTCTGCAGTACAGCCGATCGACCGGCGGTCGCGTTGCTCCGGATGTGAGCGCATACGAAGAGCCCTCGGAGAGACGGCCGGGTACCGGCTCCGGCCGCCGAGGGCTGCAGCCCCGCCTCGCCCGTGTGCCCGTACTCGTCACGGGCGCACGGGCAGGGCCGCAGTCGGACCCAGGCACGGTCAGCCGGGGGCGAGGCGGCTGAGGTGCTCCCAGGACCGGTACAGCTCCGCCTGCGCGCGGTCCATCTCCAGAACATGGTCGAAGGACTGGCTGCCGACGATCAGCCGCCGGGGCGGGTCCGGGAGGGCGGCCAGTTCCATGACGACCGGGGCGGCGGTCTCCGGCTCCGGGCCGGTGGTGTCGCCCCACATCTCCTCCATCTCGGTGCGCAGGGCCTGGTAGTGCGGCAGAGCTTCAGTGGCGGTGGTGCCGGTGGTGAACAGACCGGTGTTGTAGCCGCCCATCTGCACGTTGGTGACCTTGATGCCGAAGCGTTCGACCTCCATCGCGAGGGCCTCGCTGACGGAGTCCAGCGCGGCCTTGCCCGCGCCGTAGAAGCCGACAGTGGCCATGCCGCCGCCGCTGCCCATCGAGGTGACCTGCAGGAGCCGCCCGCCCCCCTGGGCGCGCAGATGGGGAAGGACCGCCTGGGCCACCCATACGGCGCCGAAGAAGTTCACGTCGAGGTGCGCGCGGATCTGCTCCTCCGTGGCCTCCTCCACCATGCCGTAGAGCATTCCGCCGGCGTTGTTGACGACGACGTCGAGCCTGCCGAACGCAGCCGCCGCCCGCTCCACGCCCTCGAACACGCCTCGACGGTCGGCGACATCCATCGGGAGCGCGAGGAGCCGGCCGGGGTACTTACCGGCAAGATCTTCCAGGGGTTCGACGTTGCGGGCGACGGCTACCACCTGGTGGCCGTCCGCCAGGGCGGCCTCGGCGAAGGCCCTGCCCAGGCCTCGGGACGCCCCGGTGATGAGCCAGACTTTCGGTTCCGTCACGGAATCCCACCCTCAGTAAAGTAAACGGTTCGTCTCGTTTCCTAAAGGCTAGAGCAGCACCGGGGCTGCACGCAATACGGACCGTCTTGTTTCTGATCCGGGCTAGGCTGCGCCCATGTCCATCGACAGGGGGCCGGACCACTCCCGGCGCAAGGAACGGTCCCGGCAGGCGATCCTCGCGGCGACCCGCGAACTGGTCGCGGAAGAGGCTTACGAGAAGGTCACGGTCGAGGCCATCGCTGCCCGGGCCGGCGTCGGCAAGCAGACGATCTACCGTCGGTGGCCGTCGAAGAGCGCAGTCGTCTTCGCCGCCCTGCTGGCCCTGAGCGAGAACACCGACGGGCAGTCGGTCGCGCTGCCGGACACCGGCGACCTCGAGGCGGACCTCAAACTCGTCATGCGGGCCACGGCAGAGGAGTTCGCCGATCCCACCTTCGACCGGCTCATCCGCGCCCTCAACACCGAGATCGCCAACGACGCGGCGCTGGCGGCCGAGTACCAGGACAAGCTGGCCCGGCCGCTGGACGACGCCAAGAAGGCACGCCTGCGCAGCGCCCAGGAAGCCGGCCAGCTCGACCCCGGCGCCGATCTCGACCTGGTCCTCGAAGTCCTCTACGCCCCTCTGTTCCAGCGGTGGCTGCACCGCAGCGCCCCTCTCACCACCGCATACGCCGACTCCCTCGTCGAAGCGACCCTCAGAGCCTTCGCCCCCTGAGCAGGAGCAGACGGGACTCCCTCCATCTGCACAGGGACACCGTTTTGTCCGGCAGAGGGAAGCCGTCAGCCAGCCGCACTGCCACCCCGTCGAGCCGCTGCACTACGGGGCCGCGGTGGCCTGGAGTGCCACGGTAGTCACCGGAGCCATCAGTCGACTCACTCCAGACGCAGGAGGGCAGACGTTGACTCGGACCGCCCGTCTGCTCCGGTCCGCTCCCGACCCCTGCAGCCGGCTGATCCTCAGCCTCCACAGCCACGCCGTTCGAGTCGCCCTGTGCCAGCAGACCTCCCCTTGACGAAGGAGACGGGGGCGTGGCAGCCGGTGGGCCGGTTGATCGCGTCAGCGTGGCTCAGAACGCTCGCTGACATCAAGGCGGTACGGGCCTACGTCTCGGGCCGGTCCGCGCGTCGCGGCCTGCGGCCGGTGCCCGGACTCCGTGCAGGAGGGTGTTCACCACACGAGCGGCCAGTTGGTCGACGACGCCTGTGCCGGCGACCTCTCGCCCCTCTTCGGCCGCCTCGTGAAGGAGGGCGTCCCAACGGGCGCCAGGTTGACGGCCCTCGACGGTGAGGGGGTGACCGCTCGGGCCGGTTATCTGCAGGGCAACCTTGCCGGTGTGGAGGGACGCGGCTCCAGGCGAACCGGAGGCATTCAACTGACGCCGTGCTCGTCCACGCACAGAGCGCACGTCCGGGCCACTGGCAGGTCGGAGAGCCTGCACACGTAGGACCCGGCCCGTCGAACAACGGCTGTCAGCCCGTACGGTTGAGGCGGCCAAGGGACTGTCAGTGTCCGGTGGCAGGATCATTCGCATGGTTGTCGTACGCACTACCCCGCCGCGGCCCGTGGACGTGACCGCGGTCTTTCCCGAACTGGCGCCGTTGGCGCGTCCTGCTGTCCGGCTGCACCCCCGTCCCGGGTCGCCTACGGTCGCGGACAGCTCGGTCGGAGGCCCGTTGCTGTGGCCGGCCGAGGAGCCGTGGCCGCACTGCGAGGCTTCGCACCTGCACCTGGACAGTGGCTTCCGCCAGCCACCCGCCGAAGTGCGACTCGAGAGGCGCGTGCGGGCTCGGCGGCACGCTGCTCACAGCGGCCCTGCGATAACGCCCGAAGGGGAGGCGATTCAGGAGCCCGAGGCCGCGGCGCTCGCGGAGCGACTCGAAGCCCTCTCCTCGGAGCCTGCGGACTGCCCTGTCCCCATGCTGCCCGTCGCCCAGCTGTATCTGCGCGACATACCCCTGCTGCAGCCTCCAGAAGCAGCCGACCTGCTCCAGGTTCTGTGGTGTCCCTACGACCACGATCCGGACAACAAGCCGTCGACCGCCCTGTTCTGGCGGTCCGCCGCCGACGTCGTCGACGTTCTCACCACCCCGCCGGAACCGTACGAGGTGAACTACGAGGGCTACCTGCCGGAACCCTGCACGCTGACACCTGAAGCAATCACCGACTACCCCAACAGCCTCGACCTGAGCCCGCAAATGCGGCTCATGGTGGAAGACTGGAGCAGATGGCAGGCGGTCGGTGCCGACGTGGACAGCTCCTACGCCGCTTATCCGCGGGGCTTCTACGACATACATCTGGCAGACGCGCCCGGATGGAAGGTCGGCGGCTGGCCGCCGTGGGGCCGCACCGACCCCTACCGCCGATACTGCACCGCCTGTGATGCGCACATGGTCCCGCTGCTGACCATCGCCTCCTTCGAATGGGACGGCGGCGACGGGCGCAGTTGGGCACCCCGCGAAGACCAGGAGACCGCCACCGCAGCCAACAGCCGCTGCTGCGGCCAAAGCCCCTCCCAGCCCACCAAGGTCGAAGTCGGCAGCACCGACAGCATGCAAATCTACGTCTGTCCGACCTCTCCCGAGCATCCCCACACCGACCTCATCCAATAGGCCATCGGGCTGGCGCACCCCCCTCATCGGCCCGGGCCTCACCGATCGCAGGCAGTGGGAAATCTGTACGCCCGCGGTGCCGTCCTCGTGCACGCCCGCGAGGCCGGCACCGGCTCCAGGGGTAGGGCGACGCTCGCACCGTCACCCCGAGTGACGGGTGGCGAGCGGCGTGTCTGTCCCTCCACGGCCCGCTGGGGACGGTCGCGGACCAGAGCCGGGGTGTGCGACCGCCGCGGCCGGAGGCGGTGGCGGACTGCGATGTCACCGCGCCCTGCTGGGACACAGATCGTCCTGCGCCCTGTCTCACGATGTGCCCGGGGATGGACGTTCGGAGCGTCGAGGGCATCGGTGAAGCTGCATCCGGGGCGTCGCTCCGGATACAGCTGACGGCGAGATGTCCTCATGGGATGCCGCTGAATCGCGAGTGGGATCATGGGGGCCACGGGCCGCTGTGCGGCAACACGGGGGGGCAGAGCGTGATGCAGGGGCGGATGACGTACAACGTGCGGTACGGGACGTCCTCGCCGGTCGTCGTGTGCCGTAGTGACGGCGTGGGACGGGAAGGGGATGTCGCCGTTGGGCTGCTGTGGCGCGTGCCCGACGGCAACGGAGGCGCCGCGCACCCCTTGACCCGTACCTTCGACGTAGTCGGTGAGGGTCAGACCGCGCTCGCCCGGGTGTGGACGCAGGAGACAGGCTCACGGGGGCTGGGGCGCCCCGCTGTGTACCGCGTCGACGACGCGTACGGCGCCCCGCTGGGCCGGATCACGTACCGGCGCGGCGCCCGCGCCCGCTGGACCGTCGAGTCGGTGGCCGGGCACTCCGTGCGCGGCTTCCGTGGCCGCCTGTTCTGGTGGGCGGTCTGGTGGCCCATCGGCCTGCCCGTGAGCCTGGTATGGCTCATCCTGTCCCTGCTCGGCGAGGGCGACGACGGCTTCGGCAAGCCGCGCAGGGTGATCTGGCGCGATGGCTCACACCGGGCGCACCTCGTCTTCCGGGGCGTCGCGGACGAATACCGGGTCCTCGACGGGAGCTGGGACCCCCGGCTGGTGGCCGCGCTGCTCGGCCTGCACCAGTCGTACGACCCATCGGAAGGCAGCGACGCGAACGGCTGGTACGCCAGGTCCTGAGTCCACGCTGCTCGCTTCGGTATGCACAGCAGCGGTGGCGGCACTGACAGGCGGCGTGCCCTTCGTGGCGATACGCCGCCGGTGCGGCGTAGGCGGGACTCCGGAAGCAGGACACGTGGGGTGGGGCGAACGTCTGCAACGGCGTCCAGGACTGTGCAGCTGATCACGCGGAGATCATTGACGCGCGCATGGGATCACACCCGAGATCGCCCGGCGCGGCTCCTCGCACGGTTCGGGACTGGGCAAAACACCCTGGGTCGTCGAGCGGACCTTCGCCTGGCTCCACCAGTTCAAGCGACTGCGCAGGTCCTCGGAACTGGCACACATCTGCTGCAGCCTGCGGGTACGTGTGCCTCGGGGAGGGACGGCTTCACGGGTGCCCCTCCCCCATGGGCGTCGGTCGGCTGCCGCGGAGGGTTGGTTCACTGATCCAGTACGGCGAGGTCGACGGCGTCGGCCATGGCGCGGTATCCGTCGGGGTTGGGGTGGAGGTGGTCGCCGATGTGCAGGTTCTCGCGGATGCGGCCGGTGCTGTCGGGGTCAAGGGCACGCGCGAAGTCGACGACGGCGTCGTAGGCGCCGCTGGTGCTGATCCACTCGTTGAGCCGCCTGCGGATCGCTTCGCCTGCGGGCGTCCAGCCCGCCGCGCCCCGGAAGGGGGTGAGCGTGGCACCGATGGCACTGACCCCGCGGGTGTGGGCGGCGCGGATCAGTGCGCGGTGCCCATCGATCAACTGCCGGGCGGTTACGGGAGGTGAGTCGTCTTCGGTGCCGCTCACCGGGTCGTCGATGTGCTGGATGTCGTTGATGCCGATGAGCACGATGGCCGTACCGGCGCGGGGTTGGTCGAGGACGTCCCGGGCGAACCGTGCGATACCGGCATCTCCGCCGAGGGGCGAGTCGGTGAGGAGCTTGTTGGAGCCGATGCCGGCGTTGAGGACCGGGCGGGGGCGGTCGGCGGTGAGCAGGCGTTCGGTGAGGAGGTCGGGGTAGCGGTTGTGGCCGTCGATGGTCGCGCCGAATCCGTCGGTGATCGAGTCGCCGAAGGTGACGACCGCGCGGGGCAGGCGGTGCGGGCCGGAAGTCTCCACGCCTTCGAGGTAGTACCAGGATCCGTAGGCAGGTTGGACGGCGTCGGTGTAGGCGGTGGCTGCGGGGTCGCGGTGGTGGTCGCCTGCGGCTCGGTAGGTGGTGGTCATGGACAGCTGGTGGTAGGTGGCCAGCCCGGTGGTCTCCTTGAAGTAGAGGCTGATGGTGAGCTCGTCGAGCGGTTCGGTGGGCAGGGTGACCGGGTCGCTGGCAGCGCGCTCACCGGCGGGGATGGTCGTGGAGGTGAAGCCGTCGAAGCGCAGGGTGCGCATGGTGCTCGGCTGCACGGCCGCTGGGCCGGCGGTGCGGCCGATGGCGGCGCCGGTGACGTGCAGGGGTGTGTGGCCGTAGGCGTTGGAGAGGCGGATTCGGACCTGGGTGCCGCCGGTGTGGAGGCGGACGGTCTGCCGCAGGGACTGGTTGGTGAAGCCCTGCTCGGCCCACGTCTCGAACCAGGGTGCGGCGGAGGGCCGCATGACCGAGGTGGTCCACGCGCCGTGCCAGACGGCAGGGCCGGCGGCCGGGGATACGACCTCGGTGGCGGGGGCGGGTCTGCCAGACACGGCGTGGGTGAGCGCAGGCGGGCTGGCTTCGGCTGAAGTCATAGCGGGGCGTGGTTCCTTCACGTGGCGTGGTGACGGGCTGGTGGGCAGTGCTCGGGAGCGGGCCCGGCGGCGCATCCTGGTGGTGGCCTGCCGGGCCCGTACGGCGTGTGCCAGTGGGTCAGTCGGCCGGGGCGGTGCGCCACTGCTCGGCCATGGAGACGCCGGGCAGGGGCTTGCCGATCAGTGCGAGGGGGATGAAGAAGTTGACCTGCCCGATCGCCATGGCGAGGGTGGCCAGCGCCTTGTCGTCGTAGTGCTCGGCCGCCCGCGCGTACAGGTCGTCGGGGACTCGCTCGCCGCGCCCGCCGGGTGTGAGGACGGCTTCCACCAGCTCCAGGGCCACCCGCTCGGCCGGAGTGAAGTAGGGGGCGTCCTTCCAGGAGGCGACGGCGGCGATCTTCTCCTCCGGCACTCCCGCGCGGCGTGCGTTCGCGGTGTGCATCACGGTCAGGTAGGTGTTCTCGGCGAGCTGCCCGGCGCGGAGGTGGACCAGGGTGACGGTGCTCCGGGGCACCGCCCCGTTCCCGATGATCTTGAAGAGGGCGGTGCTGACGTCGCCGAGTTCGGGGACCAGCTGCTGCGGGTCGGAGAAGCGGGAGGTGAGGGTGTCGAGGCTGTTGAGCATCGTGGTCATGGGGGTGTCCTTCTTGTCAGTGCGGGTTTCCGGGCCCGCTTCATCGGCTGCCTTCACTGCACTGACGACCCCCGGGGCGCGAAGGTGACCGGCCGGCGCGGAATTCCTCGGCTGGTTGTGAGACCGGTGCTGCACGCGCGTCAACGACACAGGCCCCCGCCCCGAGGACGCGTGGTCATCGGGGCGGGGGCCGGCTGTCGAGGAGTCAGTCGTCGGCGGACACGAGGTCGAGGTGGGCCAGGCGTCGGGGGTCGGACAGGATGTCGATGGCGGCGATCCTGCCACCGGTGATGGTGAAGCTCATGACGGACAGCGGTTGACCGTCGAGCGTGTTGAGCAGGCCGGCGAAGCCGTTGACGAGTGCCGGGTGTGTGGTGGCGGCGGTGGCCATCCGCTGGAAGGTGTCGAGCTGCCCGGCCACCGCGGACGCGCCGCGGATGGTCCGCAGACCACCGGTGAGAGCACCGCCGTCCGCGCGCAGCACCACGTCCGGGTCGAGAAGAGCCAGCAGCGCGTCGAAGTCGCCGCCTCGGGCGGCGCTCAGGAAGGCGTCCACCACCCGGCGTTGATCGGCCCGGTCCGGATCCGGGGGCGGTGTCGTCCCGCGGACCCGCAGCCGCGCCCGGCTGGCCAGCTTCTTGGCCGTCGCGGGTGTGCGGTCGACGATCGGCGCAATCTCCTCGAACGACAGCCCGAACATGTCGTGCAGCACGAACGCCAGTCGCTCCGCCGGGCTGAGCGACTCCAGCACCACCAGCAGGGCCAGCCCGACCGAGTCCGCCAGCAGTGCCTGCTGCTCGGGGTCGGCCCTGTCTTCGTGGCTGATCACCGGATCGGGCAGCCTCGCCTCGATCGGCTCCTCACCGCGCCGCTTGCGGGCACGGAGCATGTCCAGACAGACGCGGCCGACCACGGTCGTCAGCCAACCCCCGAGGTTGTCGATCTTGCGGTCGTCGGAGCCCGCCAGGCGCAGCCAAGCCTCCTGGATCGCGTCGTCCGCCTCGGTCAGGGAACCGAGCATGCGATACGCCACCGCACGAAGATGCGGCCGGTGCTCCTCGAACCGCATGGCAAGAAACTCAGGAGGATTCATGATCACAGACCCTTCTCCGACAGCATCGCCACTCTGACGTCCCGCACACGGGAAAGGTGACGCTGCATCCGCCGACCTCATTGCCCGGCGGCTTCGGAGAACGCACAGTCATCTCATTCCCCCGCCTGCGCAGACAGCGCTGGTGTTCCGGACTGCTGGAACGCGGACCCGTCGGCAAAGGGTGCCGCGGCACCGGGAGCCACCTCCAGACGGAGCGCCCTCTCCCCCGGCACGGCCTCGTCGTCGCCCTGCGCGTTGACGGCACAAGACCAGCGAGTCACAGGGGCCGGATCAACACTACCCATGCTACGGACGCCCCTGGCCGCGGTCACAGGACGTGTGATGCCACGAGGGGGCCGCACATGCCATCAGCCAGGGAGCCTGGTCGGTACCGTGAGGAGCGCGGCTCGTGCAGAGCGGGAGACGGTCGCCGGCGCCGCGGTCGTGTGGGTCGACGGCGACGACCTGAGAGCACGGCGCAGGTGCCGGCGAGGGTGTCCCCTTCACTCACCTTGCCGACCAGGCTCCGCCGTTACGTTGACACGAGTGCCGTCGGCTGCCACGGGGAGACCGGCGTGAGGACCGCGCGGGGCCGCTTGCGACCATCGGACGCAAGCGGCCACTCACCTGCGACCGGGCGGATGCAACCTGCCCCCACCGCCACATACGGGGGAATTGGACCTCCGGACGGTCGGCAGCGGGGCCGTCGAGCAGTGGGCGTGCCGTGCCGCGCAGGTGCGTGTCGAAGAAGGCAGCCGTGTAGTCCCGTGTGAGCAGCCACGAGCGCTCGCCCGAGATCGGCGCCGCGGGGTCGGAGAGGCCCAGCCGGTCGGCCAGGACCGGCAGGTCCGTGAAGGTGAAGTGCTCGGCCCCGGCGACCGTCAGCCAGCGCTTCCATCCGTCCAGGCGCATCCAGGCGTCGTGCCAGTCGCTTTCCGGGGCGGTGGGGCTGTGGGTGACGGAGGTGCCCATCATCATGAACGGCCGCCCTTGCATGCCCGCCCCTGGCAGGGGGGTGAAGAAGTTGCCGTCCAGGTTCACGCCGGCACGCACACGCGGATCGCGCTGCATGACCGCGGCGGCGGCCGCACCCCCGATGGAGTGTCCTGCCACTCCGATCCGCCGGGAATCGATCATGCGGGCGAGGGGGAGGCCGCTGTGTCCGTGGGTCGTGCCGGACGATGCCCGGGGCATGGTCAACTGGTCGATGACGAAGGAGAGGTCATGGGCTCGGCCGACGGTCACGTGTGCCCGCTCCTGGTCGGTGGCGACCGTCTCGCACGCACGGCAGGTGAGCACGCGTCCACCGGGGAAGGCCGTGCCGACGGACTCGTAGGCGTGGTCCACGGCGGCGACGACGTAGCCGCGGCTCGCCAGGTCGTTCGCCAGGCTGGTGAGCGTGGTGCGCGGCATCGAGAAGCCCGGTGAGAGCAGCACCATCGGGAAGCGGCCGGACGCGGGGCGGGCTTCCGCCCGTGCGTGGGTCCGTACACCGCTGACGGTCTCGGCGGACACGGCCCCGGCCAGGCCCCGCGCCTCCAGCAGCAGCCGGGCCTCCTCCGGCGTCATGTAGGCCGCCGCAGCGCCCGTTCCGGCACGGGCGGGATAGTGGACCGACACCATCAGCTCCCTGAGGGCCGAGGGCATCCACGGGTCGCGGCGCCGGCCGTCGGACAGGTGCAGGGTCCGCGTCCCGACCGCGTACAGGCCCGCGGGCCGCGGCAGCTCGATCCCCGCTTCCGAGGTGGTGCGGGCAAAGGAGACGGGCAGGGGTACGGGGGCGGCCGAGGCGACGCCCGGGCCCGCGGGGGCGAGGGCGAGCGACAGGCCGAGCAGGGTGCAGGCGGTGGCACCACGTCGTAGGTTCATGGGATCGAACGGTAAGCGGCCGCACCTGTCAACTCGTCCCTCGTGAGGGGTAGTTGTCCGTACGACTGCGGAAGGGGGCGGGTCCGTCCCAGGTCTCATACCCGAGCCGTGCGCCGTGTATGGGAGCAGGGCGGCTTCAGCTGTCGGCATCCGCTGGTGAACCTGTGCGGGACTGTCGGCACCTGACTCGTCGGCGTCGGCACGTTGTAGACGGACGGACCGTGCTGCAGCCGGCACGCCTGTTGCAGGGCAGGGACGGGCAGGGTTACCGGACGTCCGAGAGGTGTGCTCGCTGACCGTAGCAGCACGAGCACGCCGCTGTTCTCACGTGAGGCCGTGCAAGAAGTCCGCGAGGGCAGCATGGAGTAGGCCGGGCTGTTGCAGGTGCAGATCGTGCCCCGTACCGGGGATGCTCATAGCCACGGCGGAGGGTCCCTGCCTGAGCATCTCGTCGGCTTCCCGCGCCGGTACGAAGCTGGATTGGGCCAGAACGACCAGAGTGGGGCACACGACCCGCTTCCATTCCGGCAGGAAGGAACGCTCGGCGGTCTCAGCGATCGTGCGGAGCATCACGTCCCGGTCGAAGCGCGGCCACCAGCCGTCCTCGCGTTCCTCCAGACCGGCCGCCCACCCGGCGCCGATCGGCCCGCCGCCGAAGAACGCGACCGCCGCGTCGCGTGAGGGGAACGGTGCCGGCCACGTGTCGAGCCAGCCGCCGATGTCCGCGGTCGCATCCGGGTTCGCACCACCCGGGTGAGGCGATCCTGGTTGTGTGGACACGCTGACAATGGATGTTGCAGATTCGAGGAAGGGTGTCCTGGTGGGAGGGAAGTCTCCGTATCGGGCGGA
>NZ_JBIBZU010000045.1:0-16109 GCF_043088245.1 Streptomyces sp. NPDC014623 | reverse complement strand
CGCCTCACCCACCGGCTCGGCGAGGCCCTCGGCGCCCACATCCCGCTCCACCTCGTCTTCGAACACCCCACCCTCACCGACCTCGCCGCCCACCTCCCCGCCGGTAACGAGCAAGGGCGTACGTCACCCATCACCCTGCTCGACCGCGTCCCGGAACCGGACGGCACACTCGTGCTGCCGGCATCGCCCGGTCAGGAACGTCTGTGGGTCCAGTGCGCGCTGGACCCGCAGGCCAACCTCGCCTACCACATCAGGGGCGCCGTCCACCTTCACGGGCCGCTGAACGAGGACGCCCTCGTCACCGCCCTCCATCACCTCGCGTACCGACATGAGAGCCTGCGCACCTCGCTGCGCCAGATCGACGGCGAACTCCGCCAGGTGGTGGCACCTGATCCTGAGGTGCCGCTGCTCCGGACCACCACCGCCGACTGGGAAGCGGTGATCGATGCCGAGACCCGGCGGGCCTTCGACCTCTCCGCCGGCCCTCTCTGGCACGTCACGCTCGTGAGCGCCCGGCCCGAACACCACGTCGTCGTCATGAGCCTGCATCACGCCATCGCCGACGGTTGGTCCCTGGACATCATCCTCCGCGAAATCACCCGGACTTACGCGGAACTTCTGCGCGCCCCCGGCACCGAAGCCCTCTCGCCCGCACCCGTCCAGTACGCCGAAGCAGCAGCCTGGCAGCGCAAAACGGCGTCGGACGACGCGGAGTTCTGGCGATCACACCTGGAAGGCACTACTTCGGCCGGCCTGCCGACCGACCGGCCCCGTCCCCCTCGGCAGACCTTCCGAGGCGACGCGGTCCCGCTGAACCTTCCGCAGGAAGCGCTGGTCGTCGCGGCACGGAAGGCGGCGACCACCTCGTTCACCGTTCTCGCGGCGGCCCTTGCCGTCGTCCTCGTCAAGCTCACGGACCGGTACGACGTGACCCTCGGCATTCCGGTCGCCGGCCGCGACCACCCGGACACGGCGGAGGTCGTCGGCTACCTCGTCGACACGCTGCCGCTCCGTCTGTGCCCGGATCCGCACGCCACACTCGCCGAGACCCTGGACGCGACCCGGGCACGCGTGGACGACGTCCGCGCCCACCCGCGCATGCCCCTGGAGGAACTGCTCCGCGAGGCACGCCCGCACGGTGACCGCGGCCCGCTGTTCCAGGTACTGCTGGCGGTCAACGGGACGCCGCCCCGTTACGAACTGGTAGGCCTGGAGATGAACCCGGCTCCCGTTCCGTTCCGCACCACCCCCCACGACCTGGTCGTTCAGGCGGAGGAACGCGACGGCCGAGTCACCGGACACCTGCTCTTCAACACCGACTTGTTCGAGCGCTCCACCGCACAGCTCATCGCGGACCGGCTCGCCACGGCGGTCCAGGCTCTGGCCGACGGCCCCACCCTGACTGTCGCCGAGGTGGATGTGCGGTCGGTGAAGGAGCGGGAGCGGTCGGATGTGCTGTCGGCGGGTGCGCCACTGGCAAGCGGGGCGGCCCGTCGGGTGGAGGAGCTGTTCGAGGGGGTGGTTGACCGTCTGGGCGGTGCGGGTGTGGCGGTGTGGTGTGCGGGTGAGGCGTTGTCGTTCGGGGAGCTGGAGGAGCGGGCGAACCGGCTGGCGTGGGGCTTACGTGCTGCGGGCGTGGGACCCGGCGACGTAGTGGGCGTGCTGCTGCCGCGGTCGGTGGACCTGGTGGTCGCCTTGCTGGGCGTACTGAAATCCGGCGCCGGTTACGTGCCCATGGACCCGGGCTATCCGGACGAGCGTGTCGACTTCATGGTCGAGGACTCGGGTGTTTCGCTGGTTCTGAGGTCGGTGAAGGACTTCCCGGACGGGGGCCGCACGGACCGTGTTCCGCCGTCCGGGGACGGCTCGGATGTGGCGTATGTGATCTATACGTCGGGGTCCACGGGTCGTCCGAAGGGGGTGGTGATCGAGCACTCCCAGGTGGTGGCGATGCTCTCGTGGGCGAGCCGGGTCTTCTCGCGCGAGGAGTTGGCGCAGACGCTGGCTGCGACGTCGGTGTCGTTCGACCTGTCGGTGTTCGAGATCTTCGCGCCGCTGTCGGTGGGCGGGACAGTCCACGTGGTCCCCGACAACGCACTTGACCTGATCGCACATCCAGACCGGTACGCGGATGTCACTTTGATCAACACGGTCCCGTCGGTTGCCCGGGAACTGCTGGCGGCGGACGCCATCCCTCCCCGTGCCCGGACGGTGAATCTCGCCGGCGAGCCGCTGGCGCCGCACCTGGTCGAGGAGTTGTACGCGCACCCGGTGATCGGTGTGGTCAACAACCTGTACGGCCCGAGCGAGGACACCACCTACTCGACACACGCGGTCACTGCCCCCGGTGACGCCCGCACACCCATCGGCCGCCCCGTCGACGGCACACGAGCTCACGTCCTCGACGGGTCGCTCCGGCCGGTAGTCGTGGGTGCGGTAGGTGAGTTGTATCTGTCGGGGGCTGGCGTCACGCGCGGCTATCACGCTCGGTCCGCTCTGACCGCGGAGCGGTACCTCCCCGACCCCTTCTCCGCGGAGGGCGGCAGGATGTATCGCACGGGAGATCTCGTGCGCTGGCGTCCTGACGGTCAGCTGGAGTATCTGGGCCGCGCCGACGGGCAGGTGAAGATCCGCGGTCACCGCGTCGAACTCGGTGAGGTCGAGGAAGTCCTGCGCCGCCACCCGCACGTCTCCGAGGCCCTCGTCATCGCCCGCCCGGACGTCACCGGCTCACTCCGCCTGGCGGCCTATATCGTCCCCCACGAGGCCGATGCCGGTGACGTGCCCTCCGACCTGCCCTCCCACGCACGCACCTGGCTCCCGGACTTCATGGTTCCCTCGGCCCTGGTCGCCCTCGAGGAGTTCCCCCTTCTCCCCAACGGCAAGATCGACCGCTCCGCCCTCCCCGACCCCGGCTCCAACCGCACCGCCTCCCACCCTCCGTCCGGGCCGGCCGAGGAACTGATCGCCCGCGTCTGGAGTGAACTCCTCGGCATCACCGAGATCGGCGCCGACGACGACTTTTTCGCCCTCGGCGGCCACTCCCTCCTCGCCACCCGGGTCGTCAGTCGCCTGACGACACTCACGGGCGCCGAGATACCCCTCCACCTCGTCTTCGAGAACTCCGTACTCGCCGATTTGGCGTGCCTGTTGCCCGATCCGGCGGGCTGGCCGGCCGGCCCCGCCCGCATCCAGCGCATCCGGCGCGTCAGGGGCGGAACGACCGCGGGGTGACATCCGCCCCTTTTCTGCCCACACCTCCTCCTCCCACCCCCGTCCCCCTACAAGAACAGGAGACAGCGATGAAACATGAAGAGAAGACACTCGACATGCCGCCCGCGCCCGTCGCCGACACCGCTCACACGGCGAAGCCGTCCGCGCCTGTCCCCGACCTGTCCGAGGGCCCCCGGGCCAACGAGCCCGCCATGCTGGGCTTCGGGGGCTTCCTGCTGGGCTCCATCTCGCTCGCCTTCTACCTGAAGGACGTCAGCGTCCCCGCCAACTCCCTGGTGGCCTCGCTGCCCATCATGGTGTTCGCCAGCACCATCATGCTGCTGATGGCCTCGGTCTGGGCGATGCGCCTGGGCGACGGGGTGTTCGCGGCGGTGTACGGCCTCTTCGGGACGTTCTGGCTGAGCTTCTCCATCCTGAGCCTCGCCCTGAACAACAACTGGATGGGACAGTTCGAGAACATCGAACAACGTCAGGCCACCGCCAACTTCGTCCTGGTCTGGGCCATCGTGATCATCCTGCTCACGCTGACCACCCTGCGCCTGCCGAGCGTCTTCACGCTGCTCTTCGTCGTCGTGTCCGCGACGCTGCTCGTGCTGTTCGGCTCGATCGAGCAGGCGATCGACCAGACCGTCAACAACCCGCTGAAGCCCAGCGACCCGTGGCTGATCTACGTCGGTATCACGACGATGTTCCTCTTCATCGCGGTCGGCATGTACATCTTCGCGAGCTTCATGCACAGGGCGACCGGCGCCAAGAACCTCCCCCTCGGCAAGCCGCTGATCAAGAGCCGCTGACGGCCCAAGCCGCTGACCGACCCCAGCCGCCGCCCACGGACCCCTGCCGGTCCCACCGCACACGCAAAGGAGGAACGATGACCGACTACCTGCCCGACGTCGCCACCGTCCCCTTCCCCATGCCGCGCCCGGAAGACCTGCCGGGCGACGTCCCGGCCCTCGCGGCGGCGGCCCCCTCCGCCCTCGCGGGCCTGGCCGGCACGGTGGCCGACCCGGCGCACCGGACCGGTCTCGCCGACATGCTCGCCGCCGTACGGACCGCTCGCGCGGATCTCGGCTTGGTGCCCAGCACCCTCGTCGTGGACGATCCGCGGGAGTCCCGGCCGAACCGCCACAACGACCTGGCGTTCGGCATAGAACGGCACCTCGGCGACCCGCTCACCCTGTTCGTGGCGGCGGCCCTCAACGCCCACCTCGGCATCCTGGAGATCGCCGAGGAACGGGGCACCGGCCTGGCCGAGACCGCGTGGTACGACCTGGTGGCCGGCTTCGACACCCTGGTGCGGTGGCCGGCCGATCCCACCCGGCCGCCGGCGCCGCTGCCGGTGCCCGGCTGCGCATCGTCGGGGGAACCCGAACCCCTCGACGGGCTCCGGCGCTGGGTGCGCGGCCACCATGTCTTCATGGTGCTCGCCCAAGGCGGCACCGTCGCCGTGAACAGTCTCACGGCGGCGGCCGAGGCCGGCGACGAGGAGACCGCCGCCACGGCGGCCGAAGTGGCCTCCCGGGTCATGCGGGCCTGCCGCGCCGCCCTCCAGTTCGCCGGAGACGCCAACCCCGACCAGTACCGGACGGAGATCAGGCCCACCCTCATGCCGCCCGTCGCGCCCCCGCAGATGAGCGGGTTGCGCTGGCGGGACCACGAGGCACTGGTGGCCGCGCTGGCTGCGTCGGGCGAGGCCTGGTCCTGGCTCGCGGAGCGCCGCCCCGACGCCCTGAGCGACTTCCGGACCGCACTCGACGCCACGTACGAGTCGCACAAGGGCGTGTGCGGGAACTTCGTCGGCAACCAGTCACCGAGTCTCCTCGCGACCAGCAGGTCCCACCGGCCCGCGGTCGGCGTCATCGAGCAGTTCCGCCGGCTGCGGGTGGGCACCCTGCCCGCCGCCCCGCACCCCGACCGCCACAACTGACCGCCCGCGCACTTCCACGCACGGCCGTTCGACGGCCGGCACGTCGCGCTCCGCGGCCGCTCCGCACGGACGACCGCGAGCACCTTCCAGGCATCCCCTCCCCACGTCACACCGGGCCACCGGTCCACCCGCCGGCCATCGGTGGGAACTCACTCACATCCGAGAGGCAGGGCACTCATGACCCAGACCGCATCCACCCAGCACGGCGGGCCCGTCGAGCTCGACATGGACGGCCTGTCCCGGATCCTCTTCGGGCATGCGGCCTTCCAGTACCTGAACGCGGCCTGCGAACTGGGCCTCCCGGACCTGGTGGCCCAGAAGCAGGAGCTCACCCGGGACGAGATCCGCGACGCGCTCTCCCTCCAGGACCGCGCCGTCGACATCCTCCTCCTCGGCTGCACCTCGCTCGGCATCCTCGTCAAGCAGGACGGACGGTACCGACTGGCCGAGGTCATCAAGGGCCTCATGGACGAAGGCGACTGGCAGCGCTTCGTCGACACCGTCGCCTTCGAGCAGTACATCGTGTACGAGGGCCAACTCGACTTCACCGACTCGCTCCGCGAGAACCGCAACGTCGGACTGCGCCGGGTCCGCGGCTCCGGCCGTGACCTCTACCACCGCCTCGCCGAGAACCCGCACATGGAGCAGGTCTTCTACCGCTACATGCGCTCCTGGTCCGAACTGGCCAACAAGCACCTGGTCCAGGAGCTCGACCTCTCCGGCCGACGGCACCTGTTGGACTGCGGCGGCGGTGACGCTGTCAACGCCATCGCTCTCGCCCAGGCCAACCCCGACCTCAAGGTCACCGTCTTCGAGATCCCGGCGTCCGGCAGCATCGCCGAGAAGAAGATCGCCCAGGCCGGCGTCGGTGACCAGGTCTCCGTCATCACCGGCGACATGTTCGCCGACCCGCTGCCCACCGGCTGCGACGTGGTGATGTTCGCCCACCAGCTGGTCATCTGGACGCCGGAGGAGAACACCGAACTGCTGCGCCGCGCCTACGAGGTCCTGCCCGAAGGCGGTCAACTGGTGATCTTCAACTCCATGTCCAACGACGAGGGTGACGGCCCCGTCGTCGCCGCCCTCGACAGCGTCTACTTCGCCGCGCTACCCGCCGAGGGCGGCATGATCTACTCCTGGGCGACGCACGAACGGTGCCTGCGCGACGCCGGGTTCAGCACCGTCAAGCGCATTCCCTTCCCGGGCTGGACCCCGCACGGAGTCATCGTCGCCACCAAGTAGGCCCCGCCGGGGCCACGCACGCGGATGCCACCGGGCTGGCCGCCACGGCGGCCCGGCGGCACCCCGCCCGGCGAGCACCACCGACCGCCACCGGGCCCACCACACCTGCGCAGCGCGACGCACAGGCGGACGCACGGCCAGACGCACAGGAAGACGCTCAAGCAGACGCACAAGAAGGGGACCGCATGCTCCACCCACAACTCCGGGACGACGCTGCGCGGATGCGCATGCTGCTCTACGGTCAGCTCGTCTCCAAGGCGGTGTGCACAGCGGTGGAGCTCGGTCTGCCGGAGGCACTGGCCGGCGGCCTCCGCTCGGCCGAGGACCTCGCCGGCGACGTGGCCGCCCACCCCCTCGCCCTGCGCCGGCTGCTCCGCGCCCTCGTCCCCTTCGACGTATTCACCGAAGCACCCGACGGCACCTTCGCGCTGACCCGCCTCGGCACCACCCTGCTGCCCGACACCCCCGGCACGGCACGCCCCAGCGCCCTGCTGCTCGCCGGTGAAGTCGGCCGCACCTGGCAGGAGTTCGGGCACTCCGTCCGGACCGGCGACTCGGCGTTCACCCTGCTCCACGACTGCGCCCTCTTCGAGCACCTGGAGCGGCGGCCGGAACGGCGCGAGGTCTTCGACCGGTCCCAGGAGGCCGGACTGCGCCTGGAACTGGACGAGATCTTCGACGCGGTCTCCTTCGACCGGTACCCGACGATCGTGGACGTCGGCGGCGGCAACGGCCACCTGATGTGCGAACTGCTGCACCGCACCCCCGGCAGCACCGGCAGTGTCATCGACCTGCCCGGCACCGTGCAGCTCGCCGAGAAACGCATCGTGGAGGGGGGCCTCACCGACCGTTGCACCGCGGTCGTCGGTGACTTCTTCGACAGCGTCACACCCGGCGCCGACCTCTACATCCTCAGCCACATCCTGCACGACTGGGGTGACGACAGCGCTGTCTCCGTCCTGCGCACCTGCGCCGCCGCCATGCCCTCGCACGGACGCCTCATGGTGATCGACCTGCTCACCGACGCCGCCGACGACCGGGGCGGACGCCACCAACTCCCCGCCCTCATGGACCTCTACATGCTCTCCCTCTTCGGAGCGGCGGGCGGCCAGGAACGCACCGGCGCGGAGTTCACCGCGCTGCTCACCGCCGCCGGACTGGAGGCGGAGGAGACGCGGGTGCTGCCCAGCGGTATGGGCGTCATCACGGCCCGGCGACGCACCACCTGACCGCCCCCGCACACCGCCCTACCCGGACCTCGGCCCGGTGTGCCGCGCCGTGTCGTCCCGTCGAGGCCGAAAACCGCTGCCGGGGCGGCCCTAGGCCGTTCAGACGGGTCCCTCACCCTTCCGTCGCTGGATAGGCACTCCCACATGACTCACGACCCGACCGCCGCCCCGCACGCCCGTGCCGGGAAACGCGAATGGACCGCCCTGGGCGTCCTCGCCCTGCCGGCGCTGCTCATCAGCCTCGACACCACGGTGCTGCACCTGGCGGTCCCGCACCTCAGCGGGAGCATCGACCCCAGCGGCCTGCAACTGCTGTGGATCGTCGACATCTACAGCTTCCTCATCGCCGGTCTGCTCATCATCGCGGGCACGCTCGGCGACCGGTTCGGTCGGCGTCGGCTGCTGGTGACCGGGGCGGCAGGCTTCGGCCTGGCCTCCGTACTCACGGCGTTCTCGACCAGCGCGGAGATGCTGATCGTCAGCCGGGCGCTGCTGGGCATCGCGGGGGCGACCCTGATGCCCTCCTCGATGTCCCTGATCCGCAACATGTTCCTGGACGCGCGCCAGCGCTCCGTCGCCTTCAGCGTGTGGATCGCCTGCTTCCTGGTGGGAGGAGCGCTCGGCCCCCTCGTCGGCGGAGCGATGCTGGAACACTTCTGGTGGGGATCGGTCTTCCTGCTGAGCGTGCCCGCGATGGTGCTGCTGCTGATCCTGGGACCGGTGCTGCTCCCCGAGTACCGGGACCCGAACCCCGGCAGGATCGACCCCGCGAGCGTGCTGCTGCTGGTGGCATCCCTGCTGACGACGGTGTACGGGCTCAAGGTGCTCGCCGGTGAGGGCTTCGGCGTCCTGCCGGTGGCGCTGCTCCTCGCCGGGCTCGCACTGGCCGTGGTCTTCGCCCTGCGGCAGCGGCGCCTCACCCACCCCCTGCTGGACCCCGCCCTGTTCCGTGAGCGCACCTTCACCGTCTCCCTCGTCACCATGGGAGTCGCGCTCTTCGTGATGTCGGGATCGCAGTTCTTCGTCGCGCAGTATCTCCAGATGGTGGTGGGGCTGTCGCCCCTGGAGACGGGACTGGCGTCACTGCCCGGCAGTGTCGGTGGGGTGATGGGCGCCCTGCTGGCCCCGGTGGCACTGCGCTGGATGCGGTCCGCGTACGTGATGACGGCCGGACTCACCATGGCCGTGATCGGTTTCGCCGTACTGACCCAGGTCGAGGCGGAGGGCGGTCTCGTCCCGGTGATGATCGCGGTGGGGATGCTCAACTTCGGTGTGGCGCCGACCATCGCGCTCGGCACCGACATGATGATCGAGTCCGCGCCGCCCGAGAAGGCCGGCGCGGTCTCCGCGATCTCCGAGACCTGCCAGGAACTCGGACTGGGCATGGGCGTCGCGATCCTCGGCAGCATCGGAACCGCGGTCTACCGCGCCGAGGTCGCGCACACCCTGCCCGCCGGCGTGGCCTCCCGCGCCCAGGACACCATCGGTTCGGCCGTCGACGAGGCCGGGCGACTGCCGGACCAGCTCGGCACGACGGTCCTCACCGCGGCCCGCCAGGCGTTCACCGACAGCCTCTTCCACGTCAGCGTCATCTGCACGGTGGTGACCCTGCTGATCGTGGTCACCATCGCGGTGCTGCGCCCGACTCCGGAGGGCGACGGCCACGCCCCGGACGAGCCCGACGAGTTGAACGGTCCCGGCGGCGCCGAGGTGCCGTCGCGCACGAGTTCCTGAAGAGGGACCCGCTCCGCCGGGCCCGCGCCCACAGCGTCCCCATTCATCCCCCATCACGACGTATTTACCGGCGCTATACCAGCCAAACGGTACTCCGTGCCGCACCAATGCCCCTGGTTGCAACAGATCCACGCACTCCGCTTGTGAAAGGAGACCCGGCGAACATCGGGCATCCATAAACCTCCTTGAAAATTGCACTTTCATCGGGCGGACACGTTTCGACACCCTGTTAAATGACGTAGGCTTCCGGTCTGCCGATGTCGGGCCAGTCGGCGAAGGGACACGTTCGAGTTGTGCCCATCTCCCGTACGTAGCAAGGAGTACATCAATGTCTGAACTGAACCGCCGGGGATTACTCACACGCGCCGGACTCGTCGGGGCCGGCCTGGTCTCGGCGGACTTCTTAGCAGGCGGCGGCACCGCGGTCGCGGCCGGGAAGAACACCGCGAAGAGCGCGGGAAAGTGCGCCCCGGTTTTCGACACCGTCACCGTGCAGCCCGGGGACCCCCGGTACGACAGCTTCATCCGCGCCCACAACACCCGCTTCAGCAACCGGCCGGATCAGGTCACCGTCGCGACCTCCGCGGACCAGGTCGCCGAGGCGCTCGGCCGTGCCGTCGTGGCCGGCCAGGAGGTCGCCGTCCGTTCCGGCGGCCACTGCCTCGAGAACTTCACGACGTACTCCGGCGTCAAGCACCTCATCGACCTCTCGCAGATGCAGGACGTCTACTACGACGAACGCCGCGGAGCCTTCGCCGTGGGCCCCGGCGCGATCGTCGCCCCCACGCAGAACACGCTCTTCAAAGGCTGGGGCGTGACGATACCCTCGGCCGGCTGCTCGGAAGTGGGCCTCGGCGGGCACATACTCGGCGGCGGCTACAACTTCTACTCCCGCATCCACGGCATAGCCGTCGACCACCTCGACGCCGTCGAGGTGGTCGTGGTCGGCGCCGACGGGCAGCCCCGCACCATCGTGGCGACCCGTCGCCAGGACGACCCCAACCGCGACCTGTGGTGGGCGCACACGGGCGGCGGCGGCGGCAACTTCGGCATCGTCACGCGGTACTGGATGCGCACGCCCGGAATGAACTCCAACGACCCCGCCAAGCTGCTGCCCCGCGGCTCGAACCAGCGGGTCCGCAACGTGCAGTGGTCGTGGAACGACCTGTCGCCGCAGGCGTTCAGGACGCTCGTGGGCAACTTCTCCCGGTGGTACGAGCACAACAGCGCCCCGGGGGCCAAGGAGGTCCAGGTGTGGGCCTCGTTCTCCGCCTCCCATCAGGCCGCCGGCGTGATCGGCCTGATGGGAGGCGTCTCCAAGGACGTACCGGGCGGCGAGGCCCTGCTCGACGCGCTCTTCGAGGTGACTGCCGCCGGAGCCGGCGTCACCCCCGTCTCCGACTCGCGGTACGAACTGCCGTGGCTCGACCGCGACAACTGGTACTGGGGTCCCCCCGGACGCCAGAAGGACAAGACGGCCGACCTCAAGAAGAGCTACACCGACGAGCAGCTGGACACGATCTACGCCTACCTGACCGACGACCACGGCGATCCCGGCGCACAGGTGAACCTGGCCGCCCTCGGCGGCAGGATCAACTCGGTACGTTCCGACGCGACCGCATACGTCCACCGGGACTCGATCCTGCGCGTCTACTTCACGCCCGGCGTGTGGCGCGCCGAGGCCCAGGACGCCGCCTACGTCGCGTGGGTGCGGAAGCTCTACCGCGACGTCTACCGCAACACCGGCGGTGTCCCGGCGCCCGACGCCGCCAACTCCGGGGCGTACATCAACTACCCGGACGTCGACCTCGCCGACCCGGAGTGGAACACCTCCGGCACCCCGTGGCACGGCCTGTACTACGGAGCGAACTACGCGCGGCTCCAGCGGGTCAAGGCGGCCTACGACCCGCGTGACGTGTTCCACCACGCGCTGTCGATCCGGCCCGCCTGATCCGGCAACGGTGCGGTGTGCCCGCCGGACGGCACGCGCGGCTGCCCGACGGGCACACCACACCTCCCTCGGCCTCGTCCCGTTGGCCGAAAACAATCCGTACGCCGGAAGAGAACGGTCGGCTTTCCTCATATCCGCCGCCGGACAATGCGACGCGCCTTTCCGGTCGGCCGCGAGTTCACGCGGAACGCGTCGGTCCGGCCGCCCGTTCAAGCGTCACGGAAACCTGAAGAATATTCCCGGAAGTTGCCCGTCCCGTACTTCCGCGGAACCACAACGGCCGCGACGGCAATCTGACCGACCGAGTGCCCGGGGCCGAGCCAGAGCAGAGACGACAGGGAGACAGATATGGCCGCCGAAATATCCGGCGTCGGCAATGTCGCGAGTTTCTACGAGGGCCTCGGCCAGGTTCTCAATATCGCCTGGGGTGAAAACCTGCACTACGGCTACTGGGAGGACGACGCCGACGACAGCACGGTCGAGGTCGCCACGGCCCGGCTCACGGACCTGCTGATCGGTCTGCTCGACCCCGCGCCCGGCGCCGGCGTCCTCGACATCGGCTGCGGTGTCGGCAAACCCGCTCTCCAGCTCGTCGAGGCCAGGAAGGCGCGGGTCACCGGCATCGCGATCAGCGACGTCGAGGTGGAGCAGGCCACGCAACGCGCCGTCGAGGCGGGCCGGTCGGACCTGACGACCTTCCGCAACGCGGACGTGCAGGAGCTGCCGTTCGACGACAATTCCTTCGACGGCGCCTGGGCGGTGGAATCCCTGCTGCACGTGCCGGACCGGGGCCGCGCACTGGCCGAGACGGCCAGGGTGCTGCGCCCCGGCGGACGACTGGTGATCGCTGACACCGTCCAGCGCCCGCCGCTGGACGCCGAGGCTCGCGCCGTCCTCGACGAATTCAGCGCCTCCTACCACGTGAGCGCCTACGCCACCGCCGACGAGTACCGGGACCTGCTCACCGAGAACGGATTCGTCGACATCGACGTCCGTGACATCAGCGACAAGGTCGTCCGGACCGGGACGATCATGGCCGATGCCGTCGAGGCCCGGCGCGACGAACTGGCCCGGATCGACGGGCCGGAACCGGTCGACCAGTACATCGGCCTCATGCGCCGCGCGGCGGCCAGCCGGGGCATCGGCTACCTGGTGATCGCCGCGACGCTGGACCCGACGCCCACGTCCTGATCCCGTCCACCGCGCGCCGGCTGCCCGGCACCCCTCCGTCACAAGGGATGCCGGGCAATCGGTCCGCGGGCCCCAGGCCGAACGGACCGGCGACCGACCGCGGTCAGCGCCCACCCGGGACAGGTACGGTCACCGATACCCGGACGGGTCGGCGGGCTTCCCCGCCTCCTGCACCTCCACCAGATAACGCCAGCAGTCGGGGCGCGAGCCGTCGAGATCGGTGAAGCCGTACTCCTGAGCGAGCTGCCCGCTGGAGACCGACTGACCGTTCCAGCGCGCGACATCGGCGTCACCCGCCAGCGCCGCGACCGCGCGCCCCACGTACGCGGGGCTCTCCGAGATGCAGAAGTGCGGCACCTCGGTCAGCGCGTCGCGCCAGTTCTCCTCGGTGACGCCGAGCGTCTCGAGCATCATCTCCGACCGCATCCAGCCCGGCGTGAGCGTCACCGCCGTCCCGCCGTACGGCTCCAGCTCGTGGGCCAGCACGTACCCCATGCGCAGCACGCTGTTCTTCACCAGGTCGTAGAAGTACGAGTTGCGGTAATGGCTGCTGTTGTACGCGGCCGTACCGTCGGTCATCTCCACCACGAGCCCGCCGGGCCGACGTACCAGCAGAGGCAACAGGAAGTGGCTGGAGATCGCATGGGTGTCCATGCCGAGCCGCATCAGCCGCAGCCCTGCGTCGAGATCGTGCTCCCACACCTTCTTGTCGAACTCGAACAGCCGCTCACCGCCCCAGACGTCGTTGACCAGTAAGTCGAGCCGCCCCTGCTCGGTGTCGACCCGGTCGGCGAGCGCGCGGACCTGCTCGGGCACCAGGTGGTCGGTCGGCACCGCGATCCCGGTTCCGCCCGCCTCCGTGACCAGCTCCGCGGTCTCCTCGATCGTCTCGGCCCGGTTGTACTCCGAGCGGCGTTCCCGAGTCGTACGGCCGGTGACGTAGACCGTCGCCCCCGCCGCGCCCAGTTGGACGGCGATGGCTCGTCCGGCCCCCCGTGTGGCACCCGCGACCAGCGCGATCTTCCCCCGGAGGTCCGGAGCCGGCGTGTCGGGTGTGCGTTCCATGAAGATCCCTCATCTGTTCGTGCGTATCCGACCCGTGTCGTCCTCGACACGGACCCTTCCACACCATGATCACGTCTTAACCCGACATCCTCCGTCCTGATTTCCGGCCGTTCTCGCAACGGCGCGTCCGCGATGATTCCCGCGGCGCGCCGGCCGAGGTGTCCCGGCGGCCGTACGACAGCGCCGTCCAGGGCGTGCTGGGCCCCGCCCCTTGTTCCCCTTTCGGCCGCACCGGGCCCCCGGACGCGCCCCGCGAACGAGGCCGGGGTCCGGGAGCTGTCAGGTGTGGCTGCGGGGGACGACGTGGATGTTGAAGGTGTGGGAGCCGAGGCCCTGGGCGATGCCCGTGAACAGCAGGGCGAAGTGTTCCTGCCCGCGTGCGGTGGTGATGCCGCCGAGGTCGAGCTGCGCGGATGACGGCCAGCCGAGGTCGGTGAGGAGATGTCCGGTCATCTGCTTGGCGTGCGTGTCGTCGCCGGAGAGGAACACCGTGGACGGCCCGGCCAGAGCTTCCGGGGCGACCATCGCGGTGGCGTCCATGGTGCACAGCGTCTTCACGACGGGTGTTGCCGGGAAGGCCGACTGGATCTGCTCGGCGAGGCTGTTGTTGGGGTGTGAGAGCTGCGAGTAGTCGTCGCTGAGGCCCACCGCGACATCGATCATGACGCGTCCGGTGAGCGCCGGGGCGCCGAGGGAGTGCAGCAGCTCGAGGGAGGCGTTCCCGGGTGTCGCGTTGACCAGGACCTCGGCGTGGCCGGCCGCGTCGTGGAGGCCGGCGACGGACAGACCGAGGCTGGTTCGTTGCTCGGGATGGCGGGATCCGAGGAGCACGGAGTGCCCTGCGGCGTGTCAGCGGTGGGCGAGTGCCCGGGCGACATTGCCGGTGCCGAGAAGTCCGATACGCATGCACCGGACGCTACGCGAGGCCCCACGCGTCGTGGATCGGCCCGCGGGCCGGCCCAGGCCTGCACCAACGACCTAGTCCCCGCGACCGGTACGTGCGCGGGCCCCGTCCTCGGCCCGGGGAGTGCCATGCACCCGCCGGCGCGGCGGCCGCTTCACGGCACGCACGGACCGGGTCCCCATGCCACGGGCATCATGGTCGTGCGGGCACGCCGTCGCACCGGCAGTGGGCGATGTCCGCAGCGGCGCGGCCCGGGCCCGTGCGGCGACGCACTCGCCTCTCCGGCGAGGCTGTTGGACATCAGTTGCCGACGAGGGCGGGGCCCTCAGCGGGGCTTGATTGAAACCTTGCACGGAACTCGGTGGACGAGTCGTGCCCTGGCCTCCTGGCCAAGCCCTGAGCGTCCCGGGGCCAGCCGCTGGGGCGTGAGAGCAGGTGAGCTCGCGTAGCACGAGCGCCGGGAGTGTCAATTTAACGGCTGATCTGGGTTGTTGGTCGGTCAGTGGGTGGCCGGGGTGAGCCGGCCTTCGAAGTGGACCTGGAAGGCGTTCAAAGGCGCCTTCCAGCGCTTGCGGCCCTTGCCCGTCGGGTCCAGCGACATGAGCGCCATGTAGACGCACTTCAGGGCGGCCTGCTCGTTCAGGAAGTGCCCGCGGGCCCTGACGGCCTTGCGGATCCGCGCGTTCACGCTCTCGATCGCGTTGGTCGAGCAGATGACCTTGCGGATCTCCACATCGAAGGAGAGGAAGGGCACGAACTCGGCCCACGCGTCCTCCCAGAGCCTCACGATCGCCGGATACTTCCGGCCCCAGTCCTCCTGGAACTCGGTGAAGCGGGCCGCGGCCGCGGCCTCGTTAGGCGCGGTGTAGACGGGCTTCAACTTCTTGGCGATCTTGTCCCAGTCCTGGCGGGCCGCGTAACGGAAGCTGTTCCGCAACAGATGGATCACACAGGTCTGGACAATTGTTCGAGGCCAGACGGTCTCGACCGCGTCCGGCAGCCCCTTCAGCCCGTCGCAGACCAGCATCAGGACATCCTCCAGGCCGCGGTTCTTCAGCTCGGTGAACACCTGGAGCCAGTACTTGGCGCCCTCGCCGCCGTCACCGGCCCAGATCTCCAGGATGTCCCGGTGGCCCTTGACCGTGACGGCCATGACCACGTAGATCGGTCGGTTCGCGACGTGCCCGTCCCTGATCTTGACGTTGATCGCGTCAACGAACAGAACGGGATAGACATGGTCGAGGGGGCGGCTCTGCCACTCGGCCATACCATCCATGACCTTGTCGGTGATCGTCGAGATCGTCTGCTTGGAGACCTCGGCGCCGTAGACCTCGCCCAGGTGGGCGGCGATCTCGCCGCGGGTGAGGCCCTTGGCGGACAGGGACAGCACCATCTCGTCGACACCGGTCAGACGCCGCTGCCGCTTCTTCACGATCTGCGGCTCGAACGTGCCGGACACGTCCCGGGGCACCTTGACCTTGACCGGCCCGACATCCGTCAGCACGGTCTTGGACCGGCGCTGTCACGTTGGTTGGCTGGGTGGGATGATCTTCTGGTTGATTGTGCTGGAGGGGACTGTCTGTGGGGGCCGTGTCGCCGTCGTACAAGGGGCATCGGTATCCGGTCGAGGTC
>NZ_JBIBZU010000044.1:0-18261 GCF_043088245.1 Streptomyces sp. NPDC014623 | reverse complement strand
GACCCGCAGACTCACCGCAGAATCCACCCCCACATGGCGCGGAGCATGAACCACCCGCAACCACGCAATCCGGGATGAAACAACGGGACGAAACATCCTCTTAGCCCTACGGGTCCCTGCTCCGCGCCGCGAGGCAGGGACCCAGTGGCGATCCGTTGGGTACGTGCTGCCGGTGGCCCTCACTGGCTGGCGCGCAGCCATCCTGGGATCGTTCGCCGGCTCACACCCGACAGAGCTTCCAACCGCGAGGGCCCCAGCCCTTTGGTAGATGCTTTTCGCAGGAGACGCCGGACATCGTCATCTGTGTTGGTGAGGTGGGGCAACTGCACCTGCCGCCACACACCTCTCCCAGTGCAGGTACTGGGACGCATGTGCTCGGACCGCTCCTAGCCGTTCGGCTGCCGGAGGTTATCCGTGGTAGGTGATGTAGCCGTTGCCGTCGCGGTCGTTGGCCTTCTTGGTGTAGGAGTGGACGTCGGCGCGGGCGCCGGAAGGCTTGTACAGGTAGATGGTGTCCTTGTCGTTGTTCCAGATGAAGTTGCAGTTCTGGCGGTAGACGACGTTCTTGGCGTCGGAGTCTGTGCCGCGGTTGCCGCGGAGGTTGATGTAGTCGCCGGGCTGCAGGTTATGGGTTGCCTTGAAAGTGAACTTGTTGCCGGCGGCGTCCTTGACGACGTAACCCTTGAGGTTGACGGTCGAGGTCCGCGAGTAGTTCTTGATCGTCAGGTACTCGCTCGCGGTGTTTCCGCCGGAGCACTTGTTGGAGTCGCTGCCCGGGGCGTCGTACTGGACACCCTTGATCTTCAGTGCCGAGGAGTATTCGGCTGCCTGGGCCGGGGAGCCGGCAGCGAGGCCGAGTGAGATGACCGAAGCGGTAGCAGCGGCGGCGGCCAGGGCGTGACGGATACGCATGAAGAGTCCCCCTCTGTAGTGCGGACGTAGCGCCCGGATCATACCGACACTTGTGATCGTCAGGTGAAGAAAGGTGAAGAAAATGTGTGCGACAGTAGTGCTCGTGTTCGGTTCTGTCAGAAGCTCTCTCGCCCCTGTGGGCGGGGTTCGCAAGTAGAGCGGGGTCCTGAACTGCACGGCAGGTCAGAGCAGTCTCCCGGCGATGTGCCGCTCGGTCGCATATATGGCCCGCCATCTCGGTTGCAGTCATTGGGGAGATTATTCGGTTGATCCCCATGGAGTCCTTCATCGAGAGGCCCTCACCTTCCGCACTTCCACCTCCTCGCCGGTCCGCACTGGTCTCTCCCGACCAGCCGTTAATCCACGGGCCCCACCGCGGAGGTCACAGTGCTCCACACCACTGTTGCCCCGACCCTTCTTCCGACGGGTGCGTGCGCGAATCGTTCCTGCGGTGAATATCGACGCCCGTGCGGGTGAGTGACAGCAACCTGGTACCTGCAGGAGGCGGGGCGGCCGGTAGAACGCGAGGGTGATCAAGAACCTTCTGCGCGGCTTCGTCGCGCTTTCACTCGCGCTTGTCCCGCTCATCGCTTCCACTCCCGCACAGGCCGTCCAGACTCCCCAGGGACTGCGGGCTGCTCAGGTGACCACGCTCGCCGACGCCGTCGGCCTGGTCCCGGCCGAGGACGAGGACCGCACCGGCTACACCCGCTCCTCCTTCAAGCACTGGAACTCCGGCACTGTGGCCGATGGGTGTAACACCCGCAACGAGGTCCTGCTCGCCGAAGCGACCACCGCGCCGGCGGTGGCTTCGGGATGCAAGCTGACCGGAGGCACCTGGCTGTCGTACTACGACGGCCAGGAGGTCACCGACCCCGGCGCCCTGGACATCGACCACATGGTCCCCCTCGCCGAAGCCTGGGATTCTGGTGCCTCCGCCTGGACGGCCGCCCGGCGTGAGGCGTACGCAAACGACCAGGGCGCGGCAGCCTCGCTGGTCGCGGTGACCGCTCGCAGTAACCGCCAGAAATCCGACCAGGACCCGGCCGAATGGCTCCCGCCGGCCCCGGAGGCGCAGTGCCGGTACGTGGGGGATTGGGTGGCCACCAAGCTGCGCTGGCAGCTGACCGCCGACACCACGGAGATGGACGCGCTGAAGGTACTCGCTGAAGGCCCCTGCGAGAACAGCATCGTTTTCTACACCCCCGCCCCATAGCTGTGCCCGTTGCCGGGGTGTCGGAGCCCGACGGCGCCGGCACCCCGGCAGGGGGAATCTCTCCTGATTGCTCCGTTTCACCTGAGAGGCGTGTGTCATGAGCCGAGGCTTGATCGTCGTGGATGTGCAGAACGACTTCTGCGAGGGAGGCAGCGTCCCCGTCGCAGGCGGCGCACAGATCGCTACCGCGATCGCAGAGCTGGTGCAGCAGACCGCAGGCGGCCACTACCAGTACATCGTCGCGACGAGGGATCACCACATCGACCCGGGCAGCCACTTCTCCGACCACCCCGACTACAACAACAGCTTCCCCGTCCACTGCGTGGCAGGACACGAGGGCGGCGAATTCCACCCCCACTTCGCCCCCACCGCCACCAGCAACAAGATCGACGCCGTCTTTTTCAAGGGCGCCCACAGCGCCTCCAAGAGCGGCTTCGAAGGCTTCGATGAACAAGGCACACCCCTGGCCAACTGGCTGCGTCAGCGCGGGGTGGAAGACGTCGACGTGGTGGGCATCGCCACCGACCACTGCGTGCGCGCGACCGCACTGGACGCAGTCAAGGCCGGATTCCGCGCCCACGTACGCCTGGACTACTCCGTCGGCGTCGCCCCGGACACGACCGCCTCGACCCTGGAGGACTTCCGCCAGGCAGGCGTCACCGTCTCCGGCGAGACACCCGTACCGCAATAGAAGAAGGCCCCATCACGCCGGGCACGCACCCCGGCCGAGGGGGCGCTACTCGGCTGCCTCTTCGAACTCGACGACGGTGTCCGTGCAGGCCTTGGCGAGGCCGAGAAGTGCACTCTTCTCGGCCTTGTCGGCGCTGAGCTTCCACCGCAGCTTCGCAGCGGTCCAGTCGGCGCCGTAGGCGCAGTAGGCACTCCTGGCCGGGGGGAGCCACTGGGCAGGGTCCTGGTCGCCCTTGGAACGGTTCGACTTCGCGGTGACGGCGACCAGAGACCTCTGGGATGCGAGGTCGTTGGCGTAGGCCTGGCGACGCTCGGAGGTCCAGCCGTTGGCGCCGCTATCCCAGGCTTCAGCGAGCGGAACGATGTGGTCGATGTCGAGCTTCTTCGCGTCGGTGACCTCGATCTGGTCGTAGTACGACATCCAGGTGCCCCCGGTGAGCGTGCACTTCTCACCCTGCTCAGGCTTCGTGGTGGCCTCCTGCAGCAGCACCTCCGCCCGGGTCTGGCAACCGTCGTCGTCCTCGTCGATCCAGAGACGGAACGCGTCACGTTCGTAGCCGTCACGGCGCTCGGTGCCATCGGGGATGGCCGCGATGGCGTCGGTGAGGCTGAGGGCACCTGCACCGGGCGCTGGACCCCCGGGGGCCGGTGATGCGGCCGATGCAGTGGATGTGGGCGTGCTGTCCGCCGGCTTGTCGTCAGCCGGCTGCGGGTTGCAGCCGACCAGGGTGGCGCTGAGTACGACAGCAGCGAGTGCAACGAGGCGGCTACGGTGCACAACAGGCTCCAGAAGATCAGACAGTGATGGCTCATCATGCTCGCAGAAACCCCACAGGCAATGACAGACGGTCATACGTACTGCTGGTAGCCCGAACGTGCCCGTCGCCCTGGACGAAGAGACCGTGCCCGGCGGGGAGCAGAGCGGATGGCGGGATGAGGAAGAACAATCCGGTGAGGTCGACGAACAGCTACCGCGGCGACGTGCTGCGCGTGCTCGGAGTGCTCAAGGTGGCGACGGCTGAACGGATCCAGCGGATCGGCGCACCGCACCTGAGCTTCCGGCACGCCGACAAGGAACCACCATCGAAGCGCCTGGGCTATTCGCCGGCCCGCTGGATCCGTTCACGCCGTGAGGGGCTGTCTTCCGTTGTGGTCAACAGCTTGCAGGAGGCCGCCAAGCCAGAGGGACGCTGCCGCGATGCAAACCCGATTTGGGTCACAACCGAAGCACGGCGGCGCACCCCGGTGATGAAGAGGTTGCCTCCGCACGCCCAATACACAAAGAGCTTAAACGAATACAGTGAGTCATATCGGCGGGTCGCATCATGCGCGGCCCGCCCCATGAGGGGATCTCACCATGATGCGACGACGCATGGCCGTAACCCTGGGAGCGCTGACAGCAGCCGTGACCTTGACAGTTGCGGTACCGGCATCGGCATACGCGGCAGAAGGCGTCCTCATCGTCAACGGCAATGAACACAAAGACCCCAGCGGCTGCTACGCCATCGACTGGTACCCCTCCTCGGTGACCAACCACACCGACGCCATCGCCGAGGTCCACTCCGGACCGGGCTGCACCGGGCAGGTTGAGTGGCTGGTCTACCCGGGCGAGACGTACTACACGGAAACAGCCCAGAGCGTCTTCATCCTCTGAGCCACGGGTCTGCCCCACAAGGCAAGCCAGGTCAAGGTGTCACTTATCCGTGCAGCAGTCCCTTTCGTCAAACTACATTAATGCCTGTGGTCATACCGATCACAGAGTCGCCGCCGATCCTCGGCGACCTCGCTCGCCGGATCGCTGCGACCCGAGAGTCCTTGATTTTCGTCGATCATGGGCGGGCCATCGCCACCCCCATGCCGTTGTCTCCAGAGCATCAGCAAGCGGAGACCACTCGTGCCGCTCGGGGCAGGGCTGAAGGCCGGATAACACGAAGGCCCCGGGGGAGAGGGGCCTTCATGCAGTGCGAAATCAGGCTATTGCCGTCCGCCTATGGGCGGAGCAAGCCGTTTGGGTCAGGGTTTGGGTGGCATGGCGCCACCGGATGTGGTGACGGCGAAGGTGTCCTGGTCGATGACTCGGTTCTGGCCGTGGAAGGCCCACATCAGGCTCCCGCTGTGGGAGTTCTGCCTCTCGTCGATCATGCAGACGCTGTAGCCCTTCGGCCCGGTCGCGATCGGCAGGTCCTTGACGTTGCAGTTGTCGTGCGCGGTGCGGCCGGGCCCGCCGGAGGTGGCCGCGCCCTCGTTGGTGGATGCGAAGGGGTACTCGTCGCACGAGCGGCCGGGCAGGACGCGAGCGTTACGTACCTTCCCGGAGCTGGGGCAGGACTGCTGCCGGTTGATGTCCCGCTTGCCTTTGTCGGCCTGGCGGTGCAGCGGCCGCCCGGGGGCGCCCGGCAGCCCGGACCTGATGGCCTCCGCCACGTGCCAGGTCTGTTCCGGAGTCAGCGAGGTCAGCTCGAAGGTCGGCGTGTAGCCGGAGACGACGCAGCCCTGCCGGTAGCCGCCTCGGCCCGTCTTCATGGTGGAGTCGCAGCGGAACTGGTTGTTACGGATCGTGCCCGTGCTGGAGTGCGTCACGTCGGGCGAGGCGTTACCGAAGCTGTACGGCAGCTGGAGGGAGGCGCTGCGGGACGTGTTGTCGGCCATGGACCTCTCCTTCCACGTGATCACGATGGCCTTGGTGGTGTTCGGCTTGATGATCGATCCGCTGGCGGGCCCGTCGATGCTGTAGGTGCCGGAGCCGTTGGTCGGCTTGTAAATCAGTGTCGGGGTGCCGACCTTGTTGATGAAGTCCCCGAACTGGATGCGAAACTCCTGCTTCATCTCGCCGGACTTGTGGGAGCTGAGGATCCCGACCTTGACGACGAACGGCATCCTGCCGATCTCGGCGCCCTTGCTGTCGTGGACGATCAGCGCCAGGTCCTTCCAGACGCCGCAGGCGTTCTTGCGGTTCACCCGCCACTGGCCGTCCCAGGGAGCGGTGGTGCACCAGCCGGGGATGGTCGTCCCGTGGGTGTCAGGGCCGTCGATGATCGGGTCCTCGGGCTCGTCGTCTCTCAGCAAGGCCTGAGCGGCGACGCCTTCCCGGATGCAGGAGATCCCGGCCTTGCAGGCATCAAGGTCACCGAGCCGGCCCGACGTCATGGGGTTGGGCGCGGCGGTGTTCGCATCGGCCGCGAAGTCCTCCAGAGTCACCGGCCGCTGCTCGTCCACCGTGGGGTCGATGTCGCCTTCCTCGGGGGTGGCCCCGGAGGCCGGGTCGGTCGGAAAACCCATGGTGCCGAACTGGAACTCCTGGTCGAAGGAGGAACCGCGCGGCTTCTGGTCGGTGATCGGGTAGCCGTAGGGGCCCTTCTCGTAACCGGAAAGCGTCCACTTGGCCAGCAGACCGCCACTGACGGGATGCGCCCCATACGCTTCGGTCCAGTAGATCATCCCGTGCTCGAAACGCGAGCCGCGCTCAAGACCGTCGGGAGTGGTGAACTCGTCGCTGATGGGGTAGCCGAGATAACCGCTCTCCCAGCCCGCTTCGCCCCACTTGTCGCGGATAGCGCCGCCCACCGCGTACGCCTCGTTCAGCTTCCAATAGATAGTGGAGCGCTCGAAGTACTGACGGCGCCCGACACCATCGGGGTTGACGATCTCGTCGGAGGTGGGATAGCCGACCTTCCCGGCCTCGTAGCCGTTCCGCGCCCACGCGGCGAAGAAGTGGTTCACGACGGGATGGGCACCGCCCTGCGGGGACCAGTAGATCGGCCCGTTCAAGAACTCGGTACGCTTGCCGTAACCGTCCGGGTTGGTCAGCTCGTTGGACTTCGGCAGGGACAGGAAGCTGTTCGGACCGCCCAGCTCGTTGTACTTGTCCCGGATCGTCCCGCACACCTCGTACGGCGCAGGCCAGTACACCTGGCAGTCGCCGTCGGCCGCCAGACGCGCCTCCATCGTCTCGGCCCTGTCGGCGTCCTTCTTGCTGAAGCCGCGCGGCACCTTCTCCCGATCCGAGCGCATCTTGCCTGGCCTGATATGGCTCTCCGGGCTGGCGGTCGGCTGCCACCCCGGTGAAGCCGATGAGACGGAGGGAGTGGCGGCGGCGATGCTGCCCACCAACGCGATCATTACGGCCATGACCACCAGCAGCTGTCGTCTGAACATCAAGGGTCTCCCTTGTCGTGGCGGCACGCCCTGAGCGCACCGCCCGCAGTAGTAGGACCGCAGCATCCGACGAAGAGCGCTAGCTCCGATTGAGCCGACTTCCCGGTGCGTTGGGGCACCGCGCCGGCCGCGGCGCTTGGCGGCGGCACACTTACCCTCCGTCACGTACCACCCGACGGGTACACGGTCGCCCCGCGCCTCGGCATCCTCCGGCCAGACCAGGCCGACGCCGTCACCGGACGAAAGAAGCCGCACGCCTCCGTACACGGACTGATCCAACCCGTCGAAGTCGAAGCGGAGGTTCTCCTACGCGTCTGGGCCGACGGCGGCATCGACCCCAGCGACGCCACCCAGTTCCAGGCCCTCGAAGACCCTGCCGCAGCGGAAATGGTCACCCGTGGCGACATCATCGACGGCTTCCTCCGCCAACGTCTCTCCCCTTGCCCGGCCCGGTAGTCAGCTTCATGTCCCGCCCAACGAGATGAAGTCGCGCAAGGCCGTGCGAGCTGATCGCATGATGACGCCCGTGACCCGCTCCATCGGCACGAAGCTCCGGCCACCTGCGCTTCACCCGGCTCTGGCGGGACGTCGCGGTCACGGACGTCCCGCCCTTCGGCGCAGGCGCGCCGAGCCCGCCAGCGGCTGACCGCACCTCCCCTCCGCTCTCGACGTGGAACGGGCAGCGTCACGGTCCGGTGAGGATGTCGTGGGTGCCGAGGCGGCGCCAGATGACGTGCGGTGTGTTGGGGCGCAGTGCCGGACCGTACTGCCAGGTGGCGCGTCCTGCGGGTCCGGTGCCCATGGACCAGGTGAGTTCGTAGATGCCAGGTGCGCGCTGGACGCGCTTGATGCGGAGGCCGGCGCGGAAGGGGCGGCCGGAGCGGAGGTCGTCGACGAAGGCGGTGACGGCCTGGCGGAAGGCGCGGCGCTGGGCGGGGGTGAGGCGGTGGTGGTCGGTGGTGAAGCGGGGCAGGGCCTCGTAGGTGGGCACGGCGGTCTCCTCCAGGCCGCACGAAGCCCCCGGCCGGAGTCGGCCGGGGGCGGTGGTGGCTGTTCGTGTTGAAGGGCGTCGGTGACGCGATGCGCTCAGCGGTGGTGGATGGTGGTGCGTTGGTGCGCGTTGGTTGGCGTTGGAGTCGTCTCGAGTCGGATGTCGTGGTGGGTGGTGCTGCTGGTGTGGTCGTGGCGCAGCATTCGCACGGTCCGGGTCAGAGGCCGTAGCGGTCGTTCATCAGGTCGTTCCACCTCTGCACGTTGGGAAGGTCGTTGGCGCAGGCGGTGCAGTGGGGCAGGTAGTCAGTCCGGGTGGGGGTGCGGCACGTTCGAGCGGACGATGACGGTCAGGCGCAGGGTGAGGGGCTGGCCGCACAGCGGGCAGAGGTCTCCGTGAAGCAGTTCGTTGGTCATGCGGCGCACTGTGCACACACCGGCGCCTTACCGTCTCGGGCTGGCCCGGTGGCCCGCCCGGCGGGCCCCACGGTAAAGATTCGGTGATGGCCTCCCGCCCGGCGGGACCGACCCCGAATCGCGCTTTTGTACAGGTCAGCGCCGGGGTTCCATGGGCCGATGATCAGCATGTCGCCAGTTCGCCCGGGGGCCGGGGTGCGCTACCTCTTCCGTGGCGTGATGGTCGGCGACGGCCACCGCCGGGCGGGTACGCCGCTGCGCGCCGCCCAAGACGAGGCCGGTGTTCCGCCCGGTGTGTGGAAGGGCCGGGGCCTGGCCGCGCTCGGCCTCAAGGCTGGGGACGTGGTGAGCGAGCGGCAGGCCGAACTCCTGCTGGGGGAGGGCCGGCACCCGGATGCCGACCGGATCGAGCGCAGGCTCCTGGCGCAGGGCAGGAGCCCGGAGCAGGCGAGGCGGGCGGCCGTGCTGGGCAGGCCCATCGAGCACAACCGCTCACCGAAGACCGACAAGGCCAAGGAACGCACCCCGTGGTTGGCCTTCGACCTGGTCTTCCGGCCCCCGCCCACGGCCCACATCGCGTGGGCCCTGATGGACGACGAGCACCGCCGGGTGCTGGAGCTGTGCGACGACATCGCCCGCGACAAGACCCTGGCGTGGCTGGAGGAGTCGGTCGCACAGATCCGCTCGAAGGCCGGCGGTAAGCAGCGCGCCCGGGTCAAGGACGGGCTGATCGTCGCCGTCTTCCGCCACTACGAGTCCAGAGCCACGGAATCGAGGCCCCTGCTCCACTCGCACGCGGTCGTGTCGATCCGCGCCCGGCGGCCGCACGATGGGAAGTGGGGCAACCTGTCGGCCGACTCGCTGATGACCCACATAGTCGCCGCTGACACCCTCTACACCTTGTACTTCATGGAGGAGGTGTCCGCCCGGCTCGGGTGGGCGTGGGAGCCGCGCGAGGTGACGCCCGGACATCGGCCCGTCATGGACATCGCCGGGATCGACCGGCGGCTTATCGGCTGGCAGTCGACCCGCCGCCAGCAGATCGAGGACGCACTGCCCGTCCTGACCGCCAGGTACGAGGAGAGGCAGGGGCACGCGCCGGGGGAGCGGGCCTCCTACGCGCTGGCCTGTCAGGCCGCTGACCAGACCCGCCCGCCTAAGCGCACCGAGCTGCTGTCGCTGACCGAGCTGCGGACGCGATGGCGCGCCTCCGCGATCGCCGCGTTCGGCGCCTGCACCGTCTACCGGCTCGCACAGCGGGCGCGGGCGGCGGCCGCGGCGGTGTGGGCGCGGGTACGGCCGGTGGTCGACATAGCGCTGGCGGCCGTCGACGTCGTCGCCGTGGTGTACGTGATGCGCGGCGCGTTCAAGCGCCACCATCTGCTCGCCGAAGCGCGCCGGCACCTCTCCTACGTGCTGCGCGGCCGACCCCACGAGCCGGGCCTGGACGAACAGATCGTGCAGAGGGTCGTCGACGACTACACCCGCCCGGCCAGCCGGCGGATGATGACCGCCGACCTGCGCGCCCTGTACCCGCACGACACCGACGACCAGGCCGTGCTGCGCCCGCTGACCCGCAAGCGGACCGCCGCGCCGTACGAGCGAGCCCGCCGACGCCCTGGCCGCCCGGGCCCATGCGGTGCGCCGTGCGGAGCGCCTGCGCTCCCGTACCCGGCCGCACACCGTCGCCGTGCCCGCCGCCTCGAGCTCGCACCCGCGGCCGTTCCGCACCGGCCCGAAGAACGGCCGCCTCCTGGAGCAGGAGACCGGCGTCGACACGGTGGAGCGGACCCGCCAGACCATGGAAGCCGCCGCCGCGCAGGTGGCCGCCACGATCCAGGACAGCCGACGGGCACGCGAAGCCGCCCACGGCCTGCGTCCCCAGCCCGCCCCGGCGACGGCCCCGCCGCCGCACACCCAGCAGCCCGGCATCCAGCACACGCCGGGCCAACCCACAGGAGGAGTTGCGTGAACACCCCGGAAGAACTGCCCAACCCCCAGGACGCCCTCGCTCGCGCCCGTGCCGCCCGCGAGCAGATGGCCGCTGCGCTCGACGAGGACCAGGAGCCCGAGCCCGATGAGCCCGTGGGGTGGCAGCCGATCTGGAAGCGGCCCCGGACGCCGAAGTCGAAGGCCGCGAAGAAGCTGGAGCTGCACAAGCAGCGGCGGAGGCTCCAGGACGCCGCCAAGCGCCGCCTCGCCGCCCAGCAGTCACGTCGGCCCCGCTCCAGGCAGAGCCGGATCGGCAACGCTGCCGCGCGCCGCGATGCCCGCGCCCTGTCCCGGGTGCGGCACTCCAG
Organism: Streptomyces sp. NPDC014623; assembly: GCF_043088245.1. NCBI lineage: Bacteria > Bacillati > Actinomycetota > Actinomycetes > Kitasatosporales > Streptomycetaceae > Streptomyces > Streptomyces sp. NPDC014623. Next base: position 7,581 of record NZ_JBIBZU010000044.1, on the reverse strand, counting down.
CGCCTGGCTGTGGTGATGAGGCCGGGCACCGTCCACCGCGTGGAGCCCACCCGATGCCACGCATCGCCACCGCATGCAGAACACCGAGTGAGCTCCACCCGGTGGGTTCCACCCGATAGGCTCCACTCGGTGGGTTCCACTGAGCCCCCGCCAACCTGAAAATCCCTGGTCAGCAGGGCTGGTGTGACCGGCTTTCGTGGTGCTCACGCTACTCGTGGGCGGGAGCCCACCGAGAACACCGTCTGCCAGAGTCGGGATTGTCTCCGAAACGGAGTCCGGAACAGCGCTCCGGTCCGTGCACCTGGGCTGGGAAACACAGTCCGTCCTGCTGGCCGGTGCATGCCATCCTGGCCCCGTGCTCCTGAACGATCGCTCCAGCAGTGTCGACCTCCGTCCGCCCAGTGCACTATCAGTTCGCCACCGTTCGGGGCGACTCGTACGACGACAACTGGCTGGTCATTGACGGCACGGTGATGACTCCCGAGGGAAACTGGTCCTTCGCCGATCCGTGTCTGCTCACCGATGAGGCCCGCCAGGTGTCCGCGTGGCTGCGCGCGGCGGCCGCAGGGACGGTGGACGTCACCGAACCTGATGCCGAAGGCGAGCTGTCGCCGGACCTGTCGTTCATCGAGCCGGTCTTGGCTTTCAGCCTCAGCAATCGAATCGCAGGTGGGACCGCGGTAATTCGTGTTCATCTGTCCCTGGAGTCGGCGCCTCCGTGGCAACAGGGTGAGGACAGGGCTGACATCTACCAGTACGGTGTGGAGGTCAGGTTGGACGCCGCAGCGCTGCTTCGCGCTGCTGATCAGTGGGACCGTGCTCTGGCTTTCCTCCCGCCCCGCTGATCCAAACGCCCGACATCCCCGTACAACCGATTCCCACCTGCTGGGGCCGGATGACCCTCTACGATCCGGTGCATGCTGGACCCCGAGTTGCTGGAACGGATCACCGCGCGACGTGCGGAACTGGATGAGCTCGAAGAGCAGCTGGCCAAGCAGCTAATAAAGGTCCGGGCCGAGCGCGATGAGCTCGCCGTTGCTGAGAAGGTCCTGGAACGGATGAGCGAGCAGGTCGCCGAGGAACGGGCAGTGTTCGCGCCGGTCCCTGGGCAGGTGGGCGGCCGGGCGGTGATGGTCATCCCGCACCGTGCGGCGAATGTGGAGGAGACCATGCTTCCGCCGGACTACCAGCGCATTCTCTCCGTCGTGCGGCAGGCCGCCGGCCCGGTCAAGGCCCGGCAGGTCGGCGAAGTGCTGGGGGTGGACGTCGGCGTGAAGAGCAAGCTCGAGCCGTTGCGCGGGAAACTGATCAGGCTGGCCGACCGCGGCTGGCTGCGGAAACAGCCCGACGAACGATTTACCACCCGGCTGTGACCATGGAGTTGCCTGCGGGCGGTGCTGAGCGGCCGTAACCGGGGTGCCCTCGGCGGCTGTTGGAAATGTGTGACCACAACCAAAGAGCACACCGAGAGCACCTTCCCGCTTGTCTATCAGTGCCGTCTGTCGCTGTCCACGCGCACCGTGAACCACCTCGCCGGCTTGCTGCGGCGTCACCTGAAGGCGATTCGATCAAGGTGGCGAATCCTGCCGCCCGGGAAGATCGCGGTGATCGTCCTGGCCGTACTGCGCCACGACCAGCGCCTGGCCGACATGGCCGGCGGCAATAACGTCTCCGAGTCCACCGTCCGTCGCTGGCGCGACGAGGTGATCGATCTCCTCGCCGCGCAGGCTCCGCGCCTGGACCGCGCGCTGAAGAAGATCGCCCGTCAGGGTGGAGAGGTCGTCCTGATTGACGGAACCCTGGTCCATACCCAGCGCCGCACCGGGAAGGACGACCGCAAGAACTACTCCGGCAAGCACCGCCACCATGGTCTGCACTTCCTCGCCCTCACCGACGAGAAGGGCCGCCTGGTCTGGATCTCTGCCGCCCGTCCCGGCCGCACCCATGACAACACCGCGGTCCGATGCCCGTTGGGCGTTGATCGAGTCGACGTTGACGGCCTGGCGGGCCGAGCGGCAGAAGACCTCGCTCAACGCCTCGACGCACCGTCAAGCACGCTCACACCCAACAACATGACAGCGCCCCTCGATCGCTTCGTTGCCCCGGCCGTGCCGGGCCAAGAGCCGGGCGAGCTCGAAAGCCGAGTTGGACGTTCGATCCATAACTCCATCGGCTGCCGGTATGCCACGACCGCGCCCTCAGGTGGAGGCTCCCTTTTCGGCTTGGCGGTCCGCAGCCGCATCAAACGCTGACTGCGCCACCCGCTTCCCTTCTGGCCACTACATCCTGCGCCGCCGCTCGTTGAAAGCCCGGGAGCTCTGGGGTTGCCAGGTCGGCGCGGCCACATCAAATGGCGCTCCGCTCGAAACGGGGCGGCAGGGCCTGGTCACCTACCTTGGCCAGCAGGGGCGGAGTTCGGGAGGGAGCGTGGTGGTGGATTTGACGGAGGTGTTCGGGGAGGGCTGGTGCGTGACTCTGGCGCCCGGGGATGTATCTGAGGTGCTGGAAGGCATGGGAGCTGTCGCGGCGGTGGAGATGTGTGAGGGGTTGGAGCGGGCGACCGAGAGGTTGGTGAGCGGAGCCGGCCCTGGAGTGTTGTTGCTGGGGCGTGAGGTGTCTGTTGGCTGGACGATGGTGGTGGAGTTGGAAGGCACGACCGGCTGGGTGGGCATGGGCACCTCTGTGATGGCGGCTCTTTCGAGAGGTGGGCGGATCGTGGTTTCAGCGTGTGAGGATCCCAACCAGCTGATCGTGCAGGTCGCCCGGAACGGGATGGTGTTGGGCTGGGTCGACGCCGTCACCGGTCGCCGTTTTGGTGAGGACTTCGGCCCGGTGGGGCAGACCCTGACCGCCGTCGGGTTCCCTGCGGCAGGTGTGGATGAGCCTTCGGGTGAAGCCGCCGCACTGGAGCCGTCCGAACGCGCTGTACTGGCGATGCGTGAGGTGGTCGGCGTCGAGATCGAGGAAGCCTTCTTCGAGGGGCCGTGGCTCGGCGGCATCAGCACCCTCGGCGTGTGAACGCCCCAGCTGGCTCTGTACGCGACAGGGAGCAGCGTTTTGACAACAGTTTCGGCAGTGCTGCGACCGTCAGGCGCATCGGATGTTTACGACGGCGGGCAACAGCACGGGGTGCTTCATGAGGGAGCGGAGGTCAAGGTGCCCTGTTGCTCGTACAGGGCCAAGGCAAGCGCTGGCTACAGGGGTAGGCCGCAGGTAGTGGCCGCGCCGTCGCCGGGTGAGCGTCCTCGGACCGAGCTGCTGCTCATCGGCGTGAACACCGGCCTTGCCGTGTTGCGAGTGCCTTTTGCAGCCGTGAGCAATCGTTGCCGAGAGTCGGTGCTTGGCACACATTGTGTGAAAATCTTCCAGGCTTTCCGGCAAGGGGGAGGAGCCAGGCGACCTGCCTGTAGCGATCGAAGAGTGCACGGGCCTCATGAAGTCGGGCTTTGGGTCGTTCACGGGATGTGTGCCAGAGCCGAGTTCTGGAAACGCCTGTCCGGTGTGTCGACGTCAGTCGATGGTCCGCGGAGGTTGTCATGCCTGTGATTGCTACGTGGGTGCCGTCTGTCAGCGCTGGACGGCCCCTGTCGGGGTGGTGGTGCCGTTCAGGCAGTGGTCGAGGAGTGCGTGCATGCGCGGAACGGGGAGGGACGGGTTGGATGCAGCGCCCTCGGCGGTACGGGGGTCGGCGAGGAGGGTCTCCAGGGCTTCTGGTGACAGGCTCGGGTTGGCGGCCGCTGCCCGGCGCACCGACGCGTCGGGGTCCTCCACCGGGGGGTCGGGCAAGACGGGATCGGCTGCGGCCAGGGCTCGTACCTCGGGATCCGGGTGGTCGACGAGGTGATCGCGGCCGGTACGGGGGAACGCGGGCAGAGCCAGCAGGTGCGGACGGTGGACCGGGCGGGTGACGAAGACATCCAGGAGGAGGTGTGGCGGAGCCAGCGGGTGGTGGCAGGCCAGCCGGATCCTCACCTCCTCGTCGTCGTCCTGCGCGAGCGTATCGGCGAGTTCCGCCCACAGGTCCGGCCAACTTGCCGCGACCCGGCGAAGCACCGGTTCCTCGGACACCGCGCAGGCGGCGAACCAGTCGGGTGACGGCCCGACGGCCGACTCGGTATTCGACTTGGTGAACGGCTCGGTGATCGGGCAGGTGCAGTCAGGGCCGCGCCCGATGATCCGATGGATCGCTCAGTACTCGGCCCAGGTGCGGGGGAAGGGGCGGAGGCGCGCGCACATCCGTACGTCCTCGTCCGAGTCTTTCCTCAACTCCGCCGCCAGGTCCGGTCCCACGTCGGGCCGGGCGGCGACCAACGCGCGGACCTTCGTCTCGGGGTGACGGGTGAGCCGGGCGAGGGCGTAGGCCGGGATGTGCGGGTTCCGGGCCAAGGGGAGCACCGTGCCGTCCGCGAAGCACTGCTCGAGGAGCGCGGAGGACAGAGCACACGTGCCGAACACGAATTCATTGCGCGAACCGAAGGACGGCAGCCTGGCCTCCACCCGTTCCGGATCCAGCGCCCAGTTCCTGTCCCGTGCCGCTTCACGGACCGCGGGCTCTGGATCGTCGAGCAGCGCCGCCCGCTGCGCCGGGGTGAGCGACTGCCACCTCCAAGTGACCCGTATCCGGAGTTCGGGGTGCTCGTGGCCGGCCATGGAGCGGAAGAAGGACAGCGGGATCTGCCGGGACGAATCGAGCTCCCCGATGATCTCCTTCGCGGTGACCTTGCCGTCCTCGCCCCCCATCCTGGGCCATCAGGAGGGCCACGAGGATGTCATCCGGCAGCGGCCAAACCCACCGAGGGTAGTGACGGGGCCGGCGGCGAGCCATACGCGGACGAGCCCCGACGGATCCCCCACCAAGGGGGCGAGCCGCGCCGGTCGGCTGCATCGCTTCCATGCCCCGGGGTGTTCTCGCTCTTGGGCAACAAACACTCTCGTTACGGGAGCTTCATGAACAAGGCCACCCCAGCCGGTTCTTACATGCGAGACAGGAACAACCGGCCGAGAATCAGCTCCCGCCGGATGACCTCAAGGGTGGCGTAAGAGCCCTTCCTTCCCCTTCACCTTGATGCACCGAGTTACGCACTGTCACGGTTGGTGACACGCTATCGCCACCGTGCCTCGCCCGGGTGGACAGCCATGCCTGCCCGAAAGGGGCCAGTACGCAAGGGGGACATCGAGTGGTGTCGCACCGCAAATCATGGCGGGCCAGGGCCCTGGCCACCGCCACCGCAGCCGGGCTTCTTCTCCTACCCGTCCACCTGGCCACCGCCCAGCCCGCGCCCGCCCCAGCCGAGGCCGGCGTACAGGCCGCCGGACCGTCCGCGGCCAAGACGCCGACCATCACGATGAAGGTCGGCATCAGCCAAAAAGCTCTGGCCCAACTGCGCAACGCCGGACGACAGGCCCGCGCGAAAGGCGAGAGCAGCCTGCCTGCGCCCGCACCGACCGGGCAGTCCACCAAGCGGCCGACCCCGGGCGACACGTCGGTGCGCAGCGTGCGGCCGGCCCTCACGCTCTTGGACGGCCGGCAGGCCTCGGACGCGGCGGCGGCTGCGAACCCGCAGCCATCCGCCCCAGCCGCAGATCCCGGGACGTTTGTCGCCGCGCCGATCGGAGAGAAACCCGATGCCGCGCTGAGCGAGGCGTGCTTCAAGGCGGACAACGTGGAGACGGGCATCGGCCGGGTCCACAACCGCTTCACGTACTGCACCCGCTACAACATCAAGGTCATCTACTGGTCGATCGACAACAAGGGCATCCCGATCGAGGAGGAAGGCACCACCGAGGCCAAACTGGAGGTCTTCGCTCAGGGCGACGACCACGAACGCCGCGCCCGCCTCTTCGCCCAGATCCAGAAGGACTCCGTCGATTACGACTGGGGGCCGATCGACAACATCTTCGTCGCCCCGAACGTACCCCTGTCCCTGCTGGGCCAGTGCGTTCAGGACTCCAAGGTCTGCCACGCCACCCGCGGCTCCTACACGATGCCCTGGGCGACCTGGGACAACAACCCCACCTGGGCCTGGTGGGACATCTACAACCACGCCGAGATCAGCGAAGGCCGCGACAAAATCTCCTACAACCAATGGGCGGTGGAGTTCTTCACCGACCACCAGGAATACAAGACCCTTAAGCGCGGCCGCACCCCCGCCCGCATGCTGCGCTGCGACTCCGCCACCTACTTCAACCTCGGCAAGGCCAAGTACCCCAAGGCCTGCGTCTTCAGCGAGGTCACCCCGCACCTGACCTACACCCTCGGCTCCACCCACCACGCGGTCGCCGAACACATCGACGCCGCCCACAACCGCCCCAACACCACCTACCCCCTCCTCGCCGCCCCCGGGGTGCCCTGGCCTAGGGACAAATACATCCCGGGCAAGTACATCCCCGAAAACCCCGACGCCCCCGGTCTGCACCGCATCACCCGGGCCCTGCACCCCACCCAGTCCAAGGCGAACAAAGACAACAAGGACGGCGCCTGCTTCAAAACCGGCCCCGAACGCCTCAAGTACCTCGACACCGGCCTGCCCACCCGCCCCCCGGCCGGCGAACAGTGCGACGAGTACCCCTTCGCCTCCACCCTCGAAGGAGCAGGCAATCCCAGGCCCGACTTCTCCGTGAAATCCATCCCCGCCACCGACAACCGCGTCGCCGGCGGCATGCTCCGCAAGTACTACGTGGATGACCGCATCCTGGCCTGGGACCCCACCCTGCCCCGCCCCTACACGACCAACGACCGCTTCTACGTCCAGATCCAGTAACCCCCACACCTCCCTCCCACCACACAGCGGTGCGTAGTCCGGGACTGTAAAACGTTCAGGTCTGCTCCGTAGTCGGTGGTGACGGAGGGTGTGGTCAGCCCAGGAGGATGCGGTGGCGGAGGAGGGGGAAGCTCGCGCGGCCATACATCTGGCGCTTGATCAGCTTGGTCTTGTTGTTCACGTCTTCGGTGCCGCCGTTGTGGTGCGGCAGGGTGAAGGCGGCGTCGACTGCGGCGCGGTCCTTCTCGAGGCCCCGGGTGAAGGCACGCAGGTGGGGCAGATCCTCGGCCTGGGCCGAGGTGATCCAGGTGCTCAACAGGGCTGCATTGCCATCGCCGGGATCCAGCAGCACGGCGAAGCGGTGGATGAGGTCGGCCAGAACGGTCATCTCGTGGCAGGCGGTGCGGGCGGCCTCGATACGTTCCCGTTGGTGGTCCTTGAGGCGGTCGGGGCGGGTAAGCAGGCAGCGTGCCAGGCGCCGGGGCGAGAGTGCGGGTCGGTCGGCCTCGACGCGGCCCTGGTTGATGTAGCGGACCAGAAGGTTCGAGCTGCCGGTGTAGCCCAGTTCCCCGCGTTGGCATAGGTCTGCCCGAACTTGGCGCACCAGCGGCGGATCGTCTCGTAGGAGACGACGATCCCGCGCTCGAGCATGAGCTCCTCGATCTCGCGGAACGACAACGGGAAGCGGAAGTACAGCCACACACAGTGGGAGATGACCTCGACCGGATACCGATGCCCCTTGTACGACGGCGACACGGCCCCCACAGACAGTCCCCTCCAGCACAATCAACCAGAAGATCATCCCACCCGGCCAACCAAC
>NZ_JBIBZU010000043.1:0-18371 GCF_043088245.1 Streptomyces sp. NPDC014623 | reverse complement strand
GGTCGCGAAGGAGCTCGCGGACCTCGCACAGGACGCGAACAAGGCCCGCCGCCTGGTGGACGACGCCCCCGAAGGCACCCACAACCGGCCCGACAGCGAGCGCACCGCCGAGGGCACCGACCCGGTCGACCTGGCCTCGGGCCGCATGTTCCTCCCGCAGACCGATGTGGTGCTCCCCGGGGTACTGCCCCTCGCTTTCACCCGCCGGGTGGAATCGGGCTACACCGCCGGCCGGTTCTTCGGCCCCTCATGGGCCTCCACCGTCGACGAACGCCTGGAGATCGACGCCAACGGCGTCATCCACGTCACTGACGACGGCCTCCTGATCACCTACCCCCACCCCGTCCCCGGTCTGCCGACTGTCCCGGAGTCCGGCACCTCACGCAGGGTTCTCAGCCGCGACGAGGGGGGCGACTACACGCTCACCGACCCCGACGACGGGCTCGTGCGCCATTTCGACGCACCAACCGGGGCGGAGCCAGGGTGCGACGGTGACGCCTGGCTCGGGCAGGTAAGTGACCGCAACGGCAACACCATCACCTACGACCGCGATGAGGACGGCGCACCCAGGGCCCTGGACCACTCAGCCGGCTACCACCTGGGGCTGACGCTGACGAACGGACTGGTGACAGAACTGGCGCTGCTCACCCCCACGGCGAGCGTAGAGGCGCCCACGGCCGCCGACCGGGAGGCAGCCCTTCCGCTGCGCACCTACGGCTACACGGACGGCAACCTCAGCACCGTCATCAAACCGTCGGGGGCTGCTGCCCTCACCTTCTCCTACGACGACCGTCGCCGAGTAACGGGGTGGACGGATTCAAACGACAGCCGGTACAGCTACACCTACGACGACCGGGACCGCGTCGTCGCGGAAGGCGGTGAGGCGGGCCACTTCCAAGTCACCCTGGCTTATAGCGAACCCGATCCGTCCACGGGTAACCGAACCACCACTCTCACCACCGCCGACGGTCACTCCACACGTCATCTCGTCGATGGCAGGTGCCGGATCCTCGCCACCACCGACCCATTGGGCAACACCACCCGCGACACCTTCGACACCGACGGGAACCGGCTGACGCACACCGACGCGCTAGGACACACGACCGCCTTCTCCTACGACGGTGAGGGCAGAGTCTCCGGGGTCACGCAGGCGGACGGCACCCGTCTGCGCGTCGCGCGGAACCGGCGGGGGCTCGTGACCGAGCTCGTGGAGCCGGACGGCTCCCGCCGCCTGCAAAAATTCGACGACCACGGCAATCGCACGGCGGTCACCGAGCCAGGCGGCAGCACCACCCGCTACACCTACGACATGGCAGGCCGGGTCACGACGGTCACCGACGCGCTGGGGAACGTGACCAGAGTCCGCTGCGACCCTGCCGGACTGCCTGTGGAAATAATCGACCCGCTCGGGCACACCACCCGCTATGACCGGGATCCCCTGGGCCGCCCCGTGCGCGCCACCGACCCACTGGGAGCGGTCACCCTCCTGCGCTGGTCCCTCGACGGTGAACTCGCGGAGCGCACCGGCCCGGACGGCGCCACTGAGTCATGGACCTATGACGGTGAGGGCAACCGGCTCACCCACACCGACCCCGTCGGCGGAACAAGCCGTTTCGAGTACACCCACTTCGACCTGCTGGCGGCCCGGACCAATCCCGACGGATCCCGGTACGAGTTCACGCACGACGCGAACCTACGCCTCACCCAGGTCACCAACCCGCAGGGCCTCACCTGGTCATACACCTACGACCGGGCCGGCCGGTTGGTCTCCGAGACCGACTTCGACGGTCGCACCGTCGGTTACACCGTCGACGCGGCCGGAAGAATGACCGCCTCCGCGACCCCCCTCGGGGAGCGCGTCGCTTATGCTCACGACGCCCTCGGCCGCGTAATCCGCAAGGATGCCGTCGGCCAGGTGACCACCTTCGCTTACGACCCGGCTGGACGGTTGGTACAGGCAAGCGGTCCTGGCACCGAGCTGATCTACCAGTACGACCGCGCCGGACGGGTGAAGACGGAGCTCGTGGACGGCTGTGCCACCACGTACGCGTACGACGCCTTGGGCCGGCGCACTCGCCGGGTCACCCCCACCGGCCGGCGCACCACCTACGAATACGACGCGGTGGGCCGCCCCAGTGAGACGACCGCCGGTGAACGGCGCATCACCTTCACCCACGACGCCGCCGGCCGGGAACGGGAACGCACCTTCGGTGATGCCCTCACCCTCGCCTCCACCTGGGACGCTGCAGGCCGCCTCAGCACTCAGCACCTCATCGGCCGCGACCGCGCAACCTTGAATGCACGCGCCTACACCTACCGCGTCGACGGATATCTCACCGTCCTGGACGACACTCTGAACGGGGCCCGCCGCTTCGACCTGGACGGCGTCGGCCGCGTCACCCGGGTCACGGCCGCCAACTGGAACGAGTCGTACGCCTACGACGCCGCCGGGAACCAGACCGCCGCCAAATGGCCCTCCTCCCACCCGGGACACGACGCCACCGGCCTCCGTTCGTACACCGGCACCACCATCACCCGTGCTGGGAGCACGCGGTACGAGCACGACGCCGCCGGCCGCATCACCCTGCGCCAAAGGACCAGGCTCTCCCGCAAGCCCGACACCTGGCGCTACGAGTGGGACGCGGAGGACCGCATGACCGCGGTCACCACCCCGGACGGCACCCGGTGGCGGTACCGCTACGACCCGCTCGGCCGCCGGATCGCCAAGGAGCGCCTCGGTGACGACCACCGGGCCGTGGTCGAGGAGATCCGCTTCACGTGGGATGGCACCACCCTCTGTGAACAGGTCACCACCGCGGCCGAGCTACCCCGGCCCATCGTCCTCACCTGGGACCACCAAGGGCTCCGGCCTCTGGCCCAGACCGAACGGATCCTCTCCGACGATGTCTCTCAACACATGGTGGACGAACGCTTCTTCGCCATCGTCACCGACTTGGTCGGCGCACCCACCGAACTCGTCGACGAAGCCGGTTCCTTGGCCTGGCACACCCGAACCACCCTTTGGGGCACCACCACCTGGGCCAGACACAGCACCGCGTACACCCCTCTCCGCTTCCCCGGCCAGTACTACGATCCCGAATCCGGCCTCCACCACAACCACCACCGTCATTACGACCCGGAAACAGCCCGCTACCTGACACCGGATCCACTGGGACTGGCCCCGGCACCCAATCCCTCGACGTACGTACACAATCCACACACCTGGTCCGACCCTCTGGGCCTTGCCCCTCGCTGCCTGAACGACACGGGCAGAGAGGGCAAAGACGTCAACGAGAACTTCGTCCCGGGCTCGGCCGAGGGGCAACGGCTCGCCGAACAACTGCGCAGGGAGTCAGCGGGCTCGATCTTCAACGAGAACGGTTGGCTCACGCCTGAGGCCATCACCGACTCCCGGCGAGTGATCGATGGAGAGAGGATCGGCAACCCTGCGGTACGTGAGGCCATGACGTCGGACGGAAGCAATCTCAGCGACTGGGGCAAATACACGACCAAGACGCACCAGTCGCCTTACGGCGACTTCCAGGTGCACTATTATTACAATCCCGAAACGGGGCGAGTTTTGAACTATGATTACAAGGTAATCATGAACAGAAGGTAATTCGACATGCGCGTCCGCGTGAACACAATCCACACCTCGGACCCTAAAATCTTGCAGGGAATCACCGCCCTCACCGACGGGCATGAGTACGTGGTGCTCGAAATTTCCGCACGGTTCAAAATGGGCACCTCGTTCCGCGTCGAGTTCATTGAGGGCGGACTAAGACAGTCCGCCCTCTTCGACACCCGATCTTTCACCGTCACTTCCCACTCCCTGTCGCCGACCTGGCAGTATTTTCAGCTCGATTCCGGCTCTTTCTCACTGTGCCCCGAATCATGGAGCGCACCCGGTTTTTGGGAGGCCTATTACGACGGCGACCCACGGGCGATCGCGGTATACGAAGATGAGCGGGCGACGATCCTGGCCCATTCGTAGGAGTACGGTCGCCCGGCGGACGGTGACCCCGGGCGGACCGGCACTTGACCTACGGCGCGGCCGTACACCTCGCCCGAGGGGTGCAGCCTCAAACCACTGTGCCTACGGTTAACGCGCCGACGGGATACTGGGCTGCATCGACGACGACCTGTCCGAGCCCCGCGCTTCACCCTCGACCCGGCCGGGGCCACGTCACCGCGGTCCACGCGCAGGGCTAAAGCAAAACGTATGCCTAGAACGAGCCGGGCGCACCGGCCGCTCGTGCCCCATCCGTGCCCAGCAGAACGGTCAACAGCGGTGAGCAAGGGCACCGCAAGGCCATGCCAGAAGCTCCTCGAAAGTGGCGAATCACCAGGTCAGAGCGGTTTGGGTCACCGTAAGAGCCGGTGATTCCCAAGCTCAGAGCGCGAGTTCGATTCTCGTCACCCGCTCCATGATGAAGGCCCTGGTCAGCGATCGGGGCCTTTCTTGGCTCTGTCGGAGATCTTGGAGTTCCCAGTGCCGCAGCATGATCAGTGGGCTGAGCTTGCTCCGCTTCGACGGACACCTTTGGTGTGGTGGTCAGGCTGCGAATGCGGTCTCGTATTCGGCGGGGCTGAGGTAGCCGAGGCCGCTGTGCAGTCGGTGCAAGTTGTACCAGCCCTCAATGAAATCGAAGATCGCGGTGCGGGCGGAGGCCCGGCTGGGCCACGCAGAAGTACCGAGCAGTTCGCGTTTGATGGTCGAGAAGAACGACTCGGCGAGCGCGTTGTCCCAGCACTGACCGGTGCGGCCGACCGACAGCCGAACCCCGAACTCGGCTGCCAGGGACGAGAATTGCTGGCTGGTGTATTGACAGCCGCGATCCGAATGGAAGATCACGGGACGGGTGGGGCGCCGCTGCCGACAGGCGGCTGTCAGCGCGTCGGCCACCAGCTCGGTCCGCAGGTGATCGGCGGTTGCCCAGCCGACCACGCGCCGGGAGGCGATGTCGATGACCGTGGCCAGACAGAGCCAGCCCTCGCCGGTCGGGATGTATGTGATGTCGCCGCACCAGCGGGCATCGAGCCCGGCGCGGTCGGGCCGGAAGTCCCGGACGATCAGATCGGGACGCAGGGCGGCCTTGGGATCGGGGACCGTGGTCACCTGCCGCCGGCGGCGGTGCCGGCCTTGCAGCCCGGCGACCCGCATCAGTCGTGCGACACGACGCCGACCGCACCCGGCGCCCTCGCGCGTGAGCACGGCATGTACACGCGGGGACCCATAGGTCCCACGCGATCGCGCATAGACCTCGGTGATCTGCTCGGTCAGCTCAGCATCCCGCACCGCACGAGGACCGGGCAGGCCGGAGCGACGGGCATAGAAGGCGGTCCGGGAGACCTTCATCAGCTCACACGCCCGTTTGACGCTGTGACCTGCACGCTTCTCCGCCTCGATGAACGGGTGCACCGTCACCGGGTCTCCTTCGCGAAGAAAGCCGTGGCCCGCTTGAGGACGTCGACATCCTCGCGCAGCCGGCGGTTCTCCCGCCGCAGCGCTGCCAGTTCCTCGCGCTCACTGCTGGTCAGCCCGTTGCGCTCGCCCGCGTCGGCCTCGGCCTGCTTCACCCAGTCCCGCACCGCGGTCTCGGTCAGTTCGAAGTCTCTGGAGACCTGGCCGACCGAGCGGTCACCCCGCTGGCACAGCCCGACGATCTCGGCCTTGAACTCCGGCGTGAACGATCGACGAGGGCGCCGAGGCTTCTTCTTCCCCATGCTCTCCATGATGGACATCCTCCCGGGGACGAACCCCTGATCTCGAATGTCCGTCAAAGCGGATCAGGCTCAGTCCGCTGTCGCATCGATTTCAAGTACGCCATGGCCTTGAAGCTGGACGATCCCGGCTTCCACCGCAGCGTGCTGGGCGACTTCCGTGAACGACTCGCCCAGGACGACCACCCCGACCGCCTCCTCGATCTGGCGCTCGCCCGCCTGAAAGAGGCCGGACTTGTGCGCGAGCGCACCACGCAGCGCACCGTCCCCGTTATGTTCTTTGCGGTCCTGCAAGAGGGCCGCTGGCCTCCGGGCTCGGCATGATTGTGTCCCCTGTCGAAGGAATGACCTGGGGGGTGGTGTCACCGGGTCCGGGGGTGTTCGTCGGAGACGCTGATCAGAGGCCCGGCCACCGCCCGGTCCGGCGCAATGCCGGACAGTTCGCGGGCGGCAGGTCTGCATAACGTGGATGCGCGAGCACGACACCCGAGCCGAGGCCGGCACCGTCAACACCCTGGAAAAGAAACGATGTTCGAGATCGAAGACGTGGGCGTGTTCCTCGGTTTGGACGTCGGCAAGTCCACTCATCACGGCCATGGGCTGACGCCGGCGGGCAAGAGGGTCTTCGACAAGCCGCTGCCCAGCAGTGAACCGAAACTGCGGGCCGTCTTCGACAAGCTGACCGCGAAGTTCGGCACCGTCCTGGTCATCGTGGACCAGCCCGCCTCCATCGGTGCCCTGCCGCTGACCGTCGCCCGCGACGCCGGCTGCCGCGTCGCCTACCTGCCCGGCCTGGCCATGCGCCGAATCGCCGACCTCTACCCCGGAGAGGCCAAGACCGACGCCAAGAACGCGGCCGTCATCGCCGATGCCGCGCGGACCATGCCGCACACCCTGCGCTCGCTGGAACTGACCGACGAGCAGCACCATCTGGGCCCGCCGCCAGGTCACCACCGACCCAGTGCCCCTGCGGATGATCCGCAGCAACCGCCGACCCTCGTCACCATCGATCTCACGAACCTGCACACGTCCACCCACGTGATCATTCTGGCCCCGTCCGCCGCGCAGGGAAGCACCCACGCGGCAAAACGTCACGAGGCAGACGTTGTCAGCGCGCGGGTCAGTTCGGCGTCGTATTGATCGGCGTCGAAGTGAAAAGTCGGAGGGCGTGCCTCATCAACGGGCACCTGCCAGTCGGACCACTTCACGATCCTGCCGTGACGCTGCACAAACACGGACAGGTAGCCACAGCATCCGCCCGTGCACTCGGGCTCACCCAGCACTACACGTCGTCCCCCGTCGGTTGCCCAGAGGGGGCCCTGGCCATCGGCCGGCAATGCCTTCTCGGCAAACGGGCCGCGGCCTCCCTCTCCGATCGCGGCTGCCACCACTTCCGCGCCATCGATCCGGAAAGACAACTGGGCAGCCCATCGGGGGCCTGGTGGCAACACACTGATCTCAAGCCGATTGAACACCCAAGCACCCTACGGGAGTACTGGCAGCCTCAGTTCCGTTCCTACGGTCGGAGGCGGGCATCTGGCCGCCCATCAGGCAATGTCCGAAGAGGCGAACGTTGCCTGATGCGGCACTAACGGTCGCTACGGCGTATGGCCTCTCAGAAGCGTTCGACCTTTTTTCCGTCCGGGACCTTGTAGCAACCGGACACCAGATCCAGGCTCAGCATCGGCGGGTCACTCTTCGCCATGTTGGTGACCTTGACGCTGACCTTCTTCTTTTCGTTGTCGGCGGTCAGGGTGATGTTTTTGTTCTTGCTGGTATTCGGCCCGTATTCGACGATCTCCCATCCGTGCTTGGGTAGTTCTCCCTTGAGTCGCTCCATCGCCTTGTCTAGGTCGCTCGCCAAGGCAGGGGTGAAGCTCCACGGATGGAAGATGCGGAAGTGTGTCTTTGGGTCCTTGCCTGAGCAGTCCATCACTCCCGGAAAATTCTCCGACGCCTTTCCCTTCACGCCCAGCAGATCGTAGATTTCGCTGGAGACTTTTTCCATCGTGTCGGCGGCGTCAAGCGAGGTGCTCGTGCCGGCGAACGGGACGCCATCGCTCTTCTCGTCGGTCATGCCACATCCTGTCAGGACAGTGAGTACAAGGGGTACGGCGAGCACGGAGGCACGCATTCTGGTCTTCACGTCTGAGCTCTCCTACTTCGAACGCAGTACTTCTTCACTCGTCAATGGGTTGGGCGGCGGCTTCAAGGCCACGTCCTCCCCCTTCCCCGCAACCACCAGGGCCTGATTCTCCAGACTTGTCGACCCCTCATCCCAGTAATCGCTGTGGCCTTCAGTGTCCGTGGTCATCTGGTTGGCACCGAATTGTTCATCGCTGGGAATTCTGAAACCGTCCCCGCCGTGTCCATAGCGACCAAGATCCGGGACCACGTCCCCCTCGGCTTCCGCGTTCCACACATGCCCCTTGGGGACATCCATCTCCTCGGCGTCCGACACCTTGACACCGGGGCTGCCCGCGAAGACGACGTCATCGGCGTTGAGGTCCCCTGTCTGGGCCGCTGCGCCGACCAGGGTCGTCCCGTACGAATGGCTGATCACGGTACGGTGCGGCGCCGTATCGTCGGCGTGTGACGTTTCCAGGCCGTCCAGGAACCGGTTGAGCGCCGGTGCGCCGTCGTACGCGTAGTGTTCGAAGGGGGCGTCCTTGGGTACGGAATCAGGCGCGTCGTATCCGAGCCAGGTGATGGTGGAGACGGACTCACCGCCGGCTTTGGCGTCGGCCGAGTTCCACACATTGACCGAGCGGTTGAGGTCGCCCTCGATCTTTCCGAGTTCCGCTGTCGTACCCGGCACGTAGACCGCCTGGTGATCCGCGGTGTCCGGGTTTCCGTTGGCGAGGATCGCGCGGCCGTCGCCCTCGGTGCTGAAGCTCAGCAGATACGCCTCGGGCAGTCCTTTCGTGCCGGTCTGGTCGAAACGGTTCTGGATCGCGTCCATGCCGTCGATGGATTTGTGGGCGCTTTTACGTGCTTCTTCCCATTCCTTCCATGCCACGCTGTCGACCTTGACGCCCTTCATGATGGTGCCGGTCATGGGGTTGATGTAATCCGTGTGTCGCGTGGGCTCCGGATTCTTCTTGAGCCACGTGTCGTATTCGACCTGAGCGGCACCTCGGGCCTCGGCAAGCACCATGCGGTTGGCCTCGTCACGGACCTCCGCGTGCAACCCGTCCAGCGCTCCGACCGAGGCGGCCTTCGTGGAAAGGTAGGCGGACTGCTCCTCAGGGCTGAGCCCCTTCCACCATGATGCGTTGTCCTTCGGACTGCCATCCTTCGGCGGTTCCGGCAGGGAGTCGAGGTACTTCTTGCCCGCTTCGCGGACCCCGCCCATGTCGGATTGTGCGTCGGCCCAGTCATGCTTGGAGACTGTCAGGTCGTCGTCGGCCTTCAGCGCGCGCAGTTTCGGCGCCCACTTCGTGTCCGCGTCCGTGGCTTCCTTCAACGCATCGGCGATCCGGTTCGCGTACCCCATCGCCTTGCCGTAGTTCGGGTTCGGGTGGATGTTCACTGCCTGGCGCTCGAGGCCATCGGACGTCGGGCTGCCCCCGGCACTCCCGGCCACCGTGCCGCCATCAGCGACCTTCTCGTCGCCGGGCTTCTTGCCTGGCGGATAAGTGACCGAGCCGTCCGGGTTCACCGTGCAACTGGCGGCACGAGCGTCCTCGATCGCCGCGTCCAGCTTCCGTTTGGCCGCCGCCATGTCGAAGGCGAAGCCATTCAGCGCGGTGCTTACCAGACCGCACTCGGTCTGCGAGTAGTGGAAGTTTTTCGACAGCTTCTGGAGCTCCCGCAGGGCGGCCGTCACCGCCTCGCCCTCGAGCCGGTTGCGCATCCCCGCGCAGATCTGGTTGTCGACCGTGTCCTTGGCCGCACTGGCCATGTCGCCGATCCCCCGGTAGCCGTCTGCGGCGTCCTCGTACTCCGACGGCTTGAAAGCTCTCAGTGTCGCAAGATTCATGACCGCGGATCACTTCGCCTTCGTCTGGCCGCCGACAGCCTCGGTGTCCTCGTACTTCACCTTGAGCTTGTCCAGCTCCCCCCTGACCGTCTCGTCAGACGTCGACAGATCGTGACCCGACCTCTCCAGAAGCCCGCCCAGCTCGTCACAGCGGCTGCTCACATCGCCGACGTACTTCTTCCAGGAGTCGTACAGCTCCTTCTGCGCCGCCGCGCTCTGGCACCCATCGGCGTCACCCAGCCCCGCCTGCCCATCGCCCAGCTTTGTCAACGCCTTGCTGATGCCGTCCTTCAGGCCCGTAACACCCTCTCCGGCCTTCACCCATGCCTTCTTGTCCGACCTCAGATCCTCCGAAGCCGCACCTGCCGGAGCCCCACCCCCCTGGTCGGCCGGATACTGATTCAACTGCATCTGTGCGGAACCGCGCACCGCCGCATCAGCCTTGAGCCCCTCCCACTCGTCCCACGCCATCCGCGAAACCCTCCCCGTTTCCCCATTCCCGGGCGGCCCCGGAGCGAGCCGCCATACTCCCCGGCCCCGGCGCGCAAAACAAACGCTCTCCCGGTCCGGCGGCCTGGTCTGGCGCACACGGGCCACCCTCTGGGGGACCACCACCTGGTCTCGGTTCAGTAGGGCTTACACACCGCTCCGGTCCCCGGGCCAGTACCACGACCCGGAAACCGGGCTGCACTACAACCTCAGCCGTCATTACGACCCTGAAACCGCCCGCTACCTCTCTCCCGATCCGCTCGGTCTGGAACCGGCGCCGAATGCGGTCACCTACGTCTCTAATCCGCACCTTTGGTCCGACAGGCTCGCGGAGGAAACCACGGTCAACGGCAGGGGAATGACGGACTACGACCTGCCCACTCCGACGGACGAACGCGCATCTCCCCTCGTACGGAGGCGCCTGGCCTACGTCGCCACCTGCCTGACGGCACGCAGGAGCTCTTCGGCGACACAGCGGTGAGGACTGCTCCTCCTGGTCGCCGCGAGCTTGAGCGCGCACCGGCGTCCTTCTCTGGCACCGGGCAGGTACCCTCTTGCCGCCCCAGCGGCGTGCTGGTGGGCCCAGCAAACAGCGAAGTCGACGTTCACGCCCCAGGGTGACCAGGCCCTTCGCATCGGCTCGGCCTGCTGAGTAAGGACCCTCGCCCACGGGCTGAAACCCCCGGCCCGTCCCACCACGGGGCGCCCGTCCGAGTCCGCCAGCGTATGCCGTCTATCAGCCGCCGTATCCACACGTGTGCACGACCCGGCCCCGAGGCGGACAGCCGAGGCGCCACGAGCCCCACGGATCACGCAACCTCGACTGCCGAGGTCAGGCGCAGAAGCTCGGGACCATCCCGCGCATACCCCGGCATGCTTGCTGCATGTCCTCAACGACTCGCATCACCGTCACGCTCCCCACCGACCAGGTGGCGGAGCTCCGCAAGCTCACGGACAACGTCTCCGGCTATGTGGCCGAAGCCGTGGCCCGCCAGATCCGGCACCAGTTGCTGGGCGACGACCTTCGCCGCCACGAGGAAGAGCACGGAGGCTTCAGCGACGAGGAACTCGCGGAGGCCCGCTCGAAGATCTTCGGCGCCGCCGGCTCCTCCAAGGACGCGGACGCCGCGTGAGCGAGCGCATCGAGACCGTCGTCCTGGACTCGGAAGGGCTCTCCGCCTGGATCGCACAGGACCGCAAGCTCCTCGCGATGCTTCGGGTCTTCCACGACATGGGAGCCGACCTCGTGATCGGAGCGAACACCATCGTGGAAGTCACCTACTCCCGCACCGACATGCCTCGCCCGAACTGGACCCTGCCCCGCGTCAAGGTGGAACCGGTCACCGAACAAGCGGCGAAGGCGGCAGCGGAACTCCTCAAGGGCGCCGGACTGCACGGGCACAAGCACGCCATCGACGCCACGGTCGCCGAGGTCGCGCTCCGCCAGCCGAAACCCGTCGCCCTGCTGACCTCCGACAGCGACGACATGACCAAGCTCTGCGGCAACCAAGCCCGCATCATCCCCCTCTGACCAGCCGGCCCGCCCGGAGCACGCACCTCGCAGGACCCATTGCACCGCCGGTCCTCGTGCCCCATCCGTGCCCAGCAGAGCGGACAACAGCGGTCAGATGCGGCTCCCACAGACCGGGGCCCTCCACCTGCCCCTCGCGGAATCGCAGGTCAGGGCCTATTCAAAAACCCAGGCACCGCTGGTTCCCACGCTCGGAGCGCGAGTTCGATTCTCGTCACCCGCTCCATACATTCCATGCGAAAGCCCCAGGTCAGCGACCTGGGGCTTCCGTGTTGCCCAGAACCTGCAGGAGCATGTGCGGCAGTGCAGGGCGGCGGCAGAGACGTTGCAGAGAGCCAATGCCGGCTTCGCCGCAACCACGGCTCAGGGATCCCAGTCGACCGGGCTCAGCCGCGCGAACGGCCGGGGGGTCAGCCCTGTCGTTTGAGTTCGCGCACGGCCGCGGGCAATGCGAGGCACAGGGCGAAGGAGGTCGCGAAGCCGCCTCCCCCAGCCAGAACGACATCAGCGGTGCCAACGCCTGACCGCAGTACCAAATGGCTCACGACGAGGCCGACCACCATGGAGGAGGCAACGTAAAGCGCCAGCCACAGCTGCCACGTACGTCCGGAACGGGCTGTCGATTCGGGCATGGACTCGATCCTTTCGAGGGTCACGGGCGAGAAGGAGAAGGCGCGGGTAGGGGAGATCTGCGGTGGCAGGCCGTCACAGCGGCTCGACCGACCCGTGCAGCACGTGTTCGGCGAGCTCGGCCCGCAGCCGGCCAAGTGCCGAGGCGTACGCGGCGTACGCATCGGCGCGTCGGCCGAGCTCGCCGAGGAGGTCCACGCTCCGCCGCTGGTGCTCGATCGGTGGAAAGCGCACGGGAAGGTGGCCCAGAGCCGCAGAGCTCAGCGAGGGCGCTGCCGTGGCCGCGGCACGGTGGGACATCCACTCGCGCGCGTACCGGAGGCCCAGGTAGGCGTGGAGGTACAGGGGGTCGATCTCGGCCTCCGGGCGTACGCGCAGACGCGTCACATTAGAGCTGAGCAGCCATCCGGCCTGCCGGCCGGAGACCAGCGCGGGTTGTTGCTGCGCGCCCGTCCGCACGCAAACGATGTCGTTCGGAAGCAACTCGAACTTCTTGAAGCGGTCGGCCGTCTTCCACGGCACGCGGTCCCGGGTTTCGTCCGCGATCTTCCCTTCGACGAGATCCTGCGGAAAGACGAGTGGAATACCGGCGTCTGCCGTGCGTGCCTCTGCTGGTAGGCGGGTGTACGACGGACCAGGTTGGATCTCACACAGGTCCTTGAGCACGGTCTCGTTCCAGCGTCCGGGCCCCGATCCCGTGCGGTAGCCGTTCCCCGATTCCATCGCCCGCTGCTCCAGCAGACGGAGCTTGTCCGTATGCTCCGCCGCGTCCTCTCCGGCTTCGCGCAACTGGGACGCGACGGGAGGAGCGCCGTAATTTCCGCTCCCCAGGTAGTCGGCGGGACGAAGTGAACACTCATCGTCGGCGACGACTGCGCGGGCCACGACGACAGCCGAGAAGCCTCGCTCGGCAGCACGCACCGCGTACTCACTGTCCGGGCACTGCTCCCCGTCAAGCCACGGCCGGACCACGGCCGTGATCGCGTCGCGATCCGCGTCCCGCAGCACGCGCCGACGCCGGACCTTTGTCCCCAACTCCTGGGAGTCGACAAACAGGATGCCGTCCCTCAGCGGATGCTCCGCTCGTCGCAGCACCCACAGGGAAACCGGCACGGGCGTCGCGGAGAACAGATGGGATGGCACCGTGATGACGCACTCCACGGCCCATCCACGGACAAGGGCGCGGCGGATGTCACGCTCGGCGGTGTTCACCGAGTTGCCCGCCTTGACCGGCATGACCACCACTGCGCGACCGCCGGGTGCCAGCGCACCAAGGACGTACTGCACCCAGGCGAAGTTGTCATTGCCTCGCGGTGGTGATCCGTACGGCCAGTTGCCCGTCCGGCGCCCGGGGCCGGGTGCGTCGCTCATGTTGAACGGAGGGTTCGTCAGCACCACGTCGACATCGTGCTCGCGGCTCGGTGGCCATCGGTCGGATCGGGTGCTGGTCAGCTTCGGTCGCACGCCGAGGTGGAGAAGGTACAGACTCGCGACCGCTTGCAGCCGGCCGTCGAGGGTCTCGCCGTACACGGTCCCCCGCGCGCCTCCGATGTGCCGGTACGCAGCCGCCAGCATCTCTCCGCCCCTCATGTAGGGGTCGAGCACCGTGGTCTTCTGCCCGGGGGTCAGTACGAGTGCCGCGGACAACGAGGCCAGGCCCACCGGGCTGCAGAACTCCGAGCTCTGCAGCCCTTCCCGGGCGCTGAACGACTCCCACACGAGCTGGAACGCGCCAACGCCTGTGCCTGCTGCCGTTCGCACGGCCGTGGTGAGGTCGTCCCAGCTCCGCGGTTCCAGTTGCAGCAAGCTGCTGCGCATGTCGGTGCGGTCGCCGTTCCGGCGCAGCGTGTCCTGGGCCATGTCGCCGAGGGAACGGAGCAGCGATTGCGTATCCCTGGCCCCTTGACCGGTGGACATGGCGTCCTCGATCCGGCGCCACTGCTCCGGTTCCGCATGTCGTACATACATCACGATGAGACAGAGATTCACGAAGTCCGCCATCGTCGCCGGGCCTCGGACCCGGTCTGCGAGTCGGCCCATCAGCTGGTCGACGGCGTTCCTGTCCTCGGCCCCAATGCGTTGAACACGACTCCCCACGGCTTTCGACTCCGCAGACGGCCGGTCACCGCTGGTCCGGCGGAATCGGTCAGCATAGGTGGTTCCCGCCTGCTCTCCGTCGCGCAACTGCGATTGAGGAATGGTGCGGTTCCTCAGCCACCGCGCGATCTCGGCCTCGTGGAAGAGCTCCGTTTCACCGGAGCGCACAGGGACGGGAAAGTCCTTGTGCCGCCGGGCCCAGTTCGACACGGCCGGGCGCCTTACGCCCGCGCGCTCCGCGATCTGAGTTCGGGTGACAAGACCGGTTTGCTCATTGTGCGTCAACTGCATGTCGGCTCCCGGCGGTTGGGGTTGTCGATCTTCCGATGCGAGGACCGTACGAGGAAGAAGACACACGAGCCAAACGCGCATTCACAGTGCTCACCTTGTCTGCCTGGGCGGAGCGGTAGGCAATCCACCCCGTCACGACCACTGCAGAGACGAAGCGGGACGCGAAAGCGGGTCCAGCAACGCTTCTGCGACCAGGCCATCCACTCAGGTCCATCGATTACATGGGTTAACAGAAATCTCGCGCCGGCCTCCTCGTACGCCAGTTGCGTGCAGGACTACCGAGGAGTGCCGCCAGCCGCTTCTGTAGCGAGCAGGACACCTTCGAGGCCGCTGTCCATCGCCGGGCGCAGGTGGCTCCCCTGTTCCGCTCATCGCGGTAGAAAGAGGCCGCGCGGCCGGTTCCTTCCTGTTCCGTGCAGCCTCAACGCCCATCACCTCGGGGGTCCGCCTGATGCACAGGCCCCCATGAACCGCCGGAGCCCCGTCGGGCTCGAAGAGCCCGGACCGACCCCACGAACCTCCTGCATCACGCTCCGTTATATATGTTGCTACTATCCATGAGAGTATCTTGAATGGAAGTATCAGGGATTATGCAACGGAGGTGGACTGCCGTGAACGGTTTCATCGGGCGCCGCACCGAACTCGGTCTTCTGGACGACCTGTTGCATCCGGTGAAGACCGGCGGGCGCAGCGGGCGTCCGGGGCGGGCCGTCCTGATCCGCGGGCGCCGCCGGGTGGGCAAGTCCCGCTTGGTGGAGGAGTTCCTGGAGCAGGCCGGTCTGCCGCATGTGTTCTTCACCGCTGTCGGCGGCTCCCGCGAGGGGGACCTGGCGGGTTTCGCCGCCGAGGTGGCCGCTTCCCGGCTTCCCGACGCAGCGCGGTTCAGTGATTTCACCGCCCCGCTGACCTGGGACGCCGCGCTGACCATGCTCGCCTCCGCTCTGCCCACCGACTCCCCCAGCGTGGTGGTCCTCGACGAGATGCCCTACCTCGTACGCGAGGACCCGAGCTTCGAGGGGACACTGCAGAAGGTATTCGACCGGACCTTGTCGAAACTGCCCGTTCTGCTCGTCCTCATCGGCTCCGACATCGCCATGATGGAACAGCTCAACACCTACGGAAGGCCCTTCTATCAGCGAGGCACCGAAATGGTCGTGCCACCGCTGAATCCAGCAGAGATCGCCTCGATGCTCGATCTGCCGCCCGCCGACGCCTTCGACGCCTACCTGATCTCCGGCGGGCTCCCACTCATCCTGGAGGAATGGCCACAGGGCGCCGGGCTCTGGGAGTACCTCGAACTGGCCCTGCGCAGACCGACCTCCGCCCTGCTGGTCAGCGGCGAACGGTCCCTGGCTGCCGAGTTCCCCGCCGAGGCGCAAGCTCGCACTGTCCTGGGCGCCATCGGCCACGGCGAACGCACCTTCACCCTGATCGGCAGAGCCGCCGGCGGCCTCAACCCCAGCTCGGTAAGCCGCTCGCTCGAGCTCCTCACCTCACGCCGCATGGTCGCCGCCGAACTGCCCCTTTCCACCAAACCCAGCCGTGAGACCCGCTATCGCATCGACGACCCGTACCTGCGCTTCTGGCTCTCCTTCATCGGCCCAGGCATCCCCGCAATCGAACGCGGCCGTGGCGACCGCGTCCTCGAGACCATCCGTGCCAGTTGGACGTCCTGGCGAGGCAGGGCCATCGAGCCCGTCATCCGCGAAGCTTTGTGGCGACTGGGCTCCGATGATGGACAGCTGCCTGTAGGCACCCATGCGATCGGTGGCTACTGGACCCGCACCAACGACCCGGAGATCGACATCGTCGGAGCCGACCGCTCCCCCATCGCCAAGAAGATCACGCTCGTGGGTTCGGTCAAGTGGCTGGAGAAGAAGCCCTTCGACAACCGCGACCTTGCCCGCCTCATCACCCACCGATCCCAACTTCCCGGCGCCGACGACACCACCCCCTTGCTCGCCGTCACCCGCAGCGGCTGCACCGCCGACGTCCCCGCTCTCACGCCCGAGGACCTCCATGACGCCTGGACCTGAATCTGTGACCGGCCGTGCCACAACGTGCCAGTAGCAGCGGTAAAGAGCGGTCATCACAAGTGCCGATACGACACTCGGATCCGGGAAGCATCAGCCTGTTCCCACAGGTCAGGTCGCATATCGATGCCCGAGCGTCGCGTGATTCCCAAGTTCAGAGCGCGAGTTCGATTCTCGTCCCCCGCTCCATGAAAAAGCCCCAGGCCAGCGGCCGGGGGCTTCCTTGTGTGGGTCACCTTGGATGCGTCCGGTCGGCTTCGGTGGCCTCTCCCTGGATAATCGACGTATGGCATCACAGCCCAGTCTTTCTGATCTCCGCCGTGCCAAGTTCGCCCGGCGAACGCCCGCAGCGCTCTCCGAGCTTGTCGGCCCCGAGCACGGCACAGTGAGCCTGCCACTTCACCTGGCGTGGTCGGGACTGACCACGTTCGATCTCGATCAGCCCCGGCTGCGGATGAGCTACTACCGCATCGTCCTGGCCGAAGGCCAGCACGATGATCTGGTCCGGTATCTCAATCGCGGCCTTCTCATCAGCCTGTGGCCCACACTGCGCACGCTGATCAGCCGTGACGTCCGTGAAGTCTGGGAACGCTCCTTCGACGAGCTGGCTCACAGCACCCAGGCCGCTGCGTGAACCTCACCGGTCTGCACCGTCGCCTGCTTGCAGACGTGCTCGCCGTGGGTGGCGAATATCCTCTGGCGCTTACCGGTGGCTACGCAGTCCAGGCGCACGGCCTGGTCGACCGGCTGAGCCAGGACCTAGATGTCGCGACCGAAAACCCCGAGCGCATGGACAACATTGCGACTGCCGTACGCATCGGCTTGGAGCAGCGCGGGTGGCAGGTCAGTGCTCTGGAAACAGACCCGCTGTCCGCGCGCCTGATCGTCACCGACCCGGTCAGCCGTGAAGAGTGCGAGGTTGACATCCTCAAGGAAGCACTCTGGCGGCCACCCGTAAACACCGAGTACGGCTTGGTGTTGTCCCTCGAAGATGTTGTGGGCACGAAAGTCCGCGCCTTGGCCGACCGCGGACTCGCCAGGGACCTTATCGACGTGCAGGCCGCCACGGGCCGTTGGAACCCCGTCGAACTCGAGGAACTCGGCCGGCGCCATGCCCGGGACTCCTTCGATCTCAGCGAGCTCCAAGCTCGGCTGGGCGGAGCCGACTGGATCGATGACACGGAATTCGCCGCCTACGGACTCGACGAGGAGGCGATCGCCGGGCTGCGTCAGTGGGCACAGACCTGGGCCGACGACATCGGGGAACGGCTTCACGAGCTCGCGTCCCCGCACGAGGACTGATGGTCTGACCGCATGCCCACTACGCGACAGGCCGCAGTTCGCGAGAGGGACTGATCGCCTCTCGGCCGTCGTGCCCCATCCGTGCCCTTCGGAGCGGACAACAGCAGTCAAGCACGGCGCCCATAGACCACGCCGATCTCACCTGAGCCGGGTAAACATGCAGGTCAGGTCGACTACGCCAATCCAAGCACCGGTGATTCCCAAGCTCAGAGCGCGAGTTCGATTCTCGTCACCCGCTCCATGAAAAAGCCCCAGGCCAACGGCCAGGGGCTTCTTTGTTGTCCGGACCACG
>NZ_JBIBZU010000042.1:0-19361 GCF_043088245.1 Streptomyces sp. NPDC014623 | reverse complement strand
GTACGGCTGGACAGATCGATGCCGGACGGGTAGACAAGCACGCGAAAGCTCCTGGCGGACTGGTGATCTTGGTCGTGAACCCGTCTACCAGGAGCTTTCTTCATGTCCACCGCCGGGGTCGCCCGCCCAACCACCCGTCAGGTTGGAAACGGCTCATTGTCCGGTACGAAAGAAAAGGCAACCACTTCCTCGCCTTCCTCGGCCTCGCTGCAGCCCTCACCTGCCACAGGAGACTCGAAAAACTCACCACGTGAGACATTCCCTTATGGTCCACTCCCTCTGGGAGCAGCCCACAAGGTTTTTTATAGATCTCCAATTTTTCCATTCTTCCGAGGTTCACATGATTAGCGCCATCCTTCGAGGGAACCCATGGTTGGTTCCCGCCTTCCTGGTCTCCAGTGCCATTTTGGGCGCATTGATGTTTTTCGTTGCGCGCAAACGCGGTTTGTCGAGACCGCTGGCAGTGCTGCTCGGTGTGGCCGCGGCTGGTGAGCTAGTGGCGACGCTCTATCCGAGCCACGCGTCGGCAGCCGCGTCAGGTACCTGCTGGGTAAACCGCGATCCCATCACTCCTCTGCTGACCCAGCAGGGCTTGATGAACGTCGCCATGTACATTCCGCTCGCATTTTTTGCTGTCGCAGTGTTCCGGCGGCCAGCAGTTCTGACTTCCTGCTGCATCGTGCTTTCTGCGGGCACGGAGCTCACGCAAGCGCTCCTACCGCACGTGGGGCGCTCATGCACGTCCGAAGATCTTGTAGCCAACAGCCTGGGTTCCGTACTGGGTGCGGCAGCAGCTGTCTTCATGCACCGGAGGAAGGAAGTCAAAGGCGGTACGGAACCGAAAACCCTTAACAAGCCGGATTTTTCCCGTGCCGCAAATATCATCCTCGGTGGGGTGATTCTGGTCCTCGTGATCGGGTCTATGAGCGTCACTCCGGTGCTCACTGAAGTGTCCGAACTGACACGGGCGAGCTCTAGCCAGGAGGACCAAGCCAAGAAGATGGTAAAAAAGATTTACGGAAACCAGGCGAAGATCTCCAGAATTCAGTACATGAAGGGAGAGGGTGGGCAGACCGATCAGATTCTTGTCACCCTCGAAGACGGATTCGTGAACTTTACGACCACCGAAGACTTCGTGACCGGATCCACTCTCGCTAAATCACTTCCTGGGGTGCGGAATCGCCAGATTGAAACAGATGAAGAAGCAACTCGACAAGCGGCATCATTTGTGGAGTCAAGGTTTCCCTGGGCGCTCGAAGCAAGCAAGCCCATGGTCGACCCTACGGTCGAGGGAACTGGGCAGAAGACCGTTGGATGGCGCCAGCGCGTGGAGGGCGTCCTCATGCCGATGAGAATGGACGTGGTCGTCGAACCTAACGGCCGCATCTCTGCCTTTACGGGCCGCAACGAGAAAGGGCCGAGCGCACCTCCGGCTCATAAGATCACTGCCGCCCAGGCGCAGAAAATTGCCGGGGGAAATATCCCCAACGGTAAGTACGATAGCTCGGAAATACTAGTACAAAAAAATAAACGGGGAGAATGGGAAACTCGATGGGCGGTTAATTTCGCACTTCCTCCAGTAGAGGCGAGCGAGGAAGAAGTACCTGTGCAGCAAGTTGCCTCTGTCATGATCCATGCAGAAACGGGGAAAGTAATAGAAGTGAACTACGGCGACAGCGCTAGCTGAAGATCCCGATACGTGCCATCGGAATGAGCCCCGCATCAAGCCTGGAAGCTCCCGGATCGGACGCACAGATTCGTCGTCACAGCCAGCAGGCAGCATCGCCGGAGATCCATTCCGGGGCCCGCTCAGAGGATCTACGCCGCGCGGAGACACCCCCGGAAGCGCCGAACCTACAGCTGGGACGAATGCCCCTGAGCAGGATCAGCGCTCCCAGCTAGAGGTTGTCCCGTAAATGATCTACGACGTGCTGGTCGACCAGCGTTGTTTCCCGGTGATCCGGTGAGGGTGAGGTTGTGGAGGCGGGCGATGCCGAGCATCGTGTGGTGGACGCCGTCGCCTTTCAGGCGGCAGTCGCGCAGGATCTTCCAGCTCTTCATGCGGGCGAAGGTGTGCTCGACGCGGGCGCGGGCCTTGCGGTGGGAGGCGTTGTGGACCTCCTTCCAGGCCGGTAGTTCCTCGTTCTTGTGCCGGCGGTAGTGCGGGATGGTCAGGCCGGTGCCGCGGTAGCCGCCGTCGGCGCTCACCGTGGGGGTGGTTCCGACGGCGGTCTTGGCGCCGGAGTCCTGCCAGGCCCGGCAGTCGTTGCGGTTGCCGGGCACTCGACGAGCTCGACCAGGCACGCAGCCGCAGCACGACAGGCACGGCGAAGCCCTGGATCCGGCGGCTGCGCGGCGGGCGGCAGGCGGGCGGCGGCCACACCGACGAGCAGAAAGCGGCGCTGCGGGCTTGGGACGCCGTCAAGCTCGGCCTGTCCACGCCCGTGGACACCGGCTACCGCCGCATCGGCTTGCCGTTCCTCACCGACGAGGTGGTGGCTGAGATCGAGGCGAAGGTGCGGACAGCTGTCCACGGCGGAAGAGCCGGCCCTGCGCGGGCGGACCTGCAGGCCATTCAGCGGGCTTGCTCGGGGCGCGTCGACATCCTGGCCTAAGGGTCTGCCGATCATTGCGGCAGCTGATGGTCTGTCCGGCTGTCCGGCTGGGTGGGCGGCCGCAGCCTTCTGGGCCTGGCGGGGGACGGTCTGGGCTTGTCGAGGTGCCCGTGCACCGTGAAACGGGGCACGCCGAATCTGTCGGGGATCTGCTGGACGGTCTTCTCCCGCTCGTCGTCGTAGAGCCGCTGGACGAGCACGGCCTATTCCGCGGTGAGCTCGGCCTGCGCCCGCCGTCTGTTCCGGCGGCGGATCCAACGCGTTCGGCGCGGGATACCATCTCCACGCTCACGTCACTCCGCCCCGGTGGGCAGAACCCACGCCGAACCCTACGGTTCGCACGGGGGCGCCCAGCTGATCAGAAAGGCTGGCGAGGTGCCGCGAGTACGTCCCTGAGTACCTTCTCGAGCGTGACGCGGGCCAGTTCGTGTCTCAGGGTCTCCTCGATGTCCTGGTAGATGCCCCGCATTGCCGGCTGGATGCCGTGACCCACCACACATCCCTGGTCCGGGGTGGTGCGGTGCATCGCGAACAGCGGGCCGGGTTCCACTGCCTCGTACACGTCGAGCAGGGTGATCGCCCCCAGCTCGCGCGCCAGCGACCAGCCCGCGCCCGCGCCCCGCCGGGACTCCACGAGGCCGGCCCTGCGCAGCTCGCCGAGCAGCCGTCTGATCACCACGGGGTTGGTGTTCGCGCTGGCTGCGACCTGCTCGGAGGTGGCGACCTCGTGGCCCTGGCGCTGGTAGAGACCGATCCAGGCCAGCGCATGGGCGGCGATGGTCAGCCTGCTGTTGGCGCTCATGATCCCTCCTCCGGTCGCAACGCTCCATGTTACGACAGTGCAGTCGCAACAGTGAAGGTTGCGACAATCTGACGTAACAACTATCGTTACGACAGTCAGGAAGGGCCAATCAAAGACAAGCGCGGGCCGTGAGCGTGTGGCGAACTCAAAGGAGAACAGGGATGGAAAGTAACGAAAAGACCATTCGCGAGGCTTACCGGCTCGCGGAAGGGAACGTTCTCGACGGTGACGGTTTCCTGGCCTTGTTCACCGAGGACGGGTCGTTCAACGACATGTCGACCTCGCAGAGTTTCCGCGGAGAGCAGATTCCTCAGGTGATCGCGGGCCTCGCCCGCTCGTTCCCCGATGTACACCGTGAGCTGCTCGAGGTACATGCGTTCGGTGATGTCGTCGCCGTCGAGTTGCGAATCCAGGGCACGCATCTCGGAGGGTTTCCGACTCCGGTCGGCGAGATCCCACCGACCGGGAACCGGATCGACGTGCCGGCGGCGGACCTCTGGTACCTCCGTGACGGAAAGATCGAAAGGTTCAATTGCTACAACTCGATGAGCGTGTGGCTTGATCAAATCGGGGTCCGCCCTGACTTCAAGTCCGCAGTCGAATCTACCGATACAGCAGCCGTGACGGCGTAACTCTGACGGTCAGCGCCGAGTATGCGACAAGACACTCCCTTCTTCGGGCCGCATACCCGGCGCTGCTTTTTGAACAAAACTGTTGTTCGCACCCGGCCGCCGACACGACCCGGCAGGCCGGCTCATCGAATATCAGCAGCCCTGGCCGACAGGTAGGGCAACGACCCACATCGAGTGACGTTCTCCGGGCCCGCCTCCACGAGACACACGGCTGCGACGAGACCCCACCCCAAAGATCATCGAGGTACGCGGGGCCGGACTGCTCTTCCCCATGCTGCCAAGCCCTGCGCATCCGACGCTGACCGTGGACGAGTTCCACGCGTGCGCGGACCGTGGAGGGCTCGGCCTGCCATGAGTCCGTGACGATCAAGAGAACCGGCGCGGAGGCCGGCGTAAGAGACGGCACCACCCGCGCCCCTTGCTCCGCCCTTGGGCAGGACGACGACTCCCAGCTCGACGCCTTGCGGGCCACGGCATCCCGAGGGACAAGATCTTCAGAGAGAAGATCAGCACCCGCGTCCACCCGGGGGCCCAGTTCGAGGAGGCGCTCGTACGGCGCGGGAGGTCAAGGCCCACGCCTCTCTGCACTGCCGCGTCGTCTTTATCGTGTACGAGATGAAGCGGCTCGGCCTGGTTGTTCCCCAGCTCTCGTGCCGGCCGGCCGATGGAGCCGGTCAGCATGTTTCGCAGGCTCAAGACGCTCGGCATCCTGCCCCGGCCCATCCGAAGCGCCTCGCTCATGGACCTAGTCACCGAACTCTCGCGATCGTCTTCAGCCGTCTGCTCGGCTTCAGCGAGCAGACCGCCGCCAACTGGACGGCCGAGAGCGGCGGCGAGGACGCCCCCTCCGCCGCCCACCGGGCCAGCCGGGCAGCCGCCGCTCATCCGATGAGTCGCGGGGGGATGAGGATGCGGCTGGACCAGCGTCTTCGGACCGCTGTGGGGCTTCGGCGGTGTCGTCCGTCCGCCTGTGTCGTTGTCTGCACGCGCGTTATCCGAGAGCGGGTTGACCGCCCATGGCGCTGAGGGTGGCGCCGTTCACGTAGCTGGCGTCGGGGGAGGCCATGAAGGCGATGGCCCCTGCGATCTCTTCGGGGTCGGCCAGGCGTTGGAGGGCGACGGCTTGTCCGGCTGATTCGAAGGCTTCGCCGTAGGCGGCTGTGCCCTCTGTGCGGGTGGGGCCGGCGGCGACGGCGTTGACGCGGACTCCGGCGGGCCCGTATTCGGCGGCCCAGACGCGAGTGAGGGATTCCAGGGCGGCTTTGGTGGCGCCGTAGATGCCACTGCCGAGACCGGGGGTGCCGGCGGCGCCGCTGCTGACATTGATGATGGAGCCGTGTCCGCGTTCGGTCATGCCGGGGGCGAGGGCCTGGACGAGGAGGTAGGGGGCGCGCAGGTTGATGGCGATGTGGGCGTCGAAGGTGGCGGGGGTGGTGTCGGCGGTGCGGGCGAAGTGGAAGATGCCGGCGTTGTTGACCAGGATGTCGACTCGCCCGGCGCGTTCGGCCAGGTCTGTCACCTGTGCGGGGTCGGACAGATCAGCCGGCTCGAAGCGGGCTGTGGCGCCGAGGGCCTCAATGTGCTTCAAGGTGTCGGCCGCGCGTTCCTTGTCGCGGCCGTGGACGATGACGGCGGCGCCGTGGGCGGCCAGGGCCAGGGCGGTGGCCCGGCCGATACCGGCGGTGGCGCCGGTGACCAGGGCGGTCTGGTGTGCGAGGTCGTGCTGCATGGTCGTACTCGTTTCTGCGTGGCGTCGCGTGTGGGTGAGGGGTGGGTTACTGGGTGCGCTGGGCGGTCAGGACGGTGTCGTGGATGGTGACGTGCCGGCGGTCGGGTGTGGTGGCAGTGCGGGGGCGGGCGGCGCGGGTGACGGCCTTCCAGGCGGGTGCAGGCAGGTCGTTGATGAGGTCGTCGGCGGTGTAGAAGATGTCGGGCTCAGGCGGGCGGGGCATCGCGGTGTCCAGGTCGCTGGGGTGGTGGCCGATGATCACCAGATGTCCGTTGCTCGCCACCCGCGCGGCGAGGGCGGCGAAGACGGCGCGGCGCAGGGGTGAGGGGAAGTGGAGGAAGGAGGCGGTGACCAGGTCGTAGTGAGGCGCGTCGTCCTGGGGTGTCCAGGTGCGGATGTCGGCCGGTTGCCAGGTGAGGCGTCCGGTCAGTGCGGTGGGCGTGTGGTCGGCTGCGCGGGCGAGGGCCTGGGCGGAGAAGTCGGTGCCGGTGACCTGCCAGCCAGCCTGGGCCAGCCAGATGGCGTCGGCGCCCTCGCCGCAGCCTGCCTCCAGCGCCCTCCCCGGCGTCAGTGCGGTGACTTCTTCGGCGAGCGCGGGGTTGGGCTGCCCGCTCCACAACGGGTCGGGGGCGTTGTAGCGCTGGTTCCAGAACGCGGCTTCGTAGCGGGGATCGGTGTCACTCATCAGGCGTTCTCCAGGGTGTGGTCGGGAGCTGTGGGGATCATGCGGGGGTGGTGTCGGGAGCGGGGATGCGGCGCGCCCAGAGGCCGAACAGGAGCAGGCCGGCCAGGGGGAAGGCGGCGGTCGCGAGGAAGGTTGCTCCCAGACCGCCCTCCAGTCCGCCGGTGGCGGAGAGCACGCTGGTCAGAACGGCCAGGCCCATGCCGCCGCCAAGCTGTTGCAGGCCCTGGTTGAGGCTGGCGGCGGCACCGATGTGTTCGGCGGGGGCCTGGTGCATGATCACGGCGGTGACGGGGGCGAAGGTGGCGCCGGCGCCCGCGCCGAGCAGGATCGAGGGCAGCAGCACGGTGACGATCGAGGTGTTCGTGTCGGCGTCGGCGGCCACCAGCGCCATCCAGGCGATGCCCAGCACCAGTCCGGCAAGGCCCGTACTGCCGATGACGCGCTCGCCCAGGCGCGGAAGCAGCCGTGGGATGAGCTGGTTGGTGGCGATCAGGCCGACGGTGAAGGGCACCAGGGCAAGACCGGTCTGGATAGGGGTGAAGCCGAGCACCTGCTGGGTGAGCAGGGTGGTGAAGAACAGGAAGCCGACCTGCCCGGCCGGGACGAGCAGCATCGACAGCAGGGGGCCGGCGCTGCGCATGGAGGAGAAGAACGCCAGCGGCATCACCGGATGCGGATGCCGGCGCTCACACACGATCAGGGCCGCGAGCGCGAGGGCGGCGACGGCGAACGACCCGAGAACCACCGGGCTGCTCCAGCCGCGGTCCGCGGCAGAGGTGAAGGCGAACACCAGCGCCACCATCGTCAGGATCGAGGCCGTGGCGCCGCCGATGTCCAGCGAGGTGCGCCGACGTTCCATCTCCGACAGGTTGCGCACCGCTCCGAGCAGCACCACCAGCCCGATGGGGGCGTTGACGTACATCACCCACTGCCAGCCCAGCGTCTGTGTCAGCACCCCGCCCGCCAGCAGTCCCACCGCTGCTCCAGCGCCGACGGTCATGACGAACATCGCCATGGCACGCGAGCGCTGCGGGCCCGGCGTAGTGATCCCCATCAGCAGCACCATCACACTGGGCGCCGCCACCGCCGCTCCCACCCCCTGAAGGGCCCGCGCCGCCACCAGCACCCCAGCCGAGGGGGCCAGCCCTCCCGCGATGGAAGCAATCACAAAGACCACAACGCCCAGAACCAGGGCGCGGCGCGGCCCGATCATGGAACCGACCTTCCCGCTCAGCAGGATCAGGCCGCCGAAGGTCAGCGCGTAGGCGGTGACGACCCAGGACAGGCCCGCGCTGGAAAAGTCCAGATCACGGCCGATGTCGGGCAGCGCCACGTTAACGATCGAGGTGTCCACGACGAACATCAGCTGCGTCAGCACCAAAATCACCACCGCCAGCGCGACCGGACCACGGCGCACCTTCACCGGGGCGCCGGGCGGCGCTGCGGCCCGCTGCACCTGCACCACCTCACTTCCGCTGTCTTTCCTCATTGCGCCTCTCCCTCCGGACGGCAGCCCCGGTCGGAGCGCCTCCCACCACCGTCGGCTCGCACAGCACAACGCGCAAAGATCCTTGCTGCGGTGGCAAGGTGGGGGGATGGACGAAGAAACACAGTCGACGATGGCCGCGGTCGGCCCGCGCCTGAAAGGGCTGCGGACCCAGCGCAGCCTCTCTTTGACGGCCCTGGCGGAAGCCACCGGGATTTCCCTCAGTACGCTCTCGCGACTGGAATCGGGCCAGCGCCGCCCCACCCTCGAACTGCTCCTGCCCCTGGCCCGGGAACTGCGCGTGGACATCGGCCAGCTCATCGGCGCACCCCAGACGGGCGACCCCCGGCTACACCTCCAGCCCGTCACTCGCCACGGCATGACCATGCTCCCGCTCACCCGACGGGCAGGCAGCCTGCAAGCGTACAAATTGATCATCTCGCCGAAGATGCGCTCGCCCGAGCCCGAGCAGGCCAGCCACGAGGGCTACGAATGGATCTACGTCCTCGACGGCCGCCTGCGCTTGGTCCTGGGCGACAACGACCTCATCATGGGCCCCGGCGAAGCCGCCGAATTCGACACCCGCACCCCCCACTGGTTCGGCAACGCCGACGACCACCCCGTCGAAATCCTCAGCCTCCTCGGCCACCAAGGAGAACGTGCACACCTCCGCGCCCGCACTACACCCCGCTGAGACCGCGTTTGAGATCTCACTGGTTGACGCGTGAGAGGGGCCGGGGCCTGGTCGGGTTGCTGGTCGGCCGCGGGTGAGCCGGCGGACCATGATGCCGATCATCGCCCAGCGGATCATGGTCTCGGAGTGGGCGGGCTGCTGCTCGTAGTCCCGGGCGAGACGGCGGTGTGCGGTGATCCATGACAGCGTCCGCTCGATCGCCCAGCGCTTGGGCTGGACCTGGAAGCCCCGCTGGCCGGGGTCCTTGCGGACGATCTCCAGTTCGCGGCCGAGGATCTGCGCCGTCCAGTCAACCAGGCGTCCGGCGAAGCCCTGGTCCGCCCAGATCTTCTTCACACCCGGGTGGTCCAGTCGGGTCCTCAGCAGCGGACGCCGTGCGCCGTCACGGTCCTGGATGCTCACGGCGACGACGTGGACGGCCAGAAGCAGGCCGAGGGTGTCGGTGACGATGAACCGCTTGCGGCCCTTGACCTTCTTGCCCGCGTCAAAGCGTCTGGTCCCGGCGGGAATGGTGTCGGCCGTACACACGGACTGCGAGTCGATCAAACCGGCACTCGGCTCGGCCTCGCGCCCATCGGCCTCGCGGACTGATACACCACAGCGATCGCTGGTCGCAATACGTATCAATTCGGTATACCGACCAGCTCGCCGACATCGGCGTCTCCGTCTCCGTCGACTCCGTCGCGGACTCGTATGACAACGCGATGGCCGAGGCGCTGAACGGGACCTTCAAAGCCGAGCTGATCTAGATGCAGGGTCCCTGGAAGGACGTCGACCAGGTCGAGCGGGTGATCTTCCAGTGGATCACCTGGTACAACGAAGAACGCCCGCACTCCGCGCTCGACTACGTGCCGCCGGCCGAGTACGAGGAAGCCTTCTGGCGCAGCCAGGAGCAAACCCCGCAGTCCGCCTGAACCAATCAAGATCGGACTCTACGAAACTCGGGGCAGCTCACTACCATCTGACGGTTGTTGCGAAGTTGCAGGCGGTTGAGGCCGGACCGCGGAAACGCTTCGGCGAAGATGTCGAACCGCTCAAATTGGTCGGCCGGAGCTTGTCGTCGCGGTTGTAGAGCGTGAGCTGGGAGGACCGTGTCCTCGGCAGGAAGCAGGCGTTCCACGCGCTGGCGGGTTCGGCCACGGCCGCGGCGAGGATGGTGCCGAAGTGGGGACGGTGCGCTCAGCGCCGACGCCAAGGAAGGTGCCGCACTCGTGAAACTCGCAGACGCGTGCCCGGACACGACGGTGCAGTACAAGCTCGCTCGATGACCTCCTGGTGAGGATCAAGAGGGTCTGACAATGAAAGTCTGCCGCAGCCCAGACTGGATACCTCGGTCTGGGCCGCCGCGCGTCCGGCCGCTACCACCTGGCGTATCACGCACAGAACTGGATAGCCCTGAGCCGCGGATCCGGACGGCGACATTGCGGGATGGCAGTGCCGTGCACGATCCGTGGAGTGGTTCGGCGAAATTGCAGTTGACAGCGATGCCAGTAGGCAAACAGCCGCCCTCGGGCCTCAGAGCGTCGTGACCACCACGCGCTGGGCATACGGCGCACCTTCGAAGTTGCTCACGCTCGCCGTGACCTTCACCGGGTCGCCCTCTCCGAACGGGAGATGGTTGCCCGACAACGTGCGGGCGGTGATCGCCACCGTGTGCTTCTGCCCATCACAGGTCAGCTGGGAGGGCTGCAAGGTCGCGACTCCGCGAGGGCTGCTGATCTGCGAGTCCCGCTCGTCGGCCAACCGCCAGGCGATACCCAGGTAGAGGATCGGGGCCGGGTCGCAGGAGTACGTCACGGAGGCCGTGATCCCGTCCCTGTTCTGTGCCGTCGCAGGAAAGTACGTAGCCTCGCCCACAGTAACGGTGTTGTCCTTGCCAAAGATCGTCGAGTCATCCCCGGCCAAGGCCGGGGGAGCGGCGGCCAGGGTACCTGCCCCAGCCAGGAACGCAGTGACGGCGACGACGGAGACGCGGTGTCGCAGAGCTAACGGGCGCATGCTGAACTCTCCTTGTTCACAGGCGGTTTGCCGGTCCAGTCGTGGATCTTCGCAGCTGCCCGTACACGTGTCCAGAGTGCGCCGCGCGCCCACAGCGGGCCGTGACCTACCCGGCGGCACCACGACGGTCGGAGCAATCGGACAGCCCGAGCGAGCGTCACAAGATGCGCCACCAGGGCCTCAACTAACGTGCGGGGCGGTACTGAAGGGGCCTTGACCCCGGATGTGGGACACACGAGACACTGGATCCTGAGGATCTGAGAACGGACATCTCGTGGTCATGAAGAACTACCCGCCACAGTCCGAGGCGGATGCGGTCGCGCTGTACGAATCGCGGCCCGAAGCGACGGTCAGGTCGGTCGCCGCCGATCTGGGGATCAATCCGGAGGCGCTGCGGAACTGGGTGAGGGCTGCCGGCGTGAGCCGTCCCCGGGGACGGCGGACGCAGGAACCGGCCCTGCCGCCGGGCCCGCTGGAGGCGGAGAACGCCGCCCTTGCGGAAGAAGGTCCGTGAGCTGGAGGAGGAACGCGAGATCCTGCGGAAGGCGGCGAAGTATTTCGTCGGGGAGACGCGCTGGTGAACCGCTTCCAGTGCGTCGCCGACCTCCAGCGCCGCTACGGCGTGAAGCGGCTGTGCACCATCCTCGGCATCGCCCGCTTGAGTTTCTGCTCCTGGCGCCGGACAGCTGCGGACCGGGCCGCCCGGCAGGGGGCCGACGCGAGGCTGGCCGCCCGGATACGGGCGGTGCACCAGGAATCGGACGGCACCTACGGAGCCCCCGAGGATCACCGCCGAGCTCCGCGAGACGGGCAGCGAGGCGCTCAGCCACAAGCGGGTCGCCAGGATCATGCGGGCATTGGGGATCGAGGGGGTCCGGTTGCGCCGCCGGCACCGCACCACCATCACCGACCGGCCGCCGCCAAGCCCCCCGGACCTGATCAGCCGCGACTTCACCGCGGACAGGCCGAACACGAAGTACGTCGGCGACACCACCTACCTGCCCATCGACGGCGGGACGTTCTGCTACCTGGCGACCGTCATCGACCTCGCCTCACGCCGTCTGGCCGGCTGGGCGATCACCGACCACATGCGCGCGGACCTCGTCACCGACGCCCTGGCCGCGGCGATCCGCACCCGCGGCACCCTCGCCGGATCGATCATGCACACCGACCACGGAGCCCAGTACACAAGCAGAATCTTCACCCAAGCATGCAGGTCAGCAGGGATTCGGCGAAGCATGAGCGCGGTCGGGTCCAGCGCGGACAACGCACTGGCCGAGTCCTTCAACACGACCTTCAAACGCGAGACCCTGCAAAGAACGAAAGAGCTGCCAGACGAGCGCGAGGCCCGCCTCGACGCCCTCCGATGGCTGAACCGCTACAACACCCGACGCCGACACTCCCGCCTCGGACAACAATCACCGATCGCCTTCGAGAACACCCCCACCGCACACCAACTACGCTGACACAAGCCGCATAACCCGTGTTCAGGATTCGGGGTCAAGGCCCCGTCGCTGCTGATACTGATGGCCAAGTCGCGGCACAAGAAGCCGGAGAACCTCCGCCGTTACTTCAAGCCCTCACCGGCGGCCATCGCCGAGCTGACCAGCCTTCTGGCCCCCGGTGACAGCCGGCGGTGAGCCAGAACCTTGATCAACCTGCGCACTGACGGCAGGCGGGGTTGGAGCGGATCGCGCACCGCCCGCCGGTGCTCGCTGTGCGGGGAGTTCGTCCGTTCACTGGGACGGTGCCACCAGGCCCGCCTCATAGGCCAGGATCACCAGCTGCACCCGGTCGCGAGCATCGAGCTTGGCAAGCAGGCGGGTCAGGTAGGTCTTGGCGGTGGCGATGCTGATGCAGAGCTCGCCTGCGATCTCCGTATTGGACAGGCCCCTGCCGACCAGAGTCAGCACCTCGCGTTCCCGGTCGGTGATGCCGCCGAGCTCCGCCCGCCGCGGCAGTGACGTTGCGGGCCGGGTGGTGAACTCTTTGATCAGCCGGCGTGTGACAGCCGGTGCGATCAGGGCGTCCCCGGCGGCAACGATCCGGATTGCGGAGAGGATGTCGTCCAGGGCCATGTCCTTGACGAGGAATCCGGAGGCGCCGGCGTGCAGCGCCCCGTAGACGTAGTCGTCGTCGTCGAAGGTCGTGAGGACGACGACGCGTGCGGAGCCGGTGCCCTTCGTGATCAGCCGGGTGGCCTCGATGCCGTCCATGCCGGGCATTCGGAGGTCCATCACGACGACGTCGGGGTCGAGTTCCTCCGTCAGCCCTACCGCTTCCGCGCCGTCTCCGGCCTCGCCCACCACCTCGATGTCCGCGGTGTCGGTGATGACCATCCGCAGGGCGGCACGGACCAGGGGCTGGTCGTCGGTGAGTACGACACGGATGGTCATCTGACGCCCGCCTTCTCTTCCGCCTCGGTCATTGCCGGTAACGGCAATCTGGCCGATACCAGGAAGCCGCCCCCGGGACGGGGCCCGGCCGTGAAATCGCCGTGCAGCAGGGCGGCCCGCTCGCGCATGCCGATCAGGCCGTATCCGCTGTCCGTGTCGGTGCCGCCGCCTTTCCCTCGGTCCGAGACCTCGACCGCGAGTTCTTCCGCGCGGTAGTCGACGCGCACGAGGCAGGAAGCGGCCCCCGAGTGCCGTACGGCATTGGTCACCGACTCCTGGACGATCCGGAACGCCGCGAGGTCGATGTCAGCGGGCAGCGGGCGACGCTTGCCCTGCCAGCACACCTCCACGCGGACGCCGGCGGCCGTGGCCGTCTCGGCGAGTCGTTCCACGTCCGACAGGCCGGCGACCGGTTGCAGGGACGCTTGTGCACGCCCATGGTCTTGGCCGGTACCTTCCTGGTCCTGGTCGGCCTGGCGCAGGGCGCCGAGCATCCGCCGCAGCCCGGACAGGGTCTCGCGCCCCGCCTTCTCCACGGTGAGCATCGCCTCCCGGGCTTTGGCCGGCTGGGTCTCGACGACCCGGGCTGCGGCGCCGGCCTGCAGCGCGATGATGCCGATGTTGTGGGCGACGGTGTCATGCATCTCGCGGGCGATGCGCAGCCGTTCGGCGATGACGGCTTGCGCGGCGGCCCGTGCGTACAGCTCTTCGGTGTGGGCGCGGGCCTGATAGACCGAGTTGCCGATGAGCCAGGCGATGGCCACGGTCAGGGCCAGGAAAGGCTCAGGAGCGATCCCGGAGTCGTCCTCCGTGAGCAGCCGTAGCAGGAAATAGCAGGCGAGCACGCCGAGCGCCCCCGCGGCCGCCGCGAGCGAGTTCCGTCGGGATCGGATGGCCGCGATGTAACAGAGGGCCAGGTCCACTGCCAGGAACTGCAGCGGCGGGATCTCGTCCTGGCGCCAGGCCACCGTCGAGGCGACCGTACCGGTGATCACCAGTGCGTACGCCGTCGACGTCCTGCGGCGCAGTACCGCACCGCCGGCCAGGACCAGCACGAAGGCGACGGCGAGCAGGGCCCGGGCTTCCAGCGAATCGAGCCCGTCCTGGGGAAAGTCGAGTGAGTAAGCCCGTCCTGGCGGCGTCACGACGTATTCGACGATGGGCTGCACCGCTGCCGCGGACCACGCCAGCGTCGTCCACAGGCCCGGCGGTATGCGCTTGAGCAGCGGCAGAGACAAGGAGGCGGGCATTGGGTGATCGTAACCGTATGCCGTTGATGGGACATCAGCCCGTGGTTGTACAACCGGGGTTGACGCTCGCGCCCGGCGATTGTCAGCTCCGGGCCGACGACGGGCGGGGCCCGCCCCCGGCACCGTCGTCCCCGTGATCGAAGTCAACGAGCTCACGAAGCGATACGGCAGCACGACGGCCGTCACAGATCTGACCTTTACCGTGAGACCCGGCCAGGTGACCGGGTTCCTGGGACCGAACGGTGCGGGCAAGAGCACCACGCTGCGGATGATCCTCGGCTTGCATGAGCCCACCAGCGGCACCGTCATCGTCGATGGCCATCCCTTTCGCGACCGCCCCCGCGGTCTGCGTCTCGTCGGCGCCCTTCTCGACGCGCACGATGTGCACGGCGGGCGCAGCGCGGTGGCGCAGCTGTCCGCCCTGGCCCGCAGCAACCGCATCCCGCAGCGCCGGGTGGAGGAGGTACTGCGGGAGGTCGGCCTCGCCGAGGTCGCCCGGCGCCGCATCGGCGGATTCTCGCTCGGCATGAAGCAACGGCTCGGCATCGCTTCCGCCCTGCTCGGAGACCCACCGGTACTGCTCTTCGACGAGCCGCTCAACGGCCTCGACCCAGAAGGCGTGAGGTGGGTGCGTGACCTGTTCAGGCGTCTCGCCGCCGAGGGCCGCACCGTGTTCGTCTCCAGCCACCTCATGTCCGAGATGGAGCACACCGCCGACCAGTTGATCGTCATCGGCCGCGGCGAGCTGATCGCAGCGGAAAGTCTCACGGAGTTCTCCGCTCGCGGCACCCGGCAGAGCGTCACGGTGGGCACGCCCGCCGCGGCCGTCCTGAGAGACCTCCTGAAGGCCGAGGGCGCGGCTGTACACACGGCGGGCGACCTGCTCGCCGTGACCGGTGTGACCACGCTCCGGATCGGTGAGATCGCCATGGAGCACCGCATCCCGCTGCATCACCTCAGCACCCGGTCCGCCTCCTTGGAAGAAGCGTTCATGGAACTCACCGCCGACAGTGTGCAATACCTCGCAGGAGACCCTCAGTGACCACGACATACGCTCCCGCCGGCGAACTCGGCGCCGACGAACCGCGCGCTCGCTTTCACGACCTGGTGGCCGCCGAGTGGATCAAGCTTCGGTCGCTGCGCTCGACCTGGATCGCGTACGGGGCCACCGCCCTGGTCGTCATCGCGTTCAACGCGGGCACCGCCTACGACACCTACAACTACTGGCCGGCGCGGAGCGCGGCGGACCGGGCCGACTACGTTCGGGCCGGAATTCCGCTGCAGGTGGCGTTCACGGCGAACGCCACCATGGTCATGATGCTCGCCCTCGGTGCCATCGGCGCCGTCGCGATCATCGGCGAGTACAGTACGGGCACCATCCGTACGACGTTCGCGGCCGTTCCGGCCCGCCGTTCGGTGATGGCCGCCAAGACGGTGGTCGTCACGGCGGTCACCACCGTCTTCGGCTCGATCGTCGCGGGGGCCTCGTTCGGCCTGACGCAGGCGATCCTCGGCGGCCGGGACGCAGGCATCTCGATCAGCTACCCGGGCGCCCTGCGCGTCGTAGTGGCGTCCGCCCTTCTTGCGCCCGTGTGCGCGGTCGCCGGCATGGCCATCGGCTCCGTCATCAGGCACACCTCGGCCACCATGATCGTCTCGGTGGCGGTCATCCTCGTGCTGCCCATCGTCTTCACCGACGGCCGCCACTGGTCGGCGGTCGCCGGGCACGCCACGCTCTACCAGGCGTGGTTGCGGCTCGTGGAGGTCGGCCCCCGTCAGACCGACTTCCCGTGGACGACCGGCGGGGCCTGGAGCGTCTACGCGGTGTGGGCGCTCACCGCAGCCGTGCTCGCCGTCACCAGCGCGCAACGGCGCGACCTGTGAGAGGGCCGGTCGGCCAACTGCCCGGGTGGCAAGATGGCCGCCCGCACCTGGGAGCAGTTGGTGGT
The DNA here is from genome assembly GCF_043088245.1 of Streptomyces sp. NPDC014623. Lineage (NCBI taxonomy): Bacteria > Bacillati > Actinomycetota > Actinomycetes > Kitasatosporales > Streptomycetaceae > Streptomyces > Streptomyces sp. NPDC014623. The sequence goes on along the minus strand of NZ_JBIBZU010000042.1, from coordinate 3,125 downwards.
CGGCTCTGCGGTGTGGGCGTCGCCGCCGTGACGCCGAGACCGTCAGACTGACCGAGACGCCTCCTCCGAACGCCCCGCCTATCGGGGCCGCCGCACGTTACTGCTACGCGAAGCGGTCACCATCGTCGTCGGCGCTTCGGCTTCCGGTACTGACTCCGCGTCACTGACGACCACGGACGCCACGCCCACGGCGGCTGCGACCAGGATGACGGGTTGACGAGACTATTCCTCATCGACGGCATCCGGGTCGCGCAGGGACCGCAGGCCGCCCGGCAGGTCCGGGAGCTGGAAGGAGTACCGGCCGAGCATGTTGATGTGGTGGCGCACGAACGGCGAGAGGCGGGCCACGCCCTCCTTGAACCGCCCCGGGTTCGGTAGAGACTCGATTCCGTGAAAGGATTGAGTCATGGCACGCCCTTCCTCCTATCCCGTTGAGCTGCGCAAACGAGCGGTCCGTATGGTCGCCGAGGTCCGTGGCGACTATCCGAACGAGTCGGCCGCACTGCGGGCGGTCGCCCAGAAGCTCGGGATCGGTTCGGCCGAGACCCTGCGGAACTGGGTGAAGCGGGACGAGATCGACTCCGGGCAACGGCCCGGGACGACCACGGAGGAGTCCGCGCAGATCAAGGCGATGAAGAAGGAGAGCGCCGAGCTGAAGCGGGCGAACGACATCTTGAAGGCGGCGGCGAGTTTCTTCGCGGCCGAGCTCGACCGGCCACACACACGCTCGTAGCGTTCATCGACGAGCACCGGGCCCGCTTCGGCGGTGTCGAGCCGATCTGCCGCGTGCTCACCGAGCACGACTGCAAGATCGCCCCCTCCACCTACTACGCCCACCGCAAACGGCTTCAGGCCCCGTCGGCCCGCACGGTCCGCGACGCCGAGCTGAAGCCGCTCATCCAGCAGATCTTCGAGGCCAACTACCGTGTCTACGGGGCCAGGAAGATCTGGCGTGAGCTGCACCGACAGGGCCACATCGTGGCCCGGTGCACGGTTGAACGCCTGATGCGCGAGCTGGGCGTCGCAGGTGCCGTCCGTGGGAAGAAAATCATCACCACAATCCCGGACAGTTCCGTAGAGCGGGCGCCGGACCTGCTGGACCGCAACTTCGTCGCGCCGGCCCCGAACCGTTGCTGGGTTGCCGACTTCACTCACGTCAGCACCTGGTCATCAGTCGTCTACGTCGCCTTCGTCGTGGACACCTTCTCCCGCCGGATCGTCGGCTGGTCCGCCGCCACGGCGAGGGAGGCACGGCTCGTCCTGGACGCGCTGGACATGGTCCGATGGCAACGCGATCGCGACGAACAGCCTTATCAACGAGGCGAGTTGATACATCACTCTGATGCCGGGTCGCAATATACGAGTTTCCGGCTCGCCGAGCACCTGAACGACGCCGGCATCGCGGCCTCGATCGGTTCGGTCGGCGACGCCTACGACTGTCAGTCTGTTCGTACCGGATCCCGCAAGGATCGGGTAGTCCCGGCCGTGACGGTCTGACTCTTGCTTACGACCGACCCCACGGGTGTCCTGGCGTTGATCTGTCGACCGTCCGGCCGGGCACGCAACAAGCGCTGCCGCCGGACGGACGTGACCTCATAGGAGCCTGGAGCCAACTCGTCAAAGCGTCCCCGTGACAGTCCTGTCCCTCCGGCCGGCGGCAGCGTGCACCCCACGCTACCGACCGAAGGGAACGCGGTGGACAACAACGAGCAGCACAGGTCCGGGCACGTCGTGATCGGCGTCGACACTCACAAGCATGTGCACGTCGCGGCCGTGATGGACACGATCGGCGGAATCCTGGCTACCTTGACGATCCCCACCGACACCGGCGGATTCCAGCAACTCCTGGACTGGGCAGGCTCATACGGCAGGGTTCTGGCCTTCGGGATCGAGGGCACCGGCTCCTACGGCGCCACCCTGGCCTCGTTCCTTCGACGGGCCGGGCACAAGGTGGTCGAGGCCGGCCGCCCGGACCGGCGGCTGCGGCGGATGAACGGCAAGTCCGACACCCTGGACGCCGAGAACGCCGCCCGGGCCGTCCTGGCCGGGTACGCGACCGCCACGCCCAAGAGCACCGACGGTGAAGCCGAGATGATCCGGCAGCTCAAGATCGCCCACGACCAGGCCGTCGAACAGCGCTCAGCGGCGATGGCCACCATGAAAGCGATGCTTGTCCACGCTCCCGATCCCCTGCGCAACGAGACCGCGGGCAAAACGCAGATCACCCTGGCCCGACACCTTGCCGGCCTGCGTCCTCGACAGCTGGAGGGCCCCGAGGACGCACTGCGCCACGCCCTGCGCACGCTGGCCAAACGGTGGCAGTACCTCGACGCCGAGGCCAGGGAACTGACGAAAATGATCGCTGAGCTGGTCCACCGCACCGCCCCGCAACTGCTCGAACCCTTCGGCATCGGTGTGGACACCGCCGCGGAGATCCTCGTCGTGGTCGGCGACAATCCCGAACGCATCAAATCCGAAGCCGCCCTCGCCAAGCTTGCGGGCATCGCTCCCGTGCCCACCGGCTCCGGCATGACCAGCGGCCGGCACCGCATCAACCACGGCGGCCACCGCCAGCTCAACGCCGCGATCTATCGGACCGTCATCGTCCGCATGCGATTCCACCAACCGACGATCAACTACGTCACCGCCGCACCGCCGAGGGCAAAACGAAACGCGAGATCATCCGTTGCCTCAAACGCTACGTCATCCGCGAGGTCTACCACCTGATCCGACCCGCACCACGGACCCTCCCCACAGCGAGTTGACAACTATAGGAGCGTCAATGCCCTCATCGAGTCCACGATCGGCCTGTTCAAAACCGAGCTGATCAAGCCCGGACGGCCCTGGAGGACGCTCTCCCAGGTCGAACTGGCCACCGCGGAATGGATCGACTGGTACTGCCATCGCCGGCTCCACGGTGAAATAGGGCACATCCCACCCGTCGAATACGAGACCAACTACTACCTCACCACCACGAAACCCCAGGTCACAACCACAATTTGAGGCCTCTACCGAACCCGGGGCGGTTCAGTCCGCAGACAACGAGCTCTCGTCTTTTCATCTGACGGGGGCTCTTTTTTATGCCCGCATCAATGAGTAGGCCCTGGTTTCCCGCCGGGGCCTTT
>NZ_JBIBZU010000041.1:0-22281 GCF_043088245.1 Streptomyces sp. NPDC014623 | reverse complement strand
GTACGGCTGGACAGATCGATGCCGGACGGGTAGACAAGCACGCGAAAGCTCCTGGCGGACTGGTGATCTTGGTCGTGAACCCGTCTACCAGGAGCCTTCTTCATGTCCACCGCCGGGGTCGCCCGTCCAACCACCCGTCAGGTTGGAAATGGCTCCTTGTTTGCTACGGGACTTACTTTCCTCCTGCGCAGCGCCGTCGCGGTGCTCAGCCTGCTCATCCCCTTCATCCTGGTCGTGTCCTTCGTGGTCGGAGGCCTCGCCGAGGGCGCCGCCGCTTGTCTTCCCGACCGTGCCGGACAACAAGTGCTCCACCAGGACCCGGCAGGAGGTTTTGGCCCTTGGACAGGTCTCGCCGTGACTGCGCTGTGGGCGGCAGCCGCGCTCCTGGCCGGTCGGTGGACAATGCGCCGACGTGATGCCTGAGAACGCGGTAACCGGTACTCGCCCCGCGGCAGGGGCGGCGCCATGAGTAGGCACACGGGTGATCAGGCCTGAATTTCGCCCTCTGGGCGGGCACATGGCAGGCAACAGCTCTCACAAATGAACATCTGCGAGGGTTCTGCGAGAGCGCCGGAAGTGATCACGTTTCCGCAGGTCGTCACTCGCGAAAAACTCTCGAAACCCACACGTTGTGCGAGGTACTTCCGAGAGAGTCCCGGCATGGATCTCACGTCCGATCAGGCAACATTGGCGGTAGAGCGTCGCAACTGCCCGAACTGTGGCGCGCCCGCCGGTAGCCCCTGCCGCACCCGGGGCGGGAAGATCGCCGCGAAGTACCGCACCCCGTGCTTCGTCCTCGTCCCCGCACTCCGCGAAGAACTGGAGATCCCCGTGCCCGCCGACCGGTACCCGGGCCGCGAGTGGAAGCAGGGTCCGGCGCTCGCCATCGCGCCCGCGCCCCGTGCCGAGTGGCCAGTCCGGATCGGGTACGCAAGGACATCGACCGCCCGGCAGGAGCTGGCGAGCCAGCTCGAAGCTCTCAACCGGGCGGAGTGCCGCAAAGCCCTCAAGGAGCAGATCAGCACCCGCATCAAGGTGCGGCCCGGGCTGGAGAAGGCACTTGCCCTGGCCCGCCAGTTCAAAGAGGCCGCCCCCGAGACGCCGGTCATCTTCACCGTCCACGAGCTCAAGCGCCTCGCGCGCAACGCCGCCGAGCTGATGACGCTGTCCGCCGGGCTTCAGGCCGGCGGCGTCCAGCTCGAACTCCTCACCGGCCCGTTCACCGGCATCTACGACCCCGGCGGCATGGGCGCCATGTTCTTCGCCGTGCTCGCCGTGGCCGGGCAGATCGAGCACAACTACATCCGGGAGAAGGCCCTCGAAGGCCAGGTCAGCGCAGCGGCCAAGGGCAACCACGGCCGAAGGCCGAAGGCCGTCGACGACGACATGCTCACCTTCGCCGTCGCACTCAAGGACAAGGGCGCCCCGTCCCGGAGATCGCCAAGAAGCTGGGCGTCAAGACCGGCAAGAGCACCGGCAAGAACCCCCTCGGCCGCCTCGCGCTACCGAGCGTTCGCCGAAGCTGAGGAAGCCGCCGCGGACCACAGCCTGCCGGTGCGGCCCAAGCCCGTCCGCATCCGCCGGCCCGGGGACCCGCTCACTCCCGAGGAGATCGACCTCCGCGAACGCCTCCGGGCCCAGCCCCACCCGAACACGGAGATCCGCAGCTAGGCCGTTTCGTTCGGATCATCTGATCGTTGGTCTGAGTGTGCCGTTGACTGATGCGCAGTGGGTGCAGATTGAGCCGTTGTTGCCGGACCGGGCACCGAGGCGTGGCGGTCGGTGGCGTGACCACCGTGAGGTGATCGATGCGATTGCCTGGAAGTTCCAGACCGGATCGCCGTGGGTGCACCTGCCGGAGAAGTGCGGCAACTGGAGAGGCGTTTACAACCGCTTGCGGATGTGGGCCATCGACGGCACCTGGGCGCGTGTCTTCACCGCGCTGATGGCCCAGGCCGACGCCGACGAGGATCTGAACTGGGCGGTCTCGGTGGATTCCACGATCGTGCGCGCTCATCAGCACGCGGCTGGGGCCCGCAAAAAGGGGACCCAGCCAGCGAGCCGGACGACCATGCCATCGGCCGGTCCCGCGGTGGCCTAAGTACGAAGATCCACCTCGCAGTTGACGGCCGCTGCCGGCCCCTGGCCTTCGTTCTGACCGCCGGACAGGCGGGTGACGCGCCCGCCTTCGGGGACGTGATGGCCCGGCTGCGGGTCCCCCGCCAGTGCGGGCGGCCCCGCACCCGGCCCGATGTGGTCCTGGCCGACAAGGCCTATTCCTCGCGCACCATCCGCGAGCACCTGCGCAAGCGCGGTATCCGCGCAGTTATCCCCGTCCCGGCGAACCAGCTGGCCAACCGCCGACGGCGAGGCAACCGAGGCGGCAGTCCACCAGCCTTCGACCGCGAGGCATACAAACAGCGCAACACCGTCGAGCAGTGCATCAACCGCTTGAAGCAATGGCGCGGCATCGCCACCCGCTACGAGAAGACCGCGACCATCCACCTCGCCGGACTCCACATCGCAGGCATCTTCATCTGGTCGGCCCGATGATCCGAAAGCAATGGTTTAACTCCCGGCCGTGGCGACCGTGACCACGGTGCCCGCGACCATCGCCGCCTGCATGTCGCGGATGGCAGAACGGACGCTCTCGGCCGCCCATTGCCCGGCGGCCACGTCCTCCATCCGCGCGGCGACCTGCTTGCGCGGGCTGTCGGGGAAGGCCAGGCGATGCAGCCTGGCGGAGTGGATCAACGCGATCAGGCCCGCCGTCCGTGTGTCCGGCTCGGCCCCGCCAAGTACGACGGCGCCGAGCCGTTCCCGCAACTCGGTCTCAACGGCGCCATTGGCCTCGGGGTAGCGCCGTATTGGGAACATGCCGAGCGCTTTGTGCTTCTCCTCCACAACCACTCCGCGCTTGCACAAGCTCTCCAGAGCCGCACCGACGGCCTTGGCCTGGTCCTTCGTAAGCCACTCCGTCACCCGTCGCTTCGTGCGACCGCGCAGCCACGTCTCGATCAGTGCCGTCCGGCTGTCGAGCAACTGGTCCCCGGTCGGCACCGTGTCTGTCAGCTCGAGGTACTTGCCCGCAACGGACACCCGCCCGGCCAGAACCAGTTCGAGCAGAATGCCTCCCGCCACCGCCCACCCAGCAGCCTGCCGCTGCTTCGCCGACCCGGACTCATCGTCCAGTGACAGCAGCATGATCTCCTCGGCCAGTGTGATCGCCATACCCAGTCCCCCTCACATACGCCCCGTGATCGCTCTCATGACCAGACGCCCGGAGCCGCCAAGAGATTCCCCCGTTGATTTCGGCCCCGGGCCGCTTCTCTCTCAGCTCAGGCCTGGTCCATTGATCTGATCCAAACGAAACGGCCTAGACCTCATCATCAATCTCGGCGCCAACGGCTGTACCGGTGTCCTCCGAGGCCGGAGTGCAAGAGCATCAGGCCGTCCGAGGTGAGGCAGGGATCAGTCCCGGCCGCTGACGGGCAGGGCGCGCTGGAAGGCGAAGACACTGAATGCGGCGACGGCGACGTGCATGAGTAACAGGGCGATGACCCCCGTCGCGTCGGCGTGCGGATTGTAGTCGCTGACGAGCATGGCCAGGTCAGGGATGAAGGAGAGAAGGACAACGACGGGGACGAGGATGCGCAGGCGCTTGTGGGCGTCTGCGCGGCGGCGGATGAGGGCCCAGCCTGCAGCGCCGATGAGCACGCCGAGGAGGGTGAAGGTTATGTAGGCGACGGGCTGCAAGGGCTGAAAGTCGTCGGAGGCCCCGGCGGCGAGGGCGAGGGCCGCGATGATGGCGTTGGTGATACAGGAGGCCACGATCGCGCCTGCCAGCAGGCCGACGATCTTCAGCGGGGCGGGTCGGGCAGCGGACGGATGAGCAGCGGGAGACGGGGACTGGGTCGGCACGAGTCGTCCAATCGGGGTTCCGGTGGTCGCGGCAGGAGGGGAAAAGGCAGGTGGATTATTTACGGTCGGGACGAGGAGCACCGGATTGACCGGAATGGTCTGGGCCTCCTCATGGTGGGAATGCAGCGCGGACCGTGGTGGAGTCCAACGACATATACGGGCCGACCCGGGCTGCGGCGCCCTCAACACCCCGGATCCGCGACAGGATCATCGCCCAAGTACCGTCCACTGACGAGTGGTGATGTCGTTTGCGGATGGTTCTCCATGGCCCGGACCGATCCGGCAGATCCTGCCACTGGACGCCGGTGCGAACCCGGTACAGCACCCGGTTGATGACCCGGCGGTGATCAATCCACCGGTCACCACATGCGTCACCGCACAGCAGCGGAGGCTTCAACCGCTCCCACTCCACGTTCGCCGGATCCCCACGGTCCATGTGGCCCATCCTGACGCCAACGCCCCAGTTACGTCAGGAGTTTCGAGAAACAGCGTCCAGCTGAATGCCTCGGTGCCGAGCCGTTGACGAGGCACTGTCACGTTGGCTGACCGGGGGATGATCTTTTGGTGGGTCATGCTGGGAGAGGGCGTCCGTGGACAGTACCTCGCCGTCGTACAGGGTGAGCTTGTTCCGCTTTGACGGACACCATTGGTGTGGTGGTCAGGTCGCCGATGCGCTGCGGATGGCGACCTCGAACCGTGGCAGCCCGGACGGCCCCGTGTTCCACTCCGACCACGGGGCCCACGGTCTCTGCGGCCGGCTCGGACTCACCCGGTCGACGGGCGCGGTCGGCACCAGCGCCGACAACGCGGCTTGCGAAAGCTTCCACGCACCCCTGAAACGCGAGACCCTCCAGGGGGCTCACGACTACAGTGACGCCGGCACCACACCGCTAAGGTCCTGCTCGCCGCGTGACCAATAGCCGCGCGCCCACCCTCACGGGGGAAGCCCTGCGCTCATCGTCGATGCCCTGCAGGCCACGGACACCAAGGACTGGACCTCCGACCGTCCAACTTCGCTGACAAACAGTCCGGGTTCGACATCAACGGACAGTGGCGCAGAGCTCGGAGACGATCGCGACCGAGACGGTCACCATCTCCGCCGCCGTGACCGGCAGCATCACCGCGTGCGTGGTCTGGCCGTGCACCATGCCGTTGCGGGTCTTGCGGTCGTAGTCAGGTGTTCCGCCTGCCGTTTTGACAGGATGCCCACGCCCAAACCCTGCTTGATGAGCTGGAACAGCGGCTTATGCCCGCGTCCGGGACCCAGGCGCGCAGCACGCCCTTCACCGCGATCAGGGAGGGCATGACCGCCACGGTGGAGAACTCGTAACAGTAGTACGATTAGACACAATACCGGTGATTTAGGTGCAGTGCCTGCGGTTTATGCGGCGGGTGAGTCTTGGGCTGATAGTTCTTCGGCCAGTTCCATACAGCGCAGGCGGGCTGGGGAGAAGTCGTAGGGCATCTTGCCGGTGGCTTCGAACACGCTCATGGAGTCGGCCTCCCGCCTGCCGGAGCCGACGTCGGCCTCGTCCTCGCCGTCATCGGCGGTAGCAGGGTGCAAGGTGTCCCAGACGTCGAAGAGATCATCGTCGTCCTTACCCAGGCCGGACTCCTCGATGACGGCCTGCAGGGCGCTTTCGAAGACGTGCCGCTCGACGGCCACCTGAGCCACCCGCGGATCATCGACGGCGACGCTGTCATCGAGTGCCTCCTCGGCGTCATCGATGCGGTCGGAATCTTCCCGCAGGGTGGGATGCGTGGCCAGGGCGACGAAGCGGGTGGCCTGGACGGCCGCGCCGAGCGGGCCGAAGACCCGCTCAGTGACCAGCAGACTGTCCAGGTCCGCCTGCCGCAGGGAGCCCTCGGGCAGACTCTTGAGGCGTTCGGTGACGAAGTCGGAGAGCAGGCCCATCCGGCTGCCTTCGGTGCGCATCCGCTGCACGGCGGTCCGCTGCCGCCGCAATTCCGCCTCCTGCTCGGCAAGGGTTTCCTCCAATCGCTCCAGGATGCCCGCGATACCGTCTCTGCTGTCCGCACCGGCGGAAGCCGTGCCGGTGGTAAAGGCGTCACGGATGTCGTCCAGGGCGATCCCGACGTCGGCCATCTTGCGAACCCACAGCAGGCGGATCATGTCCTCGTACGCGTAGCGGCGGCGGTCATCAGCGCCGCGCTCAGGCTCGGGAAGCAGGCCGATCTCGTGGTAATGGCGAATCGCCCGCGGAGTGGTGCCGGCGAAGACCGCCGCGTCACCGATCTTGACCTGGCGGGGCGGCATGAAGGACGAACGCATGAGCAGGGACCTTTCCTCAAAGGACCGGGACGTAAGTCCATCGGACCACATGCCGCTACGGAAGGTGCAACCCCAGCTTCATGCGGCTCTTCCCCACCGTCGAGGACGCCCTCTCCGCGTGAGCCTCGACGGCAGTTCTGCGCGCAGGACTCCTCCTCGGCCGGCCACCGGCACAGGCGAGGCCGGCTGCGTTCACAGGCCAGCAGCAGGTCTCCCTCGATGTGCTCGCTGCGCAGCGGCAGGATCTCCTGGTACGCCGGGGAGTCGTACCAGGAGCCACGTCCAGGCCGGGGAACTCGATCAACACCATGGTGCCGGGCCAGTTCCCCTCCAGCACTTCGGTCGGCGGGCCGTGGATGACGAAGCTGCCCTCAGGGGTCGAGGGTTGCCTGGATGCGCTCCAGGTACTCGGTGACGTCGAAGTGATGACGGCGCCTGCGGAGATGGGTGAAGCCGAAGGCGGGCACGGTCGGGCAATCCGGTTCCGGGGACATGAACAGCGACCGGACCTGGCCGGGAGTGGCCGGAGCCGCGATTACCTCACATGTCAGAGGTCGTTAAGTCCGTTTCTGGTAGTGGCCTGTTCCGGATTGGGCGAGAAAGCCTTGGCGTCAGAGGCGGCTGCGGGTGACGTTCATGGCCGGGTCGTTGGTGCGCGTGCCGAGGAGTTCGTGTAGATCACGAACCCGGACGGCCGATCGGGGTGGGCGTGAAGGCGTTCGCGACGACCTGGTAGGTGGTGGTCAACTCAAGCGGTTCGGGCTCGGTCCCGTTCGGAGCGAGTTCTGCGATGAGCTTGTGGGTCGTAACGAGTTCCGCCAGACGCGCCTCGATCTCGGGCAGGTCAGCGTTCAGGTGCTCGATCTGGTCACGCAGTTCGCCGGTCCGGGTGGCAGCCTTGGCCTGATTGTCAGGCCGGTGGTCGTACTCGCGGGCCAGACGCCGGTGCAACGTCAACGTGCCGTTGACCTGCTCCACCATCCATCTCTTCGGTTGCGGGACGAAGCCCTAGCCCTGACCGGCGGGGTTGCGGCGGACGACGTCGACGGTGATGTCGAGCATCGCGTCGTGGATGACGACCTCGTCCTTGATCCCCTGGTCCACCAGGGCCTTCTCCAGGCGGTTTCCGCATCGCTCGGCGCCTGGCCGAGCAGGGCCCCCTGCCGACGGCGTTGGCGTAAGCCGAGGCCGCCAGCACGACGACGCCGATGATCAGCCCCAGGACGTCGACGGCCAGTATCCGCTCGCGGCCCGGAGTCCTCTTGTTCGCGTCCAGGCCGGTCGTGGTCTTCGGGACTGCCGCGGCCGCGCGCACGGACTGCGTGTCGATGACCACGGGGGCGGGGAGGGGCGGGCCCTCTAATCGGCAGGCCTTCCCCGCACCTGGCAGCGCAGCAGTTCCTGGATCTGCTGGTCGAGCCCGTCCTCTCGCCACAGCGTGAAGTAGTAGAACACCACCGACCAGGCCGGCAGGTCATGGGGCAGATAGCGCCACTGTCAGCCCGTCCGGTTCTGGTAGAAGCTCGCGTTCACGACGTCGCGGAGATCGCAGCCCCTGGGATCGCCGGTCGTTGACCGTGCGACCCGCACCTGCTTCCACGCCGTGATCATCGGCTCGATCAACGCCCATTGCACATCCGCCGAGTCTCTCGGATACGGCTCTCCCTCCATGCAACGAACCTCTGCATGAGCATGCCCACCGATAAGACTTGATAGCCACCAGCGCCACGAACGAGTGATCACGAACTAAGAAAGATCGGACTTAACGACCTCTCATCATGGGCGGTGCGGCGAACGGGCGTTCTCTCCCCCGCTCGGTTTCCCGCCCGCTCGCACTCAGTGGATGTCCGCCGGTACGCCCCGGAAGGTGCGCCGGTAGGCGAGCGGGGTCACTCCGATGGCCGTGTGCAGGTGCTGGCGCAGCGACGCACCCGTACCGAAGCCGACCTGGGCGGCGATGTCGTCCACGGGGAAGTCGGTGGATTCCAGCAGGTGGCGTGCCCTGGCGACGCGCTGCTGGATCAACCACCGCCCCGGACTCATGCCCACCTCCTCGCCGAAGCGGCGGGCGAAGGTCCGCATGCTCATGCGGGCGTGGCCGGCAAGTTCGGCCAGGGTCAGCGGCTCGCCCAGGTTCTCCAGCGCCCACTGGCGGGTGGACGCGGTTCCGTTCGCCGAGGCCTCAGGCACTGGCAGCTCGATGTACTGCGCCTGCCCGCCGTCCCGCCATGGCGGTACGACGCAGGCGCGCGCGACACGGTTGGCGATCTCGGTGCCGTGGTCCTTGCGTACGAGGTGCAGGCAGACGTCGACCCCTGAGGCGGCGCCCGCTGATGTCAGCACGTCGCCGTCGTCGACGAAGAGCACGTCCGGATCGAGCGCGATGTGCGGGAACCACTGCTGGAAAACGCGGGCGAGCGCCCAGTGCGTGGTGGCCGGGCGACCGTCGAGCAGTCCGGCGGCCGCGAGGAGGAAGGCGGCGGTGCAGATCGACACGACGCGCGCGCCCGCCGGAACGGAGGCCAGGGCTCCGGCAAGGGCTGGTGGCACCTCCCTCGTGATGAGTGAGGTGTCGAACGGTGGGATCACGACGGTGTCCGCCGTGGCCAGCACCTCCGGGCCGTGCTCGACATGGACCGAGAAATCGGAGTTCGTACGTACCGGGTGTCCGTCGACGGTGCAGGTGACCACCTCGTACCAGCCGTCTGCGGCTCCGAAGACCCGGCTCGGAATGCCCAGCTCGAACGGGTACACGCCGTCCAGTGCGAGGACGACGACGCGGTGAACATGTCGCATGGCAGGATCCTATCGAAAGATGGCAATCATGCCATGGCACGGAACGGGCCGGTCCGCCACGCTGGACCCATGAGCCATAGCACAGCGGACAACACCGCCCCGGCCGCCGCCACCATGCACGCCATCAGCCAGGACATCCACGGCGCCCCCGACGTCCTCAAGAAAGTCCGCCTGCCGAAGCCCGTGCCCGGACTGAGCCAGATCTCGGTCGCCGTACGCGCGGCCGGCGTCAATCCCACCGACTGGAAGCACCGGGCCGGCGGCGGCTTCGTCGACCGGTTGCCGCTCGTCCTCGGTTGGGACGTCTCCGGAATCGTCGAAGCCGTCGGCTACGGCGTCACCCTGTTCAAGCCCGGCGACGAGGTCTTCGGCATGCTCCCCTACCCGTACGGGGTGGGCTCCCACGCCGAGTACGTGACCGCTCCGGCACGCGCTTTCGCCCACAAACCCGCCGGCGTCGACCACACTCAGGCCGGGGCCCTCCCGCTCGCCGCCCTCACCGCGTACCAGGCGCTCGTCGACACCGCCGGGATTCGTCCCGGTCAGCGAGTTCTCGTCCACGCGGCCGCCGGTGGCGTCGGCCATCTCGCCGTCCAGATCGCCAAGGCCCGCGGCGCGTACGTCATCGGCACCGCCAGCGCTCCCAAGCACGACTTCGTCCGCTCGCTCGGCGCCGACGAGGTGATCGACTACCGCAGCGTCGACTTCGCCGAAGTCCTCCAGGACATCGACGTCGTCCTCGACCCCCTCTCCGGCGATACCCGCGCCCGGTCGCTCGGCATTCTGCGCCCCGGCGGCGTCCTCGTGTCCCTCCTGCCGGGGACGGACCCGGACGAGGCCGCGCGGGCGGACGAGCTGGGTGTGCGCGTCGAAACCCTGCTCGTCGAGGCGGACCACGCGGGCATGAAGGCGATCGCGGACCTCGTGGAGGCCGGCTCGCTGCGCGCCCACATCGAGGCCGTCTTCCCCCTCGCCGAAGCGGCGGCGGCGCACACTCTCGGAGAGACAGACCGGACCACGGGCAAGCTCGTGCTCACCGTCGAACCGCAAGGGTCCTGACCCCGGCAGTCCGGCGGAACTCACCGGCCGGTGTCCTGGGCGGGGCACCGGCCGGTGCGCTCATGCGGTGAATGCCTCTGGGCGCTTCGTCGTCCGCCGCTCGCACCCACCGGCCGGATCCGGTCGCGAGCGGCGGCACCCGAGCGTTTGAAGACGCGGATGAACCTGTTACGCCCACCGCACCCGACTCCGTTCCCCGTCGGCCCGCACGGTCCGCGACGCCGAGCTGAAACCGCTCATCCAGCAGGCCTTCGAGGTCAACCACCGCGTCTACGGGGCCAAGAAGGTCTGGCGTGAGCTGCGCCGCCAAGGCCACATCGTGGCCCGGCGCACCGTCGAACGACTCATGCGCGAGCTCGGTGTCGCCGGTGCCGTCCGCGGGAAGAAGATCATCACCACGATCCCGGAGAGCTCCGTCGAGCGGCACCGGACCTGCTGGACCGCAATTTCGTCGCACCGACCCCGAACCGCTGCTGGGCCGCCGACTTCACCCACGTCAGAACCTGGTCGTCAGTCGTCTACGTCACCTTCGTCGTGGATACCTTCTCCCGCCGGATCGTCGGCTGATCCGCCGCCACGGCGAGGGAGGCACGGCTCGTCCTGGACGCCCCGGACGTGGCCCGGTGGCAACGCGACCGCAATGTACAGCCTTACCAACGGGGTGAGTTGATACACCATTCCGAGGCCGGGTCGCAATATACGAGTTTCCGGTTCGCCGAGCACCTGAACGCCGCCGGCATCGCCGCCTCGATCGGTTCGGTCGGCGACGCCTACGACAGCGCCCTCATCGAGTCCACGATCGGCCTGTTCGAAACCGAGCTGCTCAAGCCCGGACGGCCCTGGCGAACCCTTTCCCAGGTCGAACTCGCCACCGCCGAGTGGATCGACTGGTACTGCCACCGCCGGCTCCACGGTGAAATAGGACACATCCCACCCGTCGAACACGAGACCACCTATCTACCGCGCAACCCCGAAACCCCAGGTCATCACCACAACCTGAAGTCGCTACCGAAGCCGGAACGGTTCGCTGCGGGTGGAGCGTCTTCGCGGGGCGGCCTGCCCGCGAAGACGCTCCACTTTCACATGAGGTGATCGGGCGGGTCAGCGCACGTAGACGTGGGGCTGGGGCGGCCTGGTCATGTCGGCGCCCAGGAAGTAACCGGGGTGGGGTGGCTGGTTGTAGGCGGTGTTCTGCCAGGCCAGGGCGACTCGGTACTGGGCGTCGTGGGCCAGGGTGTGGAGTTTGGTGGTGGTCGAGGCCGAGGTGGCGTAGATGCGCAGGGCGTTGTTGCCGGAGTGGCGCCAGATGACTTCTTCCCGCCAGTCACCGAAGAGGTCACCGGACAGGACGGGGGTGGATTTGGTGCCGTTGCTGGAGGCCACGCCGCTACCGGTGAGCAGGCGGATGTCACCGCCGGTCCCGTACTTGTCGATCTGTGTGCCGTTGAGCAGTTCGCGCACGGGGTCGCCGTCCCACCAGGCGAGGAAGTTCGCCGAGGAGGGATTGCGTCCGACGTTGCCGCCGGAGGAGTTGCGCAACTGGGTCATGTTCGGTCCCGCGCCCCAGAATTCGGCGCCCGGGTTAGCGGCGTAGATGTCGGCGGCCACCCCGCGGCCGGGGCCTTCCTCGCCGCTGGTGGGGGTGCGGTGGATGACCGATCCGGTGGCCGCGTCGTGGAGGTCGGAGCCGGGCTGGTTGCCCGATTCATGGATGGTGAAAACCTCCAGACCGGCGCGGGAGGGCACGAAGTCGCCGACGTGCAGGGCGTCACCGTGTCCGTAGCCGGTGGCGTACATCAGGGTGCCGTTGTCGTTGATGGTCGCGGAGCCGTATATGACCTCCTGGCGGCTGTCGGCATCGACGTCGGCGATGGACAGCTGGTGGTTGCCCTGCCCGGCCGCGCGGGAGTTCCCCGAGGCGTTGGAGTCGAACGTCCACCGGCGGGTGAGCCGGCCGTCGCGGAAGTCCCAGGCCGCGATGACAGCTCGGGTGTAATAGCCGCGCGCCATGATCAGCGAGGGCCGCTGTCCGTCGAGGTAGGCGGTGCCGGCCAAGAAGCGGTCCACGCGGTTGCCGTAGGAGTCGCCCCAGGAGGAGACGTTGCCGCGCGGCGGGTCGTAGTTCGCCGTGTCCATCGCGGCCCCGGTCAGCCCGTTGAACATGGTCAGGTACTCCGGGCCGGCCAGGATGTAGCCGTCACCGTTTCGGTGGTCCGCGCTCGCGTTACCGATCACCGTGCCCTGTCCGTCGCGCGTACCGTCAGCGGTCTTGGCGGCGATCTCGGCCCGGCCGTCGCCGTCGTAGTCGAAGACCTGGAACTGGGTGTAGTGGGCGCCGGCCCGGATGTTGCGACCCAGGTCGATGCGCCACAGCCGCTGGCCGTTGAGCCGGTAGGAGTCCAGGTAGACGTTCCCGGTGGCTCCGGCCTGGGAATTGTCCTTGGCGTTGGACGGGTCCCACTTCACGATCAGCTCGTACTGCCCATCACCGTCCACATCACCCGGGCTGGCTTCCGCCGGGGTGTAGCCGGAACCGGGAGACTGCAGCTGGACATCGAGATAGTTGCCGCCTGTGAAACGCAGCGAGGGCTCCGAGGCGGCCTGCTCAGTGCCGCCGACCACGGCTCGAACCGTGTACGCGGCGTCGGCTGGAGCGCCGTTGTCCAGATAGTTGGTGGAGTTGGTGATCGGCGAGGTGTTCACCTTGCTGCCGTTGCGGTACACGTTGAACGCCGTGGCGTAACCCTCGGTGCCCAGCAGTCGCCAGGACACCAGGTTGCCCGAGCCGGATCGCACCGAGACCAGGCCCCGGTTCAAATCCTCCATCTGCAGCCCGTCACCGGGCGGATCCGGGTCGGGGTCAGGGTCTGACCCGCCCCCGACCTTCACCAACTGCCACTGCTGGTTGACGCCATCATTGTCGGCGTACTGGGAGATCCGGGCGCCGTCCGCGGTGGACCGCTCCCAGACATCCAGCGCTTTTCCGCTGTTGCGGTTGATCAACTGGACGAAGCCACTGTCGGTGTCGACCACGCTGAACTGCTGATTGGATCCGTCGTTGGCGGTGTACTGCTGGACGTTCGCACCGTCCGCGGTGGACTTCGCCTCGATGTCCAAGACCTTGTCGCTGTGCCGGGCCCGGAGCTGGTAGTGGCCACCGCCGGCATCGACGAACTGGAACTGCTGGTGAGTCACCGGGCGAGGAGTGCGCTGAACCAGCGCGGCCCCATTGGCCGTGGATCCACCATCGATCTCCATGGCCTTCCCGCTGTGCCGGGAAACCAACTGATAATGCGCCGTCATATCGATCACAGCGGCACTCGCACTCGTCGCCGGCAGACCGACGAAAAGCGCGGACAGCAGTGTCACGAGCCCTGCCCATAACACCGCACGGAACTGGCGAGGTCTGATCCTTTTCACGGTCTTGATGCTCCTTCTCCAGAGGACTCCGCTCGCAGGTCTCACCCATGAAGCGGGGAATGAAACGATTCACCACTGTCGTACGCAAAGAGCACACGGCGAATGCAGGAATGGGAGCGCTCCCACCCAGGAGCGATCCCTCACGATAGAGGCGCCACCCGCCCTCTACAACCCTTCACGTCGAACTCATTCGCGCGGGCACTCCCCACGCAAGTGCCGGCGCTGGCGCCCCCGCACCCACCGCAGTCCCCCGCGGCGTCAGATTGGCTGCTGGATCACCCATCGTGGCGTTGGCTTTATCGAGCGGTAGCGGTTCTGGTTCAACTTCCGCAGGACGGTCACTATGAGTGATCGCCGCTACTCCGCCGCTCGGAGAACCAGCAGCACCTGTCGGCGCCGTTCGCGAGCGTTCGGTGTTGTCTGTGCAACTGCGAAGCGAGCAGGAAACCTGGTGGTCGCCATCCGAGACCGTACGGGATGCCGCCCGGGTGATTGAGCGAGATGACGCGGTTCGGATTGTCGAGGAAGAGCTGGAACGCGACCACCAGCGGGAACTGTCGGTCGGGGTAGACCCGATGCGCATGACCGTGTCGCATGGGGAGTGGCACGATCTGGTATGGATCGTTTCCTGGACATCTGAGGAGTATCTACGCCCCCGGAATCCGGACTTCATGCTGACTGGGAATGGGCCGTAGTGCCTTGTTGACCGTGTCGACGGAAGTCTGCGCCAGCTCGGTATCGTGTCCGCAGCCACCGGCGCGTGGGGGGGCGGACTACCGAGCCCGTATCCGAGGGCAGGTGACGCGGACCGCAGTGGACGATCTGCACGATGAGGTCCGGACGATGGATCGCACCCGGCTGGACCGCGCCCTGGCCTACCTGCTGGCGCCCCTCGAACCAGTCTCGTAGACACCCCGCCCGCACCCTCCACCCTCGTCGTCCTCGACCGTCACCGAAAACGTCCCGGTCGCACACCCGGCCCCGACAAAGTCATCAAAACAGGAGCCGGCGCCCTCCTCCTGACGCCGTCGCGGTCCTGCGGCGCCGGGGCGCTGCGTCCAGGACGGCCCAACATCCGCTGGCCGTCGGGCGCGCTGTCCGTACCGGCTGAGCCGACCGTGGACAGCGCCGCCACCGGGCCGAACACGGAGTCCTCAGGCACCCCGGGTCACGTGGTTCAGGACGGCGACGAAGAATTTCTGGTCCTGATCGCCGAGGGCACGCTGACCCGCTTCCCACCGTCGGCGACGGCGGCCGTGACAAGCTGCTGCACGACTGTTACCAGGTGGTTCTCGTCCAAGGTCGGGTAGTCCCAGCCGCATACGGCTTCCACGGCCTGGCAGGGAGCCTTCTTCGCCGCCCACTTGTCGGCCCGGAGTCCATGCCCTGAAGAGTCCTCCATACGCCCTCCGGGTCCCTCAGGCCTCAGCAACGCACGGGCAGCAGACATCCCGCCGCGGAAGGCCGCGCGCCGTGCAGATGGCGGGGCCCCGACAGCCTGGCACAGACCCTCGCGGGCGAGGGACCCGCAGCACGAGGAAGTGAAGGATCGGGCCGGTAGGGCGGGTCCGGCTCCGGACCGGCGTCGCCTCCGGCCGCCCCTGTGGGAGAGGGCTGGAACAGTGCCTTTCACCTGCAAAAGTAATGTGGTGCATACTTTTGCAGGAGAGGTACGACATTCCGGCTGGACCGCACTGACCAGGGGATTTCCAGATATGGACACCGGTACACCGGCCACCGGCGGCTTCGGAGCACTTTTGCGTGGTCTTCGCACGGGGGCCGGGCTGAGCCAGGAGGAGCTGGCGCTTGCTGCGGGGGTGAGTGTGCGGGCGCTGTCGTACATGGAGCGCGGACACTCCCGGGGGCCGCAGCGCCGTACCGTGCAGGCGCTGGCTGCAGCCCTTGGCTTGGACGCGGATGGTGCCCGGCAGCTGGAGCACACCGCGAGCCTTGGCCGTCCCCGCCGCGCCCCCGCGACGGACGTCCCGTCACCTGCCGCCGTACCGGATGCTGTCGCGCCGACCGGTGCACCCGACCTGCTGCCGCGCGCGCCGCGCGGCTTTCACGGGCGGGCGGCGGAACTGGCCGCTCTGTCGCGTGCTGCCGAAGGCGAGGCGCCCGTCTGTCTGGTCGTCGGGCCCGCCGGGGTCGGGAAGACGGCCCTCGTGCTGCACTGGGCCCACCACGGCCGTGCCGGATTTCCCGACGGGCTGCTCTATGCCGACCTACGCGGCTTCGGCGACACGAGCGAGCCGGCCTTCGTAGAGGTGCTGCGCGAGTTCCTGCCGACGCTGGGGGTGCCGCACGGCCGGATACCGGAGTCGGCGAACGGCGCGGCCGCGCTGTTCCGGTCGCTCACTGCCGACCGTCGGCTCCTCGTGGTACTCGACAACGCGCGGGATTCCAAGCAGGTCAGGCCGCTCCTTCCAAGCGGTCGCCGCTGCGTGACCGTCGTCACCAGCCGGCACCGGTTGCCAGGGCTCATCGTCACCGACACCGCCCGGCTCGTCGCCGTGGACGTGTTCGATCCGCAGGACGGCACAATGCTCCTCGCGGAGGTACTCGGAGAGGAACGGGTGCTCGCAGAGCCGACAGCCGCGCGACGGCTGGCCGAGCTGTGCGGCGGGCTGCCCCTCGCGCTGCGGGTGGCAGCCGCCCGCCTGGCGCAACGGCCTTCCTGGTCGCTGGCTGCGATGGCCGCCGAGCTGTCCGACGAGAGCCGTCGGCTGAGCCTGCTGGAGGTGGAGGACACCAGCGTACGAGCGGCACTACGGCTGACGCTGCAACAGCTCCCCCGGGATGTCTCCGATCTCTTCGCCCACCTCGGCTGCCACCCCGGTACGCACGTCGACCGGTACACTGCGGCGGCCCTGGCAGGCACGGACCCGGGCGCCGCCGAGGCGTCTTTGGAACGGCTGACCGTCGCGCACCTCGTCACGGAGACGGCGCCCGGCCGTTGGACGATGCACGATCTCGTGCGGCTCTACGCACGCAGCCTGGACACCGGGCCCAACGGGCTCACGCGCGTGCTCGACCACTACATCGCCACGGCCCTCGCGGCAATCGCTGCGGCCGAGCCCGGCAACGAGGACTGTTTCCCGATGCCTGCGCACTACCTCCCGCCCGCCGTCATACGGGAGTTCGCCGACCGGTCCGCCGCCGTGGCCTGGTACACGACCGAAAGGAACGACCTCACGCAGGCGGTGTCCGCGGCGCACGCCGCCGGCCTGCACGACAGGGCCTGGCGCATCGTCATGACGCTGTGGCCGCTGATGGTGTGGCGTGTCCGCGACGGCTGGGCCCCGCTCCTGAAGACCGGTCTCGAGGCGGCCCGAGCCGACGCCGACCAGTACGGCGAGGCGCGGGTCCTGAACGTACTCGGCTGGGTACTCACCGAGGAAGGACACATCGCGGAGGCACTCACCCATCTGGAAGCCGCCTCCGCGCTCGCCTCGTGGGCAGGCGACACAGTCGCCGAGGCGAACGCCCTGATCACCCTGGCCATGGCACAAGCGGCGCTCGGCAGCCTGGACGGCGCCGCGCAGGGATGTGAACGGGCGGTAGAGCTGGCGCGGAAAGCCGGTGACCGGGTCCTCGAGAGACTGACCATGCAGCACCTCGCCCGCCACCAGGCCGACGCCGGCAGATGGCGCGAGGCCCTCGACACCGCGACCGAGGCCCTGGCCTTCGACGACCGTTCGGCCACGGCCGACATTCCTCGGATCCTGCTCCTCATCGTGAGGGGAGAAGCCCTGTTCGGGCTCGGCAACGAGGCCGAGGGCATCACCCAACTCGACCTGGTGGCCCGAGAGGCGGAATCGTCCGGCAACGAGGACGGCGCAGTACGAGCCCTCGGTGCGCTGCTGCGCGTATCCCCGAACGCGGCCCTCCAAACACGCTACGACGCGGCACTCGCCCGCCTCACGACGCCCACCTGAAGCCGGGCAGGTCTTCGCCGGACTCGACGCACTCGGCGTGGTCGTCCCAGCCGTAGTGGCTGCGGCGTGCGGTGAAGCAGGCCCTCCCGGTGCTCACCCGGACGCGGAGCGCCTCGAGGTGAAGGGCCTGCCCGGTGGTGCTCGCGGTCCCAGCGTCGCGCGTCCAGGGGAACCGGCCCTTGGTCCGCACACGCGCCTGGCAGCAGATCCTGCCGCTGGCCGCGTCGGCGGTGCCGGCCCCGGTCATCAGCGAGCCCGCGACCAGCGTGGCGACCGTCAGAATGCTCGTGAACGCTTTTTGATCATCTTTCTCACCTCTCTTCTTCCGGCCGGTGGTCACGACACGCGGACGTGCGATGAAGCCCCCGGCCGCTATTGCACGGCATCAAGATCAAATCGATGAGGACGTGTCACCCGATCGGGGGCGAAGGCGCACCGGTTCCGGGCCAGGGCCCTGCACCGCGACGTCCGTCTGCCTGCCCCGGGCCGGGGCGCCCGATCTCTGCTGCCGGGAAGTTCCCCTGCGTCTTTGACCAAGGGAAACGGGGGGCTTCGGTTCCGCGAGCCGGGCAGCATGATGCCCGCTCCTGCCGCGTTCCCCAGGCTGTTCTTCCTGCCGAGCGCCGCGAGTCTCGACGGCGAAGCCGCAGTGGAAGGCGGCGGCCGGTATCGTCTCTACGCCTAAATCCACAGCCCTGCACAGGGGGAGATCGCCTCGACCGGGAACCGATGCCCCCTGTACGGAGCCGATGCACTCCCCACGGACGCCCCCTCCCACCGTAATCAATCCGAAGATCATCCCACCCGGTCAGTCAACGTGACAGTGCCCACCAGCAGTTCGACCGCGACCACGCCAGACCGGGAGCCTCGGGAGAACGCACCTTCGCACAGTTGGAGTCCTGGCCAATCCTCCGACGGGCCAGCCGCTCCACCCGCCGGATCGACACCGTCGTCCAAGCCGCCCGCACCCTGCTGACCTGCGACTGTTCAGGATGGAAGAGGTTCCTTGACCAGGTAGCGCATCTGCGCACCCGCGGACTTGGGCGTAGGGCGGGTGAGCGCCTTCTGCACCGCAGCGTCCGGGCCGTCCCCGAACATGCCCAAGGCCGGCGGCCACCCCTGATGGATAACCCGGCATCAGCAGCGCGGCCACGACGGTACAGCGGCAACTTCGCCGGTGCAGCAGGTCCGAGGCCCGGCAGAAGAAGGCCGACCGTATTTTTGCAGGTGGAATTGCCTGGGACCGTACCCGTCCACCGTGATCGACTGGGCCTGCCACAGGGGCGCCGCCCCGCACCGGCGGACAACCCCATCACCGACGCACAGCGCCCCCGCCTGGACCCTCTCGGTGGTCCGGGAACGAAAAGCGGGAAATGTCGAGCAGAGCGAAAGGTACGAGCGAACATGAAGCAGAAGATCACCTCGCTTGCCGGTGCCATGGTCATGGCCGGTGGCGTCGTCATCGCGGCCGTGACGGCGGTCACCGGCCAGGCGTCCGAGGCGGACCACGGACGGCCCGTTTCCGCCCCCGCCCCGCACGCGACCGTGGTCTCCGGCCACCAGCTATCCGGTTCCGGCCTCGCCGCACCGCTCGGCGAGTGGAGCGTGGGTCGGCGGACGCCGCGCGCCTAAGGGCTGCCTCTCTGGCCAGCGTCGTGTCCAGATGAGGATGGCCACGAGGTGGAGAGTCTGCTGTCAACACCGCGTGCCTGCCCGAACGGGTCGGCCGCACGTCCGAAGGAGAGAGTCATGCTGGTCCGTAAGTTGAAGGCAGCCGTGATCGTGGCCGCCGCGGTCGCGAGTGTCTCGGTGATTGCCACGCCGGCCGAGGCGAGTAACTGCTCGCGCGGAGGCGGCGTCTACCTCTGCGAATATGGCGTGACCAACTACAAGCTGCCCAACGGTACGAAGCAGGAATTCATCGTCGGCACCGACCGTGCGGTATGGACCCGCTGGACCGACTCCGACGGGGACTGGTCGGGATGGATGTCCATGGGTGGACAGGCGTGGAGCAAGGTCTACGCCTACGACTACGAAACCAGCGACCCCTGGTCCTTCAGGGTGTTCTATTACGACCAGCTCGCGGAGTACTGGGGCCGCAACCGTGACCACGACGGCAACTGGTCTCATTGGGCCCGCTACGACCTCCCGATCAACGGCTGACCACCGCGCGCCCGGCCGTACGGCTCATCGCCCCGGCCGGGGCTCCCTCAGCTCATTCGACGGCCCCCGCGAGCGGAAGTGCTACGGGGCCGTCGTCGCGCTCCCGGCCGGTGTCCCTTCCCGTCGTACATTGAGCTTTTTCGGGATGGCCACTGGTTCCTCGTACGGTCTGTCAAGCCGCGAGAGCGGCAGGTGGCAGGGGTTCGTAGGTTCGTCCGTCGCGGAGGAGGGCCCAGAGGACGTTGACGCGACGGCGGGCCAGGGTGAGAACGGCTTGGATGTGGCGCTTGCCTTCGGCTCGCTTGCGTTCGTAAGACCGGCGGGACTCATCGCCATGCGGATGCCGGACAACGTGGAGAGGGAGAAAACTCGTTGGAGGCGGCGGTTGTAGCGCCGTGGCCGGCGGAGACTGCCGCTGGTCTTGCGCTCGGGGTCGCGGAAGACCGCCGCCTATGCCGCCTTCCGCGAGGTCGGCCGCGTGACCCGCACCGTGCAGCCGCTGCGCTGTCTCTCGGACGCGCCGCTGCGCCGGCGGGTGAGGGCGGCGACCAACAAGGTGGAGTCGTTGAACCGGTTGTCCCAGTGGATCGGGTTCGGCAACCGCGGTGTCATCGCCGGCAACGACCCGATCGAGCAGGAGAGGGCGATGAAGTTCAACGCCCTGCCCACGAACGCGGCGATCTTCCGCAACGCCCTGGACATCGCGGAGATCGTGCGGCAGCCGCTGGAGAAAGGCCGGGAGACCGGTCCCGAGGACCTGGCGCACATCTCGCCGTACCTGACCGAGCACATCAACCGGCTCGGCGAGTACTCCACCCACGAACTCGGCGTCCAGCCCGAGGCGTACGACCCGAAAATCGACGTCGACTCCACCCGGCTCCGCCACCAGGACTTGCACGCCGAGGGCTTCGGAACAGCTGCCTGATCAGGTGAAGCCGGGCGGCAGGCGCGCGGGATTCCGTCGGCTGTGAGCTCATCGGTGGACGCACCATGACAAGGGGCGGAGCCGGGTGCGGAGCCCTCGTCAAGCGATGGCTCCCTTCGGGTAGTGGCGGCGCAGGTTAGCGGCGAGGATGCGGTCGAGCGTGCGGTCGGGCAGGATCCGGACCAGGCGGGTGATCAGGGCGGCGTCCCGGCCTGCGGTGTAGCGGGTGCGCGGCTTGCGGGTTGTCACGGCCTTCGCGATGACCCGGGCGGCTGCGTCGGCGGTCAGGCCCGAAGCGGTGCCCGTGGCCATCAGTTCGTTGTTCGCCTGGACCAGGCTGCCGTAACGCTCGTCCTGCTCCGGCGTCATCCGGACGGCCAGATCGTTCGCCGCCTGGACCCCGCGGGCGGCCATCTCCGTGCGGACGCCGCCGGGCTGGATCACGACCACCTGTACGCCCAGCGGCGCGACCTCACGGCGGAGCGAGTCGCTGACCGCCTCCAGGGCGAACTTCGTGCCGGCGTACGCACCGTATGTGGCCATGGCGGCCGTGCCACCGACCGAGCTGATGTTGATCACGCGGCCCTTGCTGCGCAGCAGTGCGGGCAGGAGCGCCTGAGTAACGGCGATGTGGCCGAACAGGTTGACTTCGAACACCCGCCGCCACTCCGCGAGTGGCAGGGCTTCGACCGCGGCGTTCACCTGGATGCCGGCGTTGTTGACGAGCGCGTGCAGCGTGCGCGGGTCGTCGGCGACGCGCGCGGCGAGTGCGTCCACCTGCTCGGGCTTGGTGATGTCGAGGATGACCGGCTCGATGCCAGTCGATCGGATGGAGTCGGCGTCACGGGCGCGTCGCACGCCGGCCAGGACGTGAAATCCCTGACGGGCCAGTTCGCGGGCGGCCGCCGCGCCCATGCCCGTGGAGGCGCCGGTCACGACGATCAGCTTCTGAGGTTCAGATGACATTGTCACCTGAACTACGTTACCAATTCAGATGACGACGTCAACTGAATGTACGATGGGCGCCATGGTCACTCGTGCGGAATCCGCCGCCCTCACCCGCCGCGCTCTGCTCGACGCGGCCGCCGAGCTCCTCGACCTCGGCGGCCCCGAAGCCGTCACCCTGCGCGAGGTCGGCGCGCGGGCAGGTGTGACGCGGGGAGCGCCGTACCGGCACTTCATGGGCAAGGACAGCCTGCTGGACGCCGTCGCGACCGAGAGCTGGGAACGGATCGGCGACCAGATGCACGCCCTGCGGGCCGACCCGGCCCTGCCGTCCTCCGAGAAGCTGTGCGGCGCTCTCCGCGCCCTCATCGGCGTCGGCCGGGACCAGCCGTACAGGTACCAGTTGTTGTTCAAGCGGCCCGGGCACGGACCGGGAGAGAGCGGTGAAGGGCTCGACCGCGTCATGCGCCAGCTCTGCGGACCGGAGGGCGACCCCGCCGCGGCCGTCCGCGCCTCAGCGCGCTTTCAGGACGAGTTCCTGGCCATCGTCGCCGCCTTCGTAGGGGAGCGGAACGCACACCACTACGGAGCCCTGCTACTGGCCGGTGCTCACGGCATCGCAGACATGGAACTCAGCGGCCACCTCAGCGAGGGCGCATGGCGCACCACCGCCGACGAGCTCGTCGACACCCTCGTCCGCCTGGTCGTGGGCACCGGCGAAACTACCTAGGCACTGTTTCTCGGATCTCCTGACGCGGGTGGGGTGTTGGGGCCAGGCTGGCTGTATGGGCCGTGGTGATCTGACGAATGCGGAGTGGGAT
>NZ_JBIBZU010000040.1:0-24804 GCF_043088245.1 Streptomyces sp. NPDC014623 | reverse complement strand
AGGGCGCGGCACTCATCGCCGAACTCGGTACGTACGGGCCGGGCGGACGAACCCACTACGAAGGGCGCTCCGGTGACCCCGACCGGCTCCACTGGGTCGGCGACACGCCCTGAGCCGACCAGGTCACCCACCCCATGGCAGCACTCGGTACTGCCACGCGTCCTACCTGCGCAGACACCCCCGGCTCCCCCCGACGCACTCGGGCATTGCACCGTGGCACGGCGGCGACGGCCGCGACCAGGTCGCGCCCCGGGTCGCAGCCCGGGTCGCACCCCGGGTCGCAGCCCGGGCCGCCCTCGCCGAGATCTACATCAAAGCGGCCCTGTACGGCCGCCCCGTGCGGTTTGTGGCGAAGGAGGCCGACGGCAACCACCTGGCCCATGATCATGGACACCGGGGGCAACGTCCTCACCCTGCACGCCCCGCACCCCGCGCCGACCACGTCCGCCCCACCGCCGGCGCCCACCGCCCCCGTACCTGCCCCGCCGGCCCCCGCGGCCCCCGACTGGACCGCACCCCTGCCGCCGGACGCCGAACCCGCCTACACCGCCCTGCGGACCGCGGAACGCACCGGAGACCTCGCGCAAGCCGTCGCCCTTGCGACCAAGCTCGAAGCCGACCTGGAATCCCAGTACGGCCCGCTGCACCCCTACACGGTCAACCTGCTCTCCCTGCGAGCCTCCCTGGTCCTGCGCCAGGGAGACGACTGGTACGAGGTCGTAGACCTCCTCGTCCGCACCGCGAACCGCCGCCGCGACGCCCACGCCCAACCCGTACAGGACACCCTGACAACCGCACGGAACGCACATGCGGCATGGCGATCTCTCATACGGGAAGACGCCAAAGGCGCCGCCGAACTCGCCGGAACCGTCGCGGAGATGTTGGAGCAGTTCGGGGAGACCAAACGCACCCGCGACGTCCTTACCTGGGCCGAGGCCTACACTCACCGCCACTAACGGCACCGCCACCCTTGCGCCTGCGTGATCCACAGCCCAGCGGGGCGTGGTGGGCGGCGGAGCGGCTGAACAAGGCGCTGGGGGAGCCGTTGCCGTTCGGCCGGCCGCCCGTGACCGCTACGGCGGTCGGCCACCTCGTGCGCGCCGGCCTGCTCGCCTACCTCGGCGGCGAGATGGCCACCCCGGACGTGCACCCCGACCAAGTCGCCACCCTGGCCCGCCGCCGGGACCTGCCCGCGCTCCTGGACCGGCATGTCCCCCTCGGCCCCGACCAGGCCGCCCGCCGCCTCGGCGTGCGCCGCACCGACTGGGACCAGGTCGTGCGCCTCGGCTGGATCGCCCCCACCGGCACGGTGGAGATTAACTACAAGCGCCACGGCGGGTGGACCACGGTCCCCCTGTACTCCGCCGAGGACGTCGCCCTCCTGCCCATTACCCGCCCGTCCGTGGACTGGCACGCCCTGCGCACCCTCGCCCCGGGCCGCCGCTCCCCGCTCGCCGCGCTCGACCCCCTCGGCCCCGGCCCGGAGGGAGACACGGTGTTCCTGGCGGAGGCCGCGCGGATCGCCGGGGTGGGACGGGCGGCGGTGGTGAACTGGCGCCGCCGTCACGACGACTTCCCCGACCCCGTCGCCGGGACCGACGTCCACCCCCGGTTCGCCCGATCCGCGGTGGTGTCCTGGCTCCTGGCCCACGACAAGATCGCCGTACCTGCGGGCGTCCCCTCGGCCACCCTCGTGCTGTGGTCCGACCAGGCAGCGGAGCGCCGGTTCCGGCTCGATGACCCGGTCCTGGAGCTGGCCGACGAGGACCGCCTGTCCGGCTGGACGACCGACAACGCCGCCGACACCCTGGCCGCGCTCACTGCCGACGGGAGCGGGGACGGGGTGTCCGTCCGCCGCCTGACCGCGCCCGGCACACCCCCGCTCGCGGTACCGGGCCGGGTACGGGTGACCGAGCGGTACCGGGCGGGGTCGGGCGGCCTGCGGATCACCCTCGCGTGGCCCGCCGGCCTGCGCGGCACCGCCGCACCGAGGACGGGCACCAGGCCGACGGGCGGCCTGATCCGCCACGCCGTCCCCTACCCCGCCCCGGGCGAGGCCTGCCGCTGCGAGCGGCAGGCCTGCGGCGGCCTGGCCCCCGCCCCCTACTGCACCGAGCACGGGCGCACCGCCGAGCCCGTGATGGAGTGGCATCCGGCGGGCGGGGTGCGCTGCGCGCACCTGACCCGCCACGCCCCGGTAGAACAGCCGGCCTGAGACCGGAGCGCGGACGGGTCTTTAGGCGGTGTGCCGGATGGTGCCGGTGGCCCGGGTCCACTCGCAGGAGAGGGTTCCAGCTCCTCGCGGCACGGGTCGCACTCCCACCGGCCAGACGCTCACGGCGTCCGGCCGGTGCAGCGACCGGCCGGACGCCCCGGCTCACTCGGGCGTGTGGTGTGCGCGGCGAGGGCGTCCCCTGCCGGGACACCGGCCGGTTGTCCGATCATGAACCGAATCCTGGACACCGCCGCAGCCACCACGCTCGCCCTGCTCCTACTGACCACCGGCGCCGTTCCGGCCTCCGCGGCGTCGTACAAGCACGGCCGGGAGAACGCGTGCGTCGGAGGCTCCGGCAGGCAGGGCGGGTGCGCCCCGGGCATCGTGGTGAAGCACTGGCACACGGCCGGGTCGAAGACGCGCGGCGTCGGCTGGGTGTACGCCTCCACGAACCCGACCGCCGGGAACCGGGCGTATCACGCCCGGTGGCTGTACCAGCGGCCCGGAGGCAAGCTCACGGCCGCCTCCGGATGGAAGCGCGCCCCGCGCGTCGAAGGCGCCGGATTCATGGAAACCCACTGGGGCCGCGACGGACGCACCGGGCCCCAGTACCCGGTACACACGAAGATCTGCGTGCAGATCAAAGAGACCGGAAAGCAGGCGTGCATCAACCTGAAGTAGCTCCCGGGCCCCGTCCACAGGCCCGCCGTGCAGCTCGACCGTGCGCATCGGCCCACCACGGCGCCCGCCCGCACTCCGGGGCGCCGTACGGCCGTTGAGCGGGTGTGACCACTCCTGTCCCCGGCACCGCCCACCATCAGAGGACCCCGGATCACCGGGCCCGTGCCCGTGCGGTCCGGCCCCGGCTCGTCCGCGCGGCAGCCGACACCCACCGCCCTTGCCATGTGCTCGACGCCGAAGACGAGGTAGTCCTGGTGGAGGCCGGCACCCTCGCGCGCGCCGCCGACCTCGCGGCTATTGCGGGCGCGCTCCCGCCCGGCCTGTCCGGCCGGGCCGCTCTCGCCTGGCAGGCCGCAACAGAGACGATCGTCACGGCACTGCGCCGCGCGGCCGACCACCAGGGCGCCCAGGTCCCCGACCCCGACCCCGAGGACGTACCGGCCCCACACGACGGCCCGCTCTCGCCTACGGTGATCGACTGGTCCGTAGAGACCCGCCCCTGACCCCGCAGAGAAGCGTCTACGCCCATCCGGGGCACCCCGCCAGGGCGAGGGCCCGGCCCAAGCTCTGCCCCGCGAAGGCCGCCACGGTGTCGCGGGGGAGGCCGACTGCGATCTCTCGGGTTGGTGTCGGTGGTGGTGAGAGTCGGTCGCGCTGGTCCGGGGATGGGTGTTGCGGGGCTGGTCAGTGGGTGTTTACGGGTGGGTGGGCCGCTGTCATGGGGTGAGAGGTTGATGGATGGGATCGCTGTCGTGGGGCTTTATCGCATGGCAGCTGATGTTGTCTCAGGTTTGAGAGTTCTTAACCGGCACCCGGTGCGCTTCCAGCGGCTCCGCACAGACGTGACTGTGGCGGAGGCCGCGGTTCGGCGGGGAGCCGGCGGCCGCGGCGGGATGACCGCGGCGAGTGGAGTCCGGTGCGCCCCGGTTATGGATCCTGTGCCTGGTGTGACCGGCAGTACGGAGGAGCCGTCCGGCAGAAGTAGGTCTGCTACTTCTGCGGGTGGAAGTGCATGGTCTGTCCCTGTCGCGTCGAGTTGAATCAAGGAGTGCGTGAACGCGCGGCTCCTCTACGGCCGCCGGGTTTTTCGCTCCTTCGCGGAACGCGTGTCCGCCGGTGGATTCCGGCCGGGCGCCACCGGAGGCGGCCGATCGGTCCTGCGATCGGGTCGTGCCCGAGCCGCGACGGACTTCCACCTCACCAAAGGATTTTCCGATGACGAAGCGAACTGTTCTTTCAGGGCTTGCGGCAACCCTGGGAGCGAGCGCCATCCTGTTTTCCGGTATGGCAGGCAGCGCGAGTGCCATGGGACTCGAACCCGGCTACCCCGATCAGGTGAAGAACGTGCAGACGGGGCTTTGCCTAGACTCCGACGCGCAGGGCAATGCCTACACGAAAACGTGCCGGAACGACAACATGTACCAGCAGTGGTGGGTCGGGCTCAACGATGGCAACCAGTTTGAGTTTGAAAACAGGCAGACCGGTCTGTGCCTTCAAGCCGGTAGCGGCGATTCCGTTGTGACCGCAGCGTGCAACGATAGGGCCTCGCAGCGGTGGACGCTGAACCACGTCGATAATGGGAGGTACGTCCTCTCGAACGTCGCCAACGGCAGGTCGCTGGATTCGAATCAGAAGGGCCAGGCCTACACGAGCCCCCATTCGCTGAGCAACCTGTACATGCAGTGGTGGTTCTGGTAGGCAGCACAGTTGTGTCTGGCAGGTTCGAGCTCGGTTGTGGGTCCCTGGGTCTTGGGCTCGCCTTCCTAACTTCAGGGGTGCAGTCCGGTGCGAGCCTCCTGGAAGCGGTCCGATCCGTTCAATGGGTTTGCGGCGGCTCGGGCGATGACAACTCGGTGAAGAGGACGCTTCGCCGTCGTAAGGGTCCCGGGTCATGCGGTCGATTCGCGGAAAATGTTCCCGCATCACCGTTTTCCAGTACCGGACTTCCAGTGGAACGGATTCCGGCACTAGGGTCATCGGCCGGTTTCGCGCACTGATCCCCACATGCACGGTTATGCAGGAGACGTCGCTTCAGGGCGTCTGTCCCGATGGCCTGGTGGACGCATTGTGAATGTCGCACCGAAGGCATTGTCAGTAGATTCGTGAAAGGTTGCATCATGAGTAAGCGAACCTTTATTTCCGGACTGGCGGCAGCCCTGGGAGCTAGTGCTGTGCTGCTGGCCGTCCCCGGTACCGCGAACGCGGCCGTAGGAGCCCAGTTGATGAACGAGGAGACGAGGCTCTGCCTAGACTCCGACATGCAGGGCAATGTCTACACCAAGGGCTGCGACGAGGAAATGCAGAATGCGTATCAGCAGTGGCGTATACAAATCGCCAATCCAGCGGCAGTGACGGACGCTCTGCGGAACGTTATGACCGGCAAGTGCCTCGAAGTCGACGATGGCGACGGCGTCAGCGCCCAGCCGTGCAACTACGGCAAGAAGCAGCAGTTCTCCTTCGTCGATCACTACGGCATGAAGATCCTCAAGAGCGCCTACAACGGCAGGGCCCTGGATTCGAACAAGAAGGGCCAGGCCTACACAAGTCAGCTCAGCACGAGCAACCCGTACATGCGGTGGTACGTGACGTACGGCTGACGCAGGACCATATAGGGGCTCAACTGCCCTGGTTGGTTGATGGGCGTCGTGCGTTCTTCACTGCTGGGTGTTATCTGTCTTCACTGGTGTGGTGTTGTTTGGTTTGGGTGTTCTTCGGGGCCGGTGCCGCGTGAGTGGTGATGGGCGGTGTCGTTTTCCGGGAAGCCGGATGGCGCCCATGTAGCGCGGTCCGATGCTGAGCGTGTGCGGAGTTGTTGCGGGCGGAGGCCGGCCGGGACGGCGAGGCGTTGAGCATTAGGGACGCGATCGCCCTGGCCGCGGTCCAGCTCGGCCTGCACGCCCCAGCCGAGGTTTGACCGCGGCTCCAACGCTTGCACGCCCGCTCACCGGACCGCCCTCGCGCGTGTACGCTCCATCCCTGCGCCCCGCCTCCGCGTACCCTTCGGAGGCGGGGCGCAGCATTTGCACGGGTAGTTTCCCGGGTTGTTTTCCGCGCCTCGGCGTGCGGTCTTCTCGTGGTGGTGTTGGTCAGGTGAATGCAGTTTTGGTATTTCCGCGTGGCTTTATTCACCAGTAGTGCCGTCAGTTGTTCACGGGTTTGGGAGGCACCCAGATCCACGGTCGGGTGATGTTCACGAGTTTCGACAGCACCGGGGTACTTGCCAGGGCAGCATCGGGGTGCTCCTGGTGAAAGGTCCTGGTCATGCCGCAGATGTCGAAGGTCGAGTTGTACGCGGCGATCCGGCGTGATCACCGAGCTGGCATGAAGATGCGCGAGCTTGAGCGCAAGTACAACGTGTCGTGGCGGACGGTGAAGAAGGCCGTGGACTCGGTCTGGCCAGAGCCGCGCAAGAAGCTTCCGCCGCGGCCGACCGCGCTGGATCCGTACAAGCCGGTGATCGACGAGATGCTGCGGACGGACCTCGACGCGCCGCGCAAGCAACGGCACACGATCACCCGGATCTTCCACCGGCTGGTCGAGGAGCACAGCGTCGACGTGTCCTACCAGATGGTCCGGCGCTACGTCTCCGACCGGAAGCCGGAGATCCTCGCGGCCTCGGGGAAGGCCCCGGTGGAAGCGTTCGTGCCTCAGTCCCACCTGCCCGGTCACGAGGCTGAGGTCGACTTCGGTGACGTGACGGTGCGTCTGGCCGGCGAGCTGGTGACCTGCTATTTGTTCTCGCTTCGCCTGTCCTACTCGGGCAAGGCCGTGCACCGGGTTTTCGCTTCGTGCGGCCAGGAAGCGTTCTTCGAAGGGCACGTGCATGCGCTTCGCACGCTGGGCGGGGTTCCCCGGACCAAGATCCGCTACGACAACCTGAAGTCGGCCGTCGCCCA
This sequence comes from Streptomyces sp. NPDC014623, assembly GCF_043088245.1. NCBI lineage: Bacteria > Bacillati > Actinomycetota > Actinomycetes > Kitasatosporales > Streptomycetaceae > Streptomyces > Streptomyces sp. NPDC014623. The sequence continues at coordinate 18,012 of NZ_JBIBZU010000040.1, read as the reverse complement.
GGTGCTGGGGCTGAGCCGGGCGAGGGTGGAGACCGACCGGTGGATCGCTTTCCGCTCGCACTTCAACATCGAGAGCTTCTACTGCCGCCCGGGCATCGAAGGCGCCCATGAGAAGGGCGGCGTCGAGGGGATGATCGGCTACTTCCGCCGCAATTACTTCACTCCGGACCCGGAAGTCGACTCCCTCGCCGAGCTCAACGAGATGGTCGATCAGTGGGACCTGCACGACGGGCACCGCCGGATCGGCTCGCGGCCTCGGACCGTGGACGAGTACTTCGCCGTCGAGCAGCCGCTGCTGATGCCGCTGCCTCAGGAGCCGTTCGAGACGGGTCGGCTGTTCACGCCAAGGGTCGACCGCTACAGCCAGATCAACGTCCGAACCAACCGCTACTCGGTCCCGACCCGGTTCATCGGCAAGCGAGTGCGCGTCGTCCTGCATGCCTCTCACTTGGTGGTTTACGACAGGAATGTCGAGGTAGCCCGGCACGAGAGGCTGATCGCGAAGGGCGGGTTGCGCCTGGACCTGGACCACTATCTCGAAGCCCTCATTCGCAAGCCCGGTGCTTTCCCCGGCGCCACAGCCCTGGAACAGGCCCGTTCGGCGGGCAAGTTCACCCCGGTCCACGACGCCTGGTGGGCCCAGGCCCGCAAGGTTCACGGTGAGCGGGACGGCACCCGGGCACTGATCGAGGTCCTGCTGCTGAACCGCCACCTCGCCCACGAGCACGTCGTCGCGGGCCTGGCCACCGCTCTGCGGGCCGGCGCCTTGACCGCCGATGCCGTCGCGCTGGAGGCCCGCAAGGCCGCCCAGGCGAAGGACGAACCGGCCCTCAGCACATCCGTTCTGGGGCTGCCTGGTGAGACGCCGGCGACCGTCACGTCGCTGCACGAGTGGCGCCTGGCACACCTTCCCCCGGACACCCGGCCGCTGCCGTCGGTGACCCCCTACGACCAACTGCTACGACGTCGCCGCACCAGCGGCGGCGGACATCATGAGGGAGAAGCCCAGTGACCCTGCCCCGCCAGCGAGGCTTGACCGAGCAGGCCGCCGACGCGGCGATCGACACCGCCTGCCGCCTGCTGCGGCTTCCATCGATCCGCAACGAGTTCAACGAGATCGCCGACCGGGCGATCAAAGACCAGATGACCTACCGCGGCTTCCTCGCCGAGCTGCTGATGACCGAGTGCGACGACCGGGCCAGGCGTCGTTCGGAACGACGGATCAAGGCCGCGGGCTTCCCACGGGAGAAGTCCTTGCGGGCCTTCGACTTCGACGCCAACCCCAACATCGACGCCGCCACCGTCCACACCCTCGCCAGCTGCGAGTGGATCAAGAAGAGTCAGCCGCTCTGCCTGATCGGCGACTCCGGCACCGGCAAGTCCCACATGCTCATCGCCCTGGGCACCGAGGCCGCGATGAAGGGCTACCGGGTCCGCCACACGCTGGCCACGAAGCTGGTGAACGAGTTGGTCGAGGCTGCGGACGAGAAGCAGCTGAACAAGACGATCGCCCGTTACGGGCGTGTTGATCTCCTCTGCATCGACGAGCTCGGCTACATGGAACTCGACCGGCACGGCGCCGAGCTCCTCTTCCAGGTGCTGACCGAACGCGAGGAGAAGAACAGCGTCGCGATCGCCTCCAACGAGTCCTTCGGCGGCTGGACCAAGACCTTCACCGACCCCCGCCTCTGCGCGGCCATCGTCGACCGCCTGACGTTCAACGGCACGATCATCGAAACCGGCACTGACTCCTACCGCCTCGCCAGCACCCGAGCCCGAGCCGAAGAACCAGCCAAGGCCGTCTGACAGCTTTCCTGCAACCCGCCACCTTCCTGGGTGGCGGGGCGCTGACCAGCCGGTTGTCACTGGCCGATGGCACCGTCCTGCTCCAAGCCGTCCATGAACTGCTCGTGCACCGTCAGCTCACGCCCTCTGCCTGGGCTCGTCAGAACGACGGTCTTCGCCTCCGCGAGCGACGTGGGACCCGCCCCCAGCAGTTCACGCGTGATCACCACCGCATCAAGCACCTCGACCCGGCGCTCACTCAGCAGCCGCTGCACCGCAGCCATCCCGCCGTCCCCTGCCAACAGCGGCCGGCACTCGTCGACGAGCACTTCAAGGCGTGCCGTCCTCTCCTGGCTCAGCCCACTGATCGCCATCGCGCCGTTCCCTCCCTCGCAGATCCGAACTCCTCCCCCGATCATCCCGGATGCTCGGACACCAGACTGCCTTCATTTCTCGTGAACATCAGCGAGCCAGTCGATCACGAACTGCCGCCCATACTGCTGAACAAACGCTGCCGCTTGAAGTGAACGAAGCCACAGCGCCGACGCGGCGCTGCTGCTGTCCCAGATGATGGTCCCGGCGCCGATGCGGCCCGGTTGGGCCGAGGCATTGGCGATGGAAAGCTCGGTGGTGCCCTACGAGCGGCTGCTGAGCGTGGATGCCCGGCTGGAGGGCGCGGTGGCGCGGCCGGTGATCACCCCGCAGACCATCGTGGTAGATCAGGGCAAGGTGTTCGTGTCGTCCTCGTTTATCGCCGCCTGCGAGTCGCTGGGCATTTCCGTGCAGCCCACGCCGCCGGGCAACGGGCCGGCCAAGGGGCATGTGGAGCGCACCTTCTCCTCGATCAACACACTGTTCGTGCAGCACGTGGCCGCCTATACGGGCTCGCACACCGGCGAGCGCGGCCAGGACGCCGAAGGAGAGGCGGTGTGGACGCTGGCCCAGCTGGACGACCTGCTGCAGGAGTGGATCATCTGCGGATGGCAGGAGCGTGAGCATGACGGGCTGCGGCACCCGATGATGCCCCGCTGTGCGCTGTCGCCGAATGAGATGTGGGCGGCGCTGGTCGCCGTATGCGGGTACGTCCCGGTGCCGCTGGGACGTGAGGACTACATCGAGCTCATGCCCGTCAAGCGGCAGAAGATCAACGACTACGGCATCCGCATCGACTACCGCACCTACGACCACAAGGTCCTCAACCCCCACCGCGGCGAGCCCTCGCCGGCGGCGGACGGCCTGTGGGAGATCCACTACAACCCGCACGCTCCCGGCCAGATCTGGGTACGCCTGCCGAAGCCTGACCAGCCGCGCGGATACGGGTGGAAGGCGGTGCCGTGGATCCACCACACCCTGGTCAGCGCCCCGTTCACCGACTTCGCCTGGCAGCACATCAAGCGCACCGTCGCCCGCCGCGCAGACCGCGCCCAACACGAACACGACCTGGCGCTCGCCCTGCGCGAGCTGCTGGAACGCGCCGCCGCCGGACATGGCACCCAGCGGGAGAAGATCGTCGCCACCCGCGCTCGCACTGCCGCAACCGATGGTGCGGTGTGGGGGATCTTGTACGGCCGGCAGCCGCAGGCGGAAGCCGACGAGCCTGGTGAGAACGTCTTCGGCGACAGCGAGGACGACGAGGAGCCTGTGACCGGCGACGGCGCCCTGAGCATCTGGCCGACTGAACACACACCGCAGAGTGACTCCCCAACCGGCGCGGTACAGGAAGCCGGCCTGCCTGCGCCGAGGCGTCCCCAGGTCACGGTCCACGACCCCCTCGAGGAGTCCCTGCGATGGTGAACCCGATCTCCACCGGTGCCGTGGGGTTCGCCCCGCTGGCCCCTCCGACCGTATGGCAGGGATGGGATGCCTTCGTCCACCGAGCCCAGGCCTCCGCGCGTGACGTCACCGATGGCGCCTGGTCCCAGGCGGAGCGCGAGGACTACCACTCCGAACTCGCCGTTATGCGCACCCCGGCCATGGACAGCGTGTTCACCGCCGTACGCCGGCTGCTGCTGCTCAACCGCCGCCAGCAGGTCGGCGCCCGTCGCGGCCTGATCATCTCCGGCCCGGCCGCGACGGGTAAGACCACCACGATGATGGCGCTCGGGCGTTCCTTCCAGCTGGCCGACGCCCGCCAGCACCCCGGCCAGGCAGAGCGCAGGCCCATGCTGTTCATCAGCGTGCCGCCGGCCGCCACCCCGAAGATGCTCGTCAGCGAATTCGCCCGGTTCCTCGGCATGCCCGTCACCGACCGCCTCAACCAGACCCAGATCACCGGCGCCGTCTGCGACCTGCTGTGCGAACTGGGCACCCAGCTGGTCCTCATCGACGACGTCCACCTCCTGGACACCCAGCGGCGCGCCGGCGCGGAAACCTCTGACCAGCTGAAGCACCTCGGCGAACGCATCCCGGCCACCTTCGTGTACTCCGCGATCGACGTCGAGACCTCCTCCCTGCTCAGCGGGGTGCGCGGAGCGCAGATCGCCGGCCGTTTCAAGATCTTCCGCCACCGCCCGCTGGCGTATGCCACGGAGCAGGACAGGTCGGTCTGGGACGACCTCGTAAGGGCCATGGAGACGTTGCTGAGGCTGCGCGCCCACCGGCCCGGAACCCTGGTCAAGCACGCCGCCTACCTCCATGCCCGCACCGCAGGGCGGATCGGAAGCCTCTCCCCCCTCATCCGCGAAGCCGCCCTCATCGCCCTCACCGAAGGCACCGAACGCATCACCAAGCAGCTGCTGAGCGAGGTCGAGCTTGACGCGGCCGCCGAAGCCCAAGCCCGGCCCGTACGGCGGAAGCAGTAGGGCAACCGGTATGGCGCACCGGCGCAACACGTCCGTGCCTGTTCGCCTGCCCCGGGGCCGATGGACGGGACGTGAACAAGCTGCATCTGGCGGAATCACGCCCGCCATCAGGGGCGGCGCAGCAGGACGCATCGCTCCGTTGAACGGGGAGCTGACGCTGTCGTTCCTGAACAGAATCGCCGCCCGCTACCACCTCGGCATCCGTGAGGTGCTGGCCGACGTCACCGATGTCGGTGGCCAGCAGAACCTCACCGAGATGCTGTACCCGGACAGCGAGATCCACCTCAACGCCCAGGCCCGCGAACGGGTCGCCGCACTCTGCCGTGTTCCGCCGCGGGTGCTTGAGGAGGCCCTGCCCGCATGGAGGCGGGAAGAGCCGTGCGGCAAATACGGGAGCGGCCCGGTCGGGCGGCTGATGCGTGGTGAGGAGGTCGTCGCCGCCTGGGGGCCGGCATGCCCCGCGTGCACCGCCGCCCGTACCGGACGAGAGGTGCCCGCCCGCCAGTACCTGACGCCCGAGGACCGTGTGTGCGCACGCCACCGGTACTGGCTGCTGTTCCTGCCCGGGACCAACGGCCTGCCCGTGCCTCTTGGCCTGTGCCCGGAGGTGGTCGACGCCCAGCGACGGCATGTCCGACTGCTGCGCCGCTCCCCTGCCGGTGTGCAGGCCTTCGAAGTCGCCCGCGCCATCACCGGCTCCTGGTGGGACCAGCCCTGGCCGAATAAGGAGCATCTGTGGCCGACCCGGCTCGAGGCCACCCGGCCCACCGGCGCTGATCCGGGCTGGTGAAAGGTCGCCGCCCGCGACCTGATCACCTATCCCGAGACCGTCACCCTCGCACGCCTACTGGTCAGCCGGCCTCTGCAGCATCGCACTGTCGCCGAACCGAGCGGCCATCTCCCCTACCGGCTGGGCGAACTACCGGGGCTGCTGGCCGAGGTCGCTGGCCGGCTCGGACGGCCGTGGCTCGCTTTTCACCTCGCCACCGTCACCCACGGGCCGCTGTACACCTGGGCCCACTCGTGCGTACACACCGGCGCGGCCTCCACACCTGCGGCGCAGCGCACACTGTGGAAGGTGCATTCATCGCACTGGCCCCGCCCCCTCAGCGACCTCCTCCCCCACCCGCCGGCCACCGACGGCACCCCGCCTGCGGCAAGAACCGCCAGACGGCTGCGCGGCCACAGTCTCCAGGCCGAGGAAGCCTTCCAGACAGGCCTGGCCCAGACCCACGCCTACCACCAGCAGCACGGGCACCTCGCCGTCCCCAAAGAAGACACCCCTGCCGACTATCCGCTGGGCCAGTGGCTCGCCAACACCCGCGCACGCCACACCCGCATGCCCGCCCACCAAGCCGGCGCCCTCCACGCGCTGTATCCGTGGTGGAACGTGCCCTGGAGCACCCTGTGGCAGCGCACCTGGCACCAAGCCCGCGATCACGCCGAAGCCCACGGCCCGCTCGAGCCCGCCCGCGGGTTTCCCGCCACCAGCTACAGCCTCGGCGAATGGCTCTACCTGCAGTGCACCCGCTACCCCACCCTCCACCCCGAACAACAACGCCTCCTCACCCACATCGGACTCGACGCCGCGGCGGTGGCCGCGGCCCGGCCCAGACGACGCAACCTCAAGGCAGGCGCCGAAGAAGCCCTCGCCCACGCCCGCTCCTACGCCGCCGGACACGGCAGCCTGGCCTCCATGACCTCCGCAACCGTCCACGAGGGTTTCCGCCTGGGACAGTGGCTCGCCAACCAGCGCAACTACCAGCGCACCGGCCACCGGCCTCTGCCCGCCGGCCGCGCCCAGGCCCTCGCCGCCATCGACCCCTGGTGGTGCCCGCCCTGGCATCTGAAATGGCAGCGCAGCTATGACCGCGCCCGCAGCGCTGCGGACCGTCGGCCTCTTCGTCCCGGCTCCAGCTTCATCGACCTCGACGACTCCCTATCTACGCGATGGCTGCGGCGCCAGTGCAGCACGTACGACGAACTCAGCGAGGAACAGCAGCAGCTCCTCGCTGGTATCGGCATCACCACCGAAGTAGCCCGCGCGACCCGGGACCACGCACGTACAACCCCGAAAAGGCGGACTGCGGCCCCGACCGCGGACGTAAAAGACACGTCCGGCCACGCCATAGGAGCTGCAGGCTCCGCAACTCTTTGAGGTCGACGCCGCGCGGCGGTCGCTAAGCCGGAGCGTCTCCGTGAGTAGGGCAGCCGACTTGGGCACCTTGCAGCACTGAGCTGTATCGCTTCAGGCCTCGGCTCTAGATACGCGGTGGGTGTCTGCCGCTTAACCCTCCAGTCATAGCGGATCGACGGTAAGGAGGCGTCGGTCGAGGTCGAGGTGGACGGTGCCGCCGTCTTGTTCACGTAGCTGTCGCCAGGCGGTGTAGCCGGTGAAGATGGCCTGCTCCCAATCTGCGGCGCGACAGATGCTGACCTCAAGGTGGGCGGTCATATGGCTGATGGTGGTGAGCAGTTCGTTGTCGATGTGGTTGATGTCGGCGAAGTAGCGGTGGCGTGCAGCGTAGGAGAAGACGAGGGCTGAGATGCCTTCCTCGATGGCGATGGCGCGGCCGCCGTCTTCGGCTTCGTCGGTGCGGAGGTGGCTTTTGCGTTTACGACCGAGGAGGAAGCGGGTGACGGGGGACCATCCGAGCACGGCGGCGTGGGCGAGGTGGAAGGCGTCGTGGAAGCGGTAGTCGTCTTCAACGTGGGAGGCGCTGGTGAGGGGGTCGCCTGCGGGGGAGCCGTCTTCTCTGGTGAGGACGATGACGGTGCGGCCGTCTCGGAGGGTGGGCGTGAAGGTAAGGGTGGTCTGGCGCGGAAGACGTTCATGGCCGGGGAAGTGGCCGTCAAAACGAGTGTGTTCAGTGTCAGGGGTGGGGCGCCAGCGGTCTTTGGTCTTTTCCAGGCTGGCAGTGGCGATGTCGTCGAGGTCGAGATCGAAGCGGTGGGCAAGGGCGGCTACGTACCACAGAACATCGCCGAGTTCTTCGCGCAGTTGGTGCTTGCCCTGCTCGTAGGCAGGTCCGTCACGCAGGTGCTTCTTGTAGGCGGTGGTGAGTGAGCCGACTTCGCCGGCGAGACCAAGAAGAGGAACGAGGACGGGATCGGTGTCTTCGGCGGGAGGTTGGAGGGTCTTGATGGCGGCCTGCTGGTAGCGCTGGAAGTCCATGTCTTACCCTTGTCTGTTCATGGGACACCACTGTCGGATCAACCGACATTGTCGTACCCTAGGACAGCGGCGTCGGAAATGCAGACGATTGGAGGGAGTGCTGAGTACCGTTACACCGGACATCAACGACATCATCTCGGTCGTCATCGAGTTCCTGGCAGAGCTGCAGGAGAAGACCGCGGCCGAGGTAAGGGCCGACCTCGAGGACGGCGGAGCGGAGTTGCCAGTCGACTCACTCCTGATCGTGGAGATCCTCACGCGTATCGAGGAGCGCTACTCCATCGCCATACCGGCCGACCGGCAGTCGGCTCAGGCCACCCGATCCGTGCAGGCCTTCGCCCGGGCGGTGAAGGAGGCCATCAACGAAAGGCAGCAACCATGACTCCCTCCCCCTCTGAAGCCCGCACCCGCGACCCCGAGCTCGTGCAGCTCGGCGAGCGGCTGAAGAAGACTCGTGACTACCTCAACATGTCGCAGCAGTTCGTCTCCGACAACACCGGCATCCCCCGCTCGGCGATCAGTGACATCGAGCGCGGCGAGCGGCGTGTGGACAGCCTGGAACTGAAAAAGCTCGCCCGCCTGTACCGGCAGCCGGTGACCTACTTCCTCGCCGAGGAAGAGGACGCAGACGCAGGCGAGTACGCCTTGGCGGGACTGCCGCGCGCGTTGGCCCAGCTGACCGACGGCGACCAAAAGACGGTAATGGAGTTCGCCGAGTACCTCTCGCTGCGGCGCGCGGCCGAGAAGGAACAGGAGCAGGAGGAATCTGCGGTACAGGACAGCCAGCGGTGAACTGGGCGGTAGCGCACCGCATCGCCGGAATCGCAGCCGCCCAGGCCCACCGCGACCTTGGCATCGACCGTACCCGCTACGTACCCGTCTATCAGGCCTTGAGGAGGGCCGACCTTGTAGGCATGGCGCAACCGATGCCCCGTCTGTTCGGCGTCTACCTCTCCCCCGCCGACAAGGGACCGGCCGTTCTGCTCAACGCCAACCTGAACATCGTCACCCAGCGGCATACCGCGGCCCACGAGCTCGGGCATCACCAGCTGCGGCACCGCAGCGCGGCCGATGACGACCTCAGTCCGGCACTGCGCTGGGGCAACGGCAGCTGGCCGGACGAAGAGAAGACCGCAGAGGCGTTCGCCGCCTGGTTCCTCATGCCACGCCCTGCGGTCCTCGCAGGGCTCGACCGGATCTGCCAGGGACAGCCGACCAGCCCGGAGCACGTGTATCAGCTGGCGAGGGAGCTGGGCACCTCCTATACGGGCACTGTGCGGCAGATGCAGAACCTTCGCCTGCTGGGAGCGGACCGGGCCCGCCAGTGGGCGAAGATCTCTCCGGCCGCGCTCCGCAGCTCCCTGGCGGGCGGAACATCCCTGCCCGCGGACGCTCACGTTCATGTCGTCACCGCTGCATCCCATCTGCAGCAGGTGCACGCCGATGTCGGTGATGTGCTGATCGTTCAAGAGGAGGAGGCCTCCTTGATCTCCCTGCCCAAAGGGTTGGCCCGGTGGACCGGTGCTGGGCAAGCGGCCGAGGTCGAGGCGGCGGTGATGACCGACGAGTTCTGCGGATCCGCCGTGCTGGAGGTGTCGGCACCCGGCCTGGACGAGCCCATGCAATTGACGGTCGTACGTGATTCACCTCGCGCTGGTGTGCACGACGTCTGGCTGGACTGACGCACCTTCTCCGCTGAACTCCTTGTTGACCTGTCGACCGTGCCAGGAGGAAAATCATGATCAGCTTCGATGTCAGCGGCCGTGATGTCACCCGCGCCTGGATCGCCGCCTGCAATGCCCTGGACCGCAAAGACAACCCATCGCGAACTGGCCTGCACACAGTCGTACGCATCACCGACCCCACCACAGATGACCCTGGCTTCCGCACAGAACTGGACCGGCTGCGCACCGCCAAACGGCATGAGCCGATCGACACCGTGGCCGGCACCATCTTCCCGGCTGGCCTCGCCGCCCGAGCCGCCGACCACGCCGACCTCGTGGCCCGATACCGCGCCATGTACGCACGGCTGAAGAAGTTCCCGGGAAACGCCCACGGCACCTACTTCGGCCGCCTGGTCGCCTATCCTGGCGCGAAGAAGACCGACATCGATCAGATCGGCAACATCATCAGCCGCCTGCGCAAGCAGGCCTCGGGCAAAGGGCCGATGACCGCCGCCTACGAAGCCGACCTCGCGCACCCCACCGACGGCGACCTGCCGGCCGAACTGCTCGTGCATGCCGCCGACCGCGACAACCTCTACCGCGGCTTTCCCTGTCTGAGCCACGTCTCCTTCCAACTGGACCGCGACAGTCGAGTGCACGCCGCAGCGCTGTACCGCAGCCACTACATGTTCGAACGCGCATACGGCAACTACCTGGGCCTGGGCAGACTCCTGGCCTACATCGCAAACCAGGCCCACCTGTCCCCCGGCACGCTGACCGTAGTGGCCGGGCACGCCCACCTGGACGGACCGATCACCGCCATACGGCCGCTACTGAGCGGCACCCCAATCCTGGCAGCGTAGGAAGCCCCGTCAGCAGGGGCTGTTAAGGCCCCACTTGGGCGGGAACCAAGCCGGCACTGGGGCCGCCGAGGAACGGTAGATCTGCTTGATGCGGCTGCGGCCGCTGATGCCAGCGATGTCCGGGTGGGCGACGCGCGCGTACTTGTCGACCTCGCAGAAAAGGTTCTGACAGTCGATCAACTGCAACGGGCGCCCCCGCAAGCCGGAGAAGGGCAGCCCCAAACGGGCGAAATGCTTGTCCTGGGTATCGGCCATGTATCGGATCACCTCGGCCTCGATGCCATCCGCCGCCGGACCGAAGCACTTGCGGATCCCGTCCCGCGCTCCAGGGCCGGGAACAACAAAGTCCATCTCCGAAAACGACATCTCAGCCGCATAGTTGAGGTCGATCACGAACTGATATGCCAGGAACGGCCCGATGGCCGGATAGCCCAGCAGGACCTCGTAAGCCTCCCGCAGCGTGGGTGCGCTCAGAACCTTCTCCGGAGCCCTGGACGTCATCATCATCTCCAGCAGCCGCAGATGGTTACGGTGCTTGCGCTCCTCACCCAGCTGCGGCGGAGGCACGATGTAGGCAGCCGAATACAACCGCTCCCCCCGGCCGAATGCGGCTGACAGCACCTGGTCGTAAACCCGGTAGTCGTACGCCTCCCAGCGCACCTCCCCCACCTCGCGCGAAACCAGCCGCCAGGTGGACTCCTTGTTGAAGATCTTGAACAACAGCGTACGGAAGAACACGTCCTCCCACTCCTGCGGGCCCTGGTAGATCACGTCGCCGATCACGGCCTGGCTCACCCGGTCAGCGGCGCGGTAGCAGTTGGTAAACCGGTGCCCGGCCAGGATCGGATCATCGGTCCACGGCTGGGCCCGCCGGGCCAGACGGGCCTCGTAGATGGCCTGCCGAGCAGAAGCGAAACACCAGTAGGTGTCGAAGACCGGCGTCGGCCGCAGTTCCCGGCCCGCGACCCGCACCGTTCCCGGCACGGAGCCGGATCGCGAGGAGGCCTTACGGTCTTGCAGCAGCGTCACCATGCACGCAATATATATTTGATATACACCCGCTGTCACTGAGGAGGAGCCATGGAGCTGCTGTGCCATCAGCGGCGCCGCACAACCTCGGTGCTCTGGCCCGAGGACATCGACCGCAGGCTGAATATCCTGGTCCGCGCGGCCGCAGCAGCCGGCGAACGCACCTCCCGCGCCGAACTACTGGCCGCGCTGGTGGCAGCCATCGGGGTCGAGCCCGAGCAGGTGGCAGCTCTGCTCCACCACTACCGCCGCCTGCCGGCCGACGCACTTGCCGGCGACGAAGACCGAGACGATCTACCCGCCGTACGCGTCACCGGCCCACGCCGCATCACCTCGCCATAACGACCTGCAGCCCTCCCAGGTCACATCGCTACGGCCCCGTGCCGTCCGGTAATCCAGCCAACGGGTCGCTGACCCACGCCGCCGCTGTCCCCGATCAGGCGCATTCGAGTCTGCCCGCCGCTACGTCCTACTCAGACAAAGACGGTCGCCCAAGCTCCGCCGCATAACAACGATCACTGAACCTAAACCATGCGCAGCGCAGATGACACGACCTGATCACCCCACCAGCAAACTGACAAACCCGCAGCTCATACCCAGCCCAGGGCCAGCGCTCGCAGCAACTGCAACGATGGACGCATCACCATCACGTGCCCTCAGCCACACACCAAACTGATCAGCACAGGCCAGGCCACCGCCCACTGATCACAATGGCCAATCGCGGACAGCCGCACTCGCGAAGCTGGGCATGGACTGGGCCGGACCGCCACCAGCCATCGAAGCCACCCCGGCGCAGCCCGCCCTACAGTCCGCACCGCCGGCAGGTCCGCCGCAGCGGACCCACCACGACGAATGCGACAAGGCGTCCTACGAAAGCGACACGTGCACCTGCGGCCTCATCGAGGAGTACGGACCGCCCTCCGAACGCGACGACTACTGACCGCCACCGCACCGACCGGGCCTGGAGGCCCCGTGGAAAACCTGGACGCTTACGCCGTGCTCTCAGCACGCGAGAGCCAGGACGTCCTGGAGCACGTGATCCTGCCCGCGGCCACAAAGGGCGCCGTATCCCAGGAGCACCCGGTCGTGGTGATCGTCGGTGGTCAGCCCGGAGCGGGGAAGACGGAGATCGCGGACTGGATTCAGGCCGCGCTCGACCGCCGGGGCGGCGCGGTGCGGGTCTGCCGCGACCTCTACAAGGCCGCCCACCGCCATTACACCGCGGCGTTGGCGGCCGACATTCGTACCGCAGGCGCGAAGGTACGGCCGGACACCGGCCGTTGGCAGGCCGAAGTCGAGGAGTGCGTCCGCGCGCGGCGGTTCGACGCGGTCGTCGAGTCCGCCCTCGCCGATGCGGACGAGTTTCGGAGAGCATCGGCGGCGTACCGGCGCTCCGGTCACCGGATCGAGATCGTCGTGGTCGCGACCGTGGAGGCGTGGAGCCAGCTCGGGACCCTGGACCGTCTCCTGGACGGCGCGGTCAGCGGTGATAGCCCGTACGGCCTGCGGCGCTCGCGCCTGACCTCCGCGGAGAAGTGACCCACGCGGCTACCGGAGCCCCCCGACCGGTGGAACTCGGGCCACGGGCGGGGGCACCTCCGCGTGCGGTCGAGCCCGACCGACCCGGCCGATCCGCGAGCGCGGTTCCTCCTGCCGTTCCCGGCTCCTCGCCGCGCTTCGCACGCTCGCGCGGCCGTCCGCTCCCGATCGGCAGCGGACGGCCGGTGCCTCCTACTGGGCGTGGAACGTCGCGTCTGCCTTGGCGGCCGACGTCGCCGCGGGCTGTGTCACGAGCAGGCCGTCGTAGTGGCGGAGATAGCGGCCGGGGAAGTTGTACGACTCGAAGGAGACCCCGGAGGCCGTGTCCGACAGGCCCGAACGGCGGTGGAAGCTGGCGTCGCCCTTGAAAGTGGTACTGCCGTCGTTCTTCTCGACCCACACCTCGTGGTTCTTGTGGCGGAGGTAGTAACCGGGGAAGTTGGCCGATTCGAGGGAGACGGTGCCGCTGCCGGCGAGACCGGACACGACGCGGAACTGCGAGTCCGCGAGGTTGGTGACGTTTCCTTCCAGCCTGGCGCGGAACTCCCAGTGCCTGATGTAGCGGTCGGGGAAGCTGAAGGAGGAGAAGCGGACGGGAGTGGCTCCGTCGGCGACCGGAATGCCGAAGTTCGGGGTCCCGTCAGCGTTCCAGTAGAGCTTCTGGTAGCGCGTCCGGCGGTTGGGGTCATTGAGCGGGTCGCCGCTGATGTCCTTGTAGTTGCGGTCGTGGTAGACGAGTACGTCCGATTTCCCGTCCTCGGACGTGGTGAACGTGTTGTGCCCGGGACCGTACTGGCCGGTCGCGGTGTTGCTGGTGAAGACCGGGTTCGGGTTCTTGGTCCAGGAGGCGGGGTTCAACAGGTCGGCGCCGGCGGCGGCGGTCAGCAGGCCCAGGCAGTAGTTGCTGTCGGTGGCACTTGCCGAGAAGCTCATGAAGACCCTGCCACCCCGCTGGATGACCGCCGGGCCCTCGTTGACCCGGTGGCCGACGGTCTCCCAGGAGTGCGTGGGCGTCGAGATCCTGACCGGGGTGCCGCTGATGGTCCACGGGTTGGACATCCTGGCGAGGTACAGGTTGGTACCGCTGCCGACCGCCGGGTCGTTCTGAGCCCAGGAGAGGTAGCGCGTGGAGCCGACGACGAAGGTGGTGGCGTCGAGGGAGAAGGTGTCGAGCGGAAGGGCGATGCGGCCCTTCTCGGTCCAGGTGCCCGTCAGCGGGTTGGCCGCGCCGGTCGCCAGGACGTATGGCCGGATCTTCCAGATGTCGCTCGTCGACCCGGCGGCGAAGTAGACGTACCAGGTGCCGTCGATGAAGTGGATCTCGGGCGCCCAGATGTGTGCGCCCATGTCACCACTGGCGTGTTTGCTCCAGATAGTCGTCTCCGCTGCGGTGGACAGCCCCTGGAGGGTGGTGGCCCGCCTCATGACGATCCGGTCGTACGCGGGGGCCGTCGCGGTGAAGTAGTAGTAGCCGTCCGTGTGTTTGAAGATGTGCGGGTCGGCGCGCTGTTCGGCGACCGGGTTGGTGAAGGTCACCGCCGGTGAGGCGGGGGCCGCCGCGTGTGCGGGGGTGGCGGTGGCCAGGATGGCCAGCGTGGCGAACAGAGCCATGATCACCCTGGTGATGTCGTATCGTCGCACTGTCTTCGTCTCCTTCACGGCCGTCATGCCGCCGGCTTGAGCTGCCACTGCTGGCAGGTGTTGTTCAGCCAGGTCCACTGCCGTACGTCGGCGCCGTTCGCCGTGCCGCAGTCCGCGACGTCGGCCACCTTGCCGCTGCTCTCGTTGACGATCCGCACGTAGTCACCCGAGGCCGTGTACACGAGCCGGAACTTCTGGCAGTTGTTGTCGAGCCAGGACCACTGCCGCAGATCGGCACCGTCGGCGCCGGAACAGTCGGCCGTGTCCATGACCTTGCCGGTCGCGACGTTGACGAGCCGGCTGGTGTCGTTGCCGAGGTCCTCGATCCGCCACTTCTGGTTGGCCCCGCCGCCGCAGGTCCACTGTGCGATGTTGGTGCCGTCCGCGGCGTTGCCGCCGGTGACGTCCAGGCACTTGCCGCTGTTGCGGTTCACCAGCGTGTACGCCGTCGGCGTGGCGGCCGTCTCTCCGGACGGGCCGGGCCGGGTGGTGCCCAGGGCGACCGGGGCGCCGAAGTCCGGGGTGCCGTCGGCGTTCCAGGTGAACTTCTGGGCGCGCGTGGTGCGGCCGTTGTCGCAGCCGTCCGAGGCCGAGTCGTTGGCGTGGTAGACGATCCAGTTCTCGGTGCCGTCGGGCGAGGTGAAGAAGCCGTTGTGACCGGGGCCGTACACCCCTGCCGAGTCGTTCCGCGAGAAGACGGGTGTGGGCTTCTTGGTCCAGGAGGAGGCCCGCAGAGGGTCGCTGCCCGTCAGTTCGAGCTGGCCGAGCTTGTAATCCGGGCCCCAGCAGGCGCTCGCCGAATAGACGACGAACGTCTTGCCGTTGTGGTAGAGCGGCTCCGGCCCCTCGTTGACCGTGCCGCCCTGCGTCTCCCAGCTCAGGGTGGGACTGGAGATGACGGTGAAGGTGGAGCCACTGACCGTGTACGGGTTGCTCATCGGGGCGATGACCAGGCTCTGCTTGCTGCCGTTGACGGACCCGCTGCCGAGGAGGTACAGCTTGCCGCCGTGGCGCAGCACGCTGGCGTCGATCAGCCAGCCGCCTGGGCTGAGGTTCGAACCGGTGAGCTGGTTCTTGTAGGTGTACGGGCCCATGGGATCACTGCCCGCGCTCTCCAGGACGTAGGTGCGCTGGGAGTCGCAGCAGGCCACACCGCCCTGCCCCGCGGAGTAGTAGAGGTACCAGCGGCCGTCGACGAAGTGCAGTTCGGGCGCCCAGAAATTGGTGTTGCGGGTGGAGGTGGTGTCGCTCCAGACCTGGACGCTGGGGGCCGTCGACAGGCCGGCCAGCGTGGGCGACTTGCGCATGGTCAGCACCCCGGTGAAGGAGGTGGTGACCAGGTAGTAGTGGCCGTTGTAGTACTCCAGCCAGGGATCGGCGCCCTTCTGCGACTTGACGGGGTTCGTGTACGGACGCCCCTCGGCGGCCGCGGCGGGCTGCGTGGCCACCGGGGAGAGCATGACGAGCAGCGCCGCCATGAAGGCGAACCAGTAGCGTGTGCGGAACAAAGCGAGTCCCCTTCGACAGCGGGCAGCTGACAGCCACCGGCTACGTCACGTTCGATATACCGGACGATGTACGTAACTTCGACCAGAACATAGGCACCCGACCTGTACGCGTCAACGGTTCCGACAGCTTTGGTTCCGGCAAGGTTTCCCGCGCACTCCACATCACGCGGCGGCCGCCGCCCCTCAGGCCGTGACCCCCACCGAGCGCCTTCGTCCAACCGCTCGAACGGGACGCCGAATCGCGCCTCACCTGCGGATATTGGCGAGAATCCGCGCCATGTCGTTCGACCCGTCGCCCATTCCCCTCCCCCTCTTGACGCTGCACTCCACGCCGATCGACACTCGCACAACGCGAGTCACACACCCACAACGGCGAGGGCTCCCCACCGGGGCCCGTCGTCCCCTTATCCGTCGGCCCGTTCACCGGGCCCGATCGCCTACGGGGCCGGCCCCGCCCGTAGATCCCCCTTCCCCATTACCTTCTTGGTGGCCCCGCAATGGGGCGCCCGGCCTCCGGAGTTGGCATGACTTTCTCCCCCTGTCGAACGCATGGCAATGCCGTTGCTTTTACGGGAGCCGGGCGGTTGAAGCGGTGTGCTGGTATCGCGATTGGAACGACTGGGGTTGGGGGTCCTCACCCGGTCGTGCCCGCCGGAGTCAGTAACCGCACCCAGGCCTCCTCACCACCAAACCGGCCACCACTCTCGGATGGCAGTCACAGACCTCCCATCCTCGTCCACCGAACCGGCACTCCGCCGCACACTCCACAAGATCGCCCCTGAAATAAGCCGCCACGCCGGGGCAGCCCACGTGTACGGGAACGCGAAGATTGCCCTCGTCTACCTCGGTGACGCCCGTGGGGCGTCCCACGTATACGGGGAACGCCCCGAGGAAGACAAAGTGCGAT
Source organism: Streptomyces sp. NPDC014623 (assembly GCF_043088245.1). Classification (NCBI taxonomy): domain Bacteria; kingdom Bacillati; phylum Actinomycetota; class Actinomycetes; order Kitasatosporales; family Streptomycetaceae; genus Streptomyces; species Streptomyces sp. NPDC014623. The sequence continues at coordinate 1,100 of NZ_JBIBZU010000040.1, read as the reverse complement.
CTCTCGGTTTCGTGTCAGTGCGCCACCTGCGCGAGTACCGCCCCGTGGCAGCGGAATCGCCGCGATCTCTCACACCCATGACAGTTCGCTCCACCCGGGAAACCGGCGCTGACCTGCGCTAACGCACAAGCCCTCACTGTCACAGAACCGAGAGATCGCACCTGGGTGTGCAGGCAGAGGCGGCCGAGGACCGGGCCGGTGATGTGTGCGCCTCTCTCACGCGTGGCGGCGCCCGCGGCAGATGCCAAGAGGTAAGGGTGATAGCGGCTGGACGCTTCGCTCTGCCCGGCCGGCAGGAAGCGTCCGACTCGCTGTGGCTTCCGGAGCACCACCATCTAGCTCCGGAAGCCACAGCTCCCAGCGCTGCTGTGGTGAGTACCCGAGAAACTCACCACGGCAAGCACACCCCCGCCAGGCCCACTCAGCCCGGGCGGGCAGCCCTTACGGGTCGTACCGGCGACCACTCCTCGCCGGCACGACCCCATACTCACCACAACCCAACGCATCTGAACTGCCGTGGTGAGTGCGTCGCTCACCGAGCCCTCGTCCGATCGGCGATGGCGCCGGTCATGGTGTCGGGATGGTTGCGGGACTTCACGCCGACCGCGTTTCGCCCTCGAAGTCGCCCTTGCTGTCGACCGCGCTGCGGCCCTGCGTGTGCCAGGGTGTCCGTGCCCGGAACGGGAGGCCGGTTTCTGGCACCGGCGACGGAACTACCGCTCCGGGCACCTGACGGGCCCGAGACGCCAGGGGCGAGCCCATGCCACACCGGAATCCTCCGGGCCGTCGAAGTCGCTGTCAGCCGTGGGAGCGCGCCACGGCGGGCTCCGGCGGACCAGGCGGGTCCCGGGTGCCGCGGTTGCCTCGTGGTGAGCAGCGTCTGTCGCCTCTGGCCTGCCGTGGTGAGTTTTCCGAAACTCACCACGCCACCTCACCACGAGAATTCACCGCGCTGTCAGGGCCGCCTCATGTGGGAGGCGCCCCACGGGCGGCGAGGCGGTCAATCACAAGCGGGTCGCCAGGATCATGCGGGCATTGGGGATCGAGGGGGTCCGGTTGCGCCGCCGGCACCGCACCACCATCACCGACCGGCCGCCGCC
>NZ_JBIBZU010000039.1:0-26066 GCF_043088245.1 Streptomyces sp. NPDC014623 | reverse complement strand
CGTACAGCGCGACCGCGTCCGCCTTGAACTGTGGCGGGTAGTTCTTCATGACCACGAGATGTCCGTTCTCAGATCCTCAGGATCCAGTGTCTCGTGTGTCCCACATCCGGGGTCAAGGCCTGTTCTCAAGCGACCTGGCTTTTACGGAAGTCTCGTTCGCGAGACAGGCGGGCCACGGCCATGGAGACATTGGTGTGGCCCGCCATGCCGTCTGTTGGTCTTGGCCGTTTCAGTCTTGGTTTCCGGGCTGGAGTCTCAGCTGTTGGCCAGGGTGCGGTCCAGGAGGGGGAGCAGGCGATCCCAGTGGCGCTTCAACCCGGAGGCGCTGAAAGCGTCGATGTCGGACATGGTGAAGCCGTGGAGGGTGCCGGGGTAGATCTCGGAGGTGTGGTCGACGCTTGCCGCGTCCAGGGCCTGGTTGAGCTCGCCGAGGGCCTCAGGCACGTGGTCGGGGTGGGCCGCGGCGGTGCGCATGGCGTAGAGGCCGCCTATGCAGTAGCCGGTCACCGCGACCGGTCCGGCGCCGGCCTCGGGCTGGGTGGTGAGGAACCTGAGGTAGGCGTCGGCGTCGCTCAGGACACGTTCAACGGTGTGCGCCTCGATCAGGGGCATCAGCTGGGCGAAGACCGCGGGCCGCACCTCTTCTCCGATGTACTCGGGAAGCTCCACCAACGGTGCCGGACCGTGCCGGTGGAAGGAGTTGGGGACGAGCACGTAATAACCGTGTCCGGCCAGTTCGCGGGCCATCTCCCGCAGCACGGGCCGGATACCGAAGCCGTCCGCGGTGCCGAGCGGATGTCTCGATTGGATGAGAACCGACACGCGCCGCATGCGACACAGTGAGATTCCGACACGAAATTTGAAACCCTACAGCTGGGTGGCTCAAGTCTTACCCATGTCCACGAAGCGGCTGTAGTGGCCCTGGAACGCGACGGTGAGCGTGGCGGTCGGCCCGTTGCGGTGCTTGGCCACGATCGGGCCAGCCTGCCCTGCAACGGGCCATAATCGTCTTCTGGGAACACGGCTATGACGCCGTCAGCCTCACCGACCTGACCCGCGCCATGGGGATCACCAAGACCGGCATGTACGCAGCCTTCGGCAACAAGGAGGACCTCTTCCGAAAGGCCCTGGAACGCTACGCCGAGGGCCCCGCCTCCTACAGCGCCCTCGCACTGCGGGAGCCCACTGCCCGGGAGGTGGCCACCGCCTACCTCACCGGCTCCGTCCGTGCCTCCACCCAGGCCGGCTGTCCGGCCGGATGCCTCGGCGTCCAGGGCTTCCTGGCCGCGGGCCACCTCGGACAGAGCGCCGGCGACGCGCTAGCCGCATGGCGCGACGACAACCGGGCACACCTTCACGACCGCTTCCAACGAGCCGTCGACGAGGGCGACCTGCCCGCCGGCGCAAACCCGGACACCCTTGCCCGCTACCTCATGACCATGGCGAACGGCATCGCAGTCCAGACGGCCATGGGCGCCACCCGCGACGAACTCCAACAGGTCGCAGACGCCGCCCTCCACACCTGGCCCCCGCCTGACGGGCTGCCCCACGATTGATCCTGGGGCGCGTCGGCCCATGGGTTCGGCCCACTGGTGCTCACTCGCACACCGGCCCATTGGCGCCTGACGCTGTCGAGGATCCTGGCCACGGCCTGGATTCGGGTGGCACCCGTCTGTGTCGCCGCCCAAAGGAAACAAGATCCCCGACAGCGTCAAGCTAGTCGCCGGTCTGGCCGTCGAGCATTTCACGCAGGATGTCCAGGTGGCCGTTGTGGCGGGCCGTCTCCTCGGTGAGGTGGAGGAGGATCCAGCGCAGGTCGACGTGGAGGCCGTTGCGGATGGTTCCCTTGGCCTGGTTGTCCAGGCTGTTCCCGGTGACCAGGTCGCGGTAGTGAGCGCTTTGTTCGGCGTATTCGTCGAGCAACTGCGTGAGCGGGAAGTCAACAGCGATACGCATCTCGCGGTCGGGGTCCTCATCGGTCCAGGGGCCCCGGTCTTCCTCGCCCAGGAAGACCACCTGGAACCAGTAGTACTCGACCCAGCGGAGGTGGTTGATCAACCCGCTCATGGTCATCAGCGGTGAGCCCGGCAGGAGCGCCTTGCGGGCGTTCTCCGCGGAGACGCCATCGCACTTGGCGCGGGCGGTCTCACGTGTGTAGTCGAGAAACGTGGTGAGCTGGGTGCGCTCGTCCCACGCGGGCGGTGTGTCGTCGATTCTGGTCATCGCGCGAAGCGTCCCCGATCACGCGACCGATGTCGAAGTATTTTTCGACGGGTCCAACAAGCTATGGCGTGGGAGCGGATAGGCCCGCTGCTGCCGCGTGTTGGTCGCGGGCGGCATGGCGGGACCTCCGCCAGGCGGTGAACGGCGTGCTCTGGTGGTTGCGGACCGGAGCACCCTGGCGTGACCTGTCTGAGCGTTATGGTCCCTGGCAGACCGTCTACGAACGCTTCGTCCGCTGGGAGGCGGACGGAACCTGGGCGAAACTGCTGGAGCACAGGCAAGTCAAAGATGACGCGGTGGGCGCGGGGGAGTTGACCGTGTCGGTGGACTCCACCATCAACCGTGCCCACCAGCACGTCGTCGGCGCCCGTAAAAAGGGGGTACCGCTCAGGAAGAACTGGAAGATTCGCCACGTCCGACGCCTGGCCAGGCGCTTGGTAGGTCCCGAGGCGGGCTGACCATCAAGGTTCACCTGGCGGACGACGGCCGCGGCCTGCCCTTACTGATCGTTTCAAGATGAAGTTCGGGGTCGTCTCAAGCAGATGATGCTGCTGGCGAGTTGGAGCAGGTTGAGGTGGATGTCGGCGCGTACGGATGACGCTCGCTCGCGCCGTGCCCGCGCTGATCGACCGCGACGACCTGATACCGGGCAATCAACCGCGAGGCCACCACCTCCCACTCACCCGCATGACCGGCCAAGCCGTGCAGCAGCACGACCGGCTCCCCGGCCCGCCACGACCCTGTAGCCCTGACCCGCACCCAGTCGCTGGCGTCCGGCGGCTCGATCGACGCCCACCGGCACGACGACCACCAGATCCTCTATGCAGGCCGCGGGGTGTTGGCTGTCACGACCAGCGAGGGATCCTGGGTCGCCCCGGGCACGCGCGCCATCTGGGTGCCTGCCGGTACCGTGCACGGGCACCGGGCCTACGGCGAACTTGACCTGCACCTGCTGGGGTTACCCGCCACCGAGAACCCGCTTGCCCTCAACACACCGACCGCCCTCAGGAATCGTCTCGCCCCGATCATGCCCCGACAGCCGCGAGCCGCGCTCAAGGCCACCCTTCTCGAAGGCGCGTCGCCATGAAACACCGGCCACCTCCGCGACGACGGCGCCCTGCGACTGCAACGGGGCGACTGCCACTGTCAGACCCAGGTGGCAGCATCACCGAAGTGAACGCCCTGGGGCGTCCTCAACTCACCTCCGTAGCAAAAGAAGAGGAGCATTTCCCTTGCGACTGCATCGCGTAGCGCCCGGCATCGCCGCGGGCATCCTTGCCCCGGCCCTCCTGCTCACCACCCCGGCCTTCGCCGCCACGGCGGCACCGACCGCGGTGACGGTGCCCGCGGTGGGCTCGTCCGCGGACGAGCCGGACGCCGACGACCTGAGGGTGGCCATAGTCCGGATCCTCGCCGACCCGGACAGTGGCCGGCGTGTGGCACGAGAAGCCAACGCCCTCCTGGACGCCAACGACCCCGAGGCAATGCGCGCCTGGCTGGAGACCGGCTACCGCATCGCCCAGGCCGAGGACGACCGCGTCGCCATCACGCGCCTGCTCGCCGACCCCGACAGCGGTCGGCGCGTCATCGCCGAGGTCAACGTCCTCCTGGACGCCAACGACTCCGACGCGATCCGCGCCTGGCTGGAGACCGGCTACCGCATCGCCCAAGCCGAGGACGACCGCGTCGCCATCGCCCGCATCCTCGCCGACCCGTCCAACAGCCCGGCCCTGCGCGCGGCAGCCAGCGCCGCCCTCGACGACAACACACCCGAAGCACTGCGCCACTTCCTGGAAGTCGGCAGGTACCAGGTCGCCTGACCGGCACGGCGCCGCACCACAGCGCGTCGCCCGGGTGGCTCCCCCTGCCGCACGCCCGGTCGCCGGAACGCCGAGAATCCGGGCGGGGCCGCCTGCACCTCTGTGTGCCGACGGCCCTGCTCGGCAGGCCCTGCGCCGGCTCGTCGCCCTCCGCAGAACTCTGTGGTCTCGCCGCCCGGTGCGGCATGGACCACTGACACCTCCGACAGCAGAAAGCACATTCTTCGATGACCGCACAACCCCTACGCACCGAGCGCAACGGTCCGCAGACCGTTTCCGTGGTGACCGACCTGCCGTTCAAGCCTCAGCTCGTCAAAGCGGTGTTCAGGGACGTGACCTCGTTGCACGTCTCCCGACCGGCCGCGTGGGCCGCCGCGTCGGTGACGCGGACCGTGCTGACGGAGATCATCGACGGCGCGAGAAGCGCGGCGGCCGAGGAGGCCAGGAAGAGGCTGACTCCCAAGGACCTCCACCTCGGCGATCGACCGGAACGTCGAGGTGGAGGTGGGAACGGCGTGGTACCTGCACAGCCCGACCTTCCACGGCCTGATGGGCGAGGTGCGCGACGCCGATGGTGCGCTCGTGTCTCTCCGTGAGCGCCGCGGGGCGCGTACACCGATTGGTGTGGCTGGCGCCCACCGGTTCGAGGCCGGGGTGAGAAGGCTGTTGGGGAGCCGGGGGGTGAGGGCAGTCCCGGCGGTGGTCCGCGACCTGGATGGAATCGCAAGCGTCTTCCTGACGGCCCTGGCCCGGGACGCGGCCAAGGTCGTCCGCGAGGGCGTGGTCAAGCGGTTCGGGACGGTCAGTCTGGTGGTGCCGGGCGAACCAGCCCCGGCCCCGCTGCTCAAGGAGCCTCTCCTCGCCCTGCCCACCCGCCGCGGGGACGGGCGGACTGTGGGTGGGGACGACGTCCTGGCCGCCGTCACGATGCAGCTGTTCGGCGATCTCAGACACCGCGCCATGACCGAGGTAGCCGAGATGACACGGAACACGTCGGCCAACTGATCGGGCCCGCCCCTGCGTTCTGCCCACTGCGCACGGTTTCCACGTGTGCGCGGCTCCCGGAATCTGCCGCCCGCATTCAGCTCCGGTCGGCTTGCGAGAACGGGCTCGTCCCATGGGGGCGGACCGCCGGCCGCAGGCACCCTGATGTTGGGGAGGGTGTTTCCGTGACTTCTTTTACGCAGCGATACATCAGCGGTGACCACAACGGTGTCTGGGCGGACCTGCGCCGTCTCGGCCCGGTCCCAGACGCGCTCGACGAGGACTGCCGAGGCGTGGCGTTCGCGACGATGCAGAGGGAGGCACGCCATGTGGACCGTCTCGCGGAGCAACCGACCGACCTCGGACTCGTGCCTCATGCCCGTCCGGGAACCGCTCACGGCCGAGGATCTGCGAGATCTCGATCTTCTTCGTGACGAGATCGGCTCTGTGCCCGTGGTCCTCGATGCCTGCTTCCGTCAGGTCGGCGGCGCGTGGTTCGCTGGGGACTGCGCGGTGCTGAGCGAGTGCTATTCCGCAGGAAGCCAGTACAGTGCCGTCCCGATCCTTCCTGACCCGCTGGTCCTTCCTGCCGCGCAGCACCTGCGGGAGAGCTGGAGCGACCACCAGGACGCTGTTGAGGCTGACCGCCGCCATGCTCAACGGCGACTCCTGACCCGACCACCTGCGTGGGGCCCGGCGCAGCACGCCAGACCCCACCCGGCAACTGGTCCGGGCCGTCACGAACGCAACGAAGCTCCGGTTGGGCAAGGTGTCCTTGCCGAGTCTCCCTGAACCGCCGGAGTTTCGATGTGCCGTCAGCCTGGCGCCGTCTGCCTGATCAAGTTGCCCGCGCTGGACGGCGTGGCGAAATTGTCACTGGCAGAGCGGTTGCGACTGCTGCCCGATCCGCGTCGACGCCGAGGGGCGCGTCACCCGTTCGTGGCAGTGCTGCTGGTCGCCGGCTAGGCAGTGGTCGCTGGCGCGCGCTCGTACGCGGCCATCGGCCAATGGGCCTCGAACGCTCCACAGCACGCCCTGGCCCGCCTGGGCGCCCGGGCCGTGGGTGCACTGGGCGTGCGCGTCACCCGAGCGCCGCCACGGTCCGCCGGGTTATCGGCCCGGCTTGCCCCGGCGGACTGGCCGATCCGACCGGCACCGGTCCCGCCGTGTCGGACGCGGTGGCCGTGGACGGCAAGGCCGCCCGGGGCTCCCGCCACGGCGAGGTGCCCGCAGCCCACCTGCTGGCCGCGATGACCGGCGCCGAGCCGTCACTCAGCTACGGGTGCCCGACAAGACCAACGAGATCACCTGGTTCACCGGGCGTGGACGACCGCAGGCGCTTCACGCGGGAGGTCACGCTGGCCCGGCGGGGGCGGGGGTGCACACCGCAGACACCGCAGTGTCGTGGACGCCGATCCACACGCGGCGGTGCCCGTGGATGGCGCAGCAGTACGAGCCAACGCCGTCGCCCAAGGAACTGGTGGGGTGCGGAACGCTCGGCGCGGACGCGTTGCGGTGGGTGGCCGCCGGGATGACGGAGGCGCTGGCCGAGCTGCACGCGGCGGGGCTGGTGCACCGCGACGTGAAGTCGGCTCCGCCGCCTCCAGTACGGCGGCGACGCTGCGCAGCGTCTGCGCGGTCTGCTCGGCAACCGTGGTGCCGACGAAGTCGGCGCTGCCCGGGTCGAGCGGCAGTTGCCCGGAGACCCGCGGGGTGGGGCTTTGCGGATGCCCTTGGGCGAGCGGTGCTGCTGCCAGGACGGGGGCGTGCTCGGTGGTGATGACGGTTCTGGTCATGGCTCCCCTCGAAGTGGGGGGAGCCATGACACGCACGAGCGGTCAGCTCCAGACCTGACGTTCGCGGCGGCGGGGGTCGTGGACCTGGGTCCAGTCGGCGTCGATACGCATGGTGGTCCTGCGCTCACTGTCGTAGGGGTCCCAGCCGGGGTCGCCGGTCCTGGCGAAACGGATCCAGGCCTCGTGCACGCGGGTGGAGAGATCCGCCGGGGGCTGCGCGGGGCCGAGCAGGGCAGTGGGGCCGTTCAGTGCGGCGAGACGGGTGAGATCGAAGACGAAGGGCAGTTCGACCGTGTGGGTGGCGCCGAGCTGTCCGTCGAGGGCCTGGGAGCGCCAGGCGAACTCGTAGGCGTAGGTGGTGGACCGGGGATGGGCGGCGTGGGCGCCCGCCAGAGCCCGGCTGCCCGCGCCGAACAGCGCGTCGCCCATGAGGGCGGAACGCAGCTCCCCGGCGGACGCCTCGGGGCGTGTCGAGCGGTAGGTCTCGACCAGCTGGGCCGGGTGAGGGTGCGAGCGCACCGCCACGTCGTCGACGTCGGCGGCGGTCGTGGTGTCGAACTTTCCCACCGGGACCAGGTAGAGATGGGCCTCCTCGGAGTTGGTCCCCACGAGCAGATCGACGTCGGCGCCGAGGCCGGCGGCGACGGACGCGGCGGGCTGGGTGTCGAGGACCAGGCTGAAGGGGCTGAGGCCGATCAGTGGATCGAAGTGCGTCTCGGTCCGCAGGTCGGTGCCCGCGAGCCGGGAGGCCGCCTCGACCAGACGCTCGTCGGAGACCTCCGCGAAGGCGTCGACGTCGGGGGCGACGCCAAGGGCCTCCGCCGCCGCGTGTGTGACGCGGGCGGCCTGCTCGGGGGAGAACGCCCCCAGGCCGCTGCCGCTCTGGACGATGGCCCGGCGGAAGAGGCCCTGGGCGGCGGGAGTGGCGAGGACGCCGCCGACGATGGTCGCTCCGGCCGACTGGCCGAAGAGTGTGACCTGGCGCGGATCGCCGCCGAAGGCGGCGATGTTGTCCCGCACCCAGTGCAGCGCGGCGACGACGTCCAGCAGACCGCGGTTGGCGGGCGCGCCGGGGAGGTCCAGGAACCCGGCGATGCCGAGCCGGTAGTTGAGGGTGACGAGGACGACGCCGTCGCGGGCGAAGGTGGAGCCGTCGTACATCGCGGACCGGGTCGATCCGGCGACGAATCCGCCACCGTGGACGAACACCATGACGGGCAGGCCGCCGCTCGCGGTGGGCGGCGCGAAGACGTTGACGGTCAGGTAGTCCTCGCCCCGGCTCCAGCCGGCGCCGAAATAGGGGGCCATGTCCACGCTGCCGAGCTTCCGCTCGGACTGCGGCGCGTTGGGTCCCGGCACGGTGGCGTCCCGGACGCCGTCCCACGGTTCGTGCGGCCGCGGCGACGCGAACCGGCCGGCGCCGACGGGCGGCGCGGCATAGGGAATGTCGAGGAAGGTGTGGGCGTCGGCCCCGCGCAGGCCGCGGACAACACCCTGGGGCGTGGTGACGAGGGGCTCGGGACGGTGGTTCACAGTGATCTCCTCCTTGCGGCTCTCAGGCCTGCTCGGAATACGGGGCGAAGGGGGCCCAGCCCTTGACGGCGAATGAGTCACCCTCGCGGATGACCTCGGCGGCTCCGTGACCGCCCAGGTGTGCGGGGATGACGAGCGCGTTGTTGTCGGCGGCCCAGCCCAGGATTTTCCGGCGGGTGACGCGGGCGCCCGCAGGATCCTCGCAGAAGCAGCTGTTGGTGTCCGGTTCGAGGATCTGGACCGGGTTGTGCAGCATGTCGCCGACGAAGACCGCGCGGTCCGTCCCGGAGGTCAGCGTCAGCACGGAGGATCCGGGGGTGTGCCCGGGAGCGGCGTCCAGCCGGAGGTTGCTGTCGATGCGGTGGCCGTGCTCCCACAACTGGGTCAGGCTGGCTCGGTGCACCGGGGCCACGCTGTCCTCGAAGACGTTCTGATTGCCGCGGCCGAGCAGCGGCTCGTGGCCATTCGCCGGGTTCCAGAAGTCGAAGTCGTCCTTCGGCATCAGGTAGGTGGCGTTGGGGAAGGTGGGCACCCAGGTCCGGTCGTCGAGGTACGTGTTCCAACCGACGTGATCGATGTGCAGATGCGTGTTGATCACGATGTCCACGTCCTCGGGCGTGACGCCGGCCCGGGCGAGGTTGCTCAGGAAGTCCGTCTTGAGGTGGCTCCAGACCGGCGCGTAGGGGCGTTCCTTGTGGTTGCCCACGCCCGTGTCCACGAGGATGGTCTTGCCGTCGCTGCGGAGCAGCCAGGTCTGGAGGGCCGAGTTGACGATGTTGTTCCGCGCGTCCAGGAAGTGTGGGTCCAGCCATGACGTGTTCTGGTCCCACACCTCTTTCGGGCTTTCCGGGAAAAAGGTGTCGGGCGTCATGTCGACGGGGCCGAAGTACTCCCATATCCGGGTGATGCTGACATCGCCGAGCGTGATGTGGTTCATGAAAAATCCTCGGGTAGGGAAAGGCGTTCTCCAAGACCGTAGGAACGGTCAGGGCCCGTGCGGTATCCGTCACGTGACTGCACCGGTGCGTACGGCTCGGGCACGGGAACCGAGCGCTTGTAACCTGGGACGGGCAAGTGAAAAGGCTCGTGCTCCGGAGAGCCACGATTCCTGGAGAGCCCGTGGACGAGCAGACAGTCGGCTCCGGTGACGGCGTCGGGCCGGAAGCGGACCCGGATGTGCCGTTCGTCGGCCGCGGCACGGAGTTGTCACGCCTTTTGCGTGCAGTGGACCCGGCGTCGAACGAACCAGTGGTGGTGCTGGTCGGCGAAACGGGTGTGGGGAAGACGGCACTGCTCGACCGCGTGGTGCGCCGGGTCGAGACGCGAGGTATGCGGGTGCTGCGCGCCGAGGGCAGTGAGTCCGAGTCGAGCCTGGTGTTCTCCGCTCTGCACCAGTTGCTGAGGCCGGTTCAGGCCGAGGTGGACCGGCTGCCGGAGCGGCAGAGTAAGGCCTTGCACACCGCCTTCGGCACGGGGCCGACCGTCTCCGGGCCTACGGGCGCACCCGATCCAATGCTGATCGGGGTCGCGGTGCTGAGCGTGCTCTCGGCCCTGGGGGACGCCCGGCCGCTGTTGGTGGTGCTCGACGACGCGCAGTGGTTCGACCGTGCGTCCCTGAACGCGCTGTCCTTTGCCGCCAGGCGGCTGGAAGGCGAACCCGTCACGATGGTGGTCACGGCCCGCGACCGGGACCGCCTCTCGGGATTCGACCGCCGTACGCCGACCATTGCCCTGGAACCGCTGGACGACGAGGCGGCGAACCGCCTGCTGGATCTGCAACCGGCGCCCCTCACCAGCCTCATGAGGACACGGATCCTCGACCAGGCGGGTGGCAATTCGCTGGCGCTCGTGGAACTGGCGCGGGCGGCTGCCGCGCGGGCCCCGGACGCCGGGTCTCCGTTCGCAGGTCCGCTCCCGCTGCCCGATCATCTGGAGAGGATCTTCGCCGCTCGGCTGGCCGGTCTTCCCACCGCCGGGAGGCGGGCTCTGGTGATGTTGGCCGCGATGGACGGGATCGACTCAGGGCTCGCGTTCCCGGCCGGCCCGCCGGACGCGGGGGACGACGTCTGGCTGCCCGCCGAGCGGGCCGGGCTGGTCCGTCGGACCGGCCGGGACCTCCGCTTCCGCCATCCGCTGGTCCGTTCCGCTGTCTACCACGCCGCTTCGGCGGGCGAGCGGAAGGAGGCGCACGCCGCGCTGGCCGAGCTGGTGCGGGACGAGCCGGACCGGTGTGCCTGGCATCGTGCCGCCGCCTGTTCCGGCCCGGACGCGGCGGTGTCGGCGGAGCTGGAGCGGACCGCCGACCGGGCCCGCCGTCGCAGCGGCCACGCGGCGGCGGCCCATGCCCTCCAGCGTGCGGCGGACCTCGCCCCCCGGCGCGCGGACAGCGCCCGGCTGCTGGTCAAAGCCGCCGGGGCGGCCGTGTCCACCGGGGACCTCGCGTGGGTCGAGCAACTGACCACCGCGGCCCGTGCCCGTACGGACGACCCGGCACTGCTGGCGTCCGCCGCCGTGCAGGCCGGCCGGCTGGCGGTGCTGACGGTGCGCCATAGCGTGGTCTTCTCCCGGCTGGTCCAAACCGTCGAGCAGCTGGCGGTCTCCCGGCCTGCGGCCGCGCTGGACCTGCTGACCGGTGCCGCCGTGGTGCGCTTCTACTCCGGAGCGGACACCCAGCTCCGGCGCATCGAGGAGCTGTTGGGGCACCTGGCCGAGGACCCCTCCTCGACGGACATGCGTATCTGGGTGAAGGCCGTGTCGAATCCCTTCGACGATCGTGACCGGCTCGTCTCCCTGCTTCCCCGGTTGGCGGCCGGGGCCGGCGGGCAGCCGGAGCGGCTCACCGCCTTCGGCGTCATGGCGTGGCTCCTGGACGAGACCCCGCAGGCGGTCCGCGCCTTCGACGAGGCCTTCGACCGCTGGGAGTCGCAGGGTCAGCTACCGGAAGGGCTCGGCGGCGCCGTCGCCTGGGCCTACACGGAACGAGGAAGGTGGGACCGGGCCCGTGCGGCCTGCGTCCGCACCACCGCCGTCGGGCTGACGGCCAGCCTCGACCACGCCGTGGCGTGTGCGGCCGCCGTCGACGCCACCGTGCTGGCCTACCAAGGGGACACTGCCGAGGCCCGCAGCCGGGCCGGCGAGGCGCTCGCTCTTATCGACCCGCTGGAAAGCCGTTCGGTCTTCGTCTACGCCCGGCGTGCACTCGGCGCCGCGGCCGCCGCCGACGGCGCGTACGGGACCGCGTACGAGCTTCTCCGTTCGGTCTTCACGCCGGAGGGGGCGCCCGTGCACTACCACGCCTCATACCCGGCCCTCGCGGAGCTGGCGGCCGCCGCCGCGCGCTGTGGACGGCGCGAGGACGCCGCCGGGGTCGTCGAGCGTGCGGCCCGCACCCTCGCCGCCGACGCCTCACCTCGCCTGCGCGCGCTGATCAGCCGGGCCCGCGGCCTGCTGGCCGAACCCCAGGACGCCGAGCCGCACTTCCGGGCCGCCCTGGCCGATCCGGTCCTCGCGCACTGGCCCTTCGAGCGTGCCCAAACCCAGCTCGACCTCGCCGAATGGCTGCGCCGCCGTCGGCGCGTCGCAGAGGCACGGAAGCCGCTCACGGACGCGCTGGAGACCTTCAGCCGTCTGGGCGCCCGCCCGTGGATAGAGCGGACCCGGGCCGAAGCGCGGGCCGCCGGCCTCGACGCCACGGACACGACCCCCGACGCACTCGCCGAACTCTCCCCGCAACAGCGGCAGATCATCGGACTCGCCGCCCGCGGGCTGACCAACCGCGAGATCGGCGAAAAGCTCTTCCTCTCCCCCCGCACGGTCGGCTCACACCTGTACCGCAGCTTCCCCAAGCTGGGCATCACCGCCCGTTCCCAGCTCCGCGACCTCATCGAGGGCCCCCTCACAAAAGCCGCTCACCAGGAGTAGACCCACGTCCGGCCGCGGAAGCAGTCACCTGACACGTACCGTCCGCCGTCCGACCCGGCACACACCGGCCGCGGGTGCGGGGAAACGACGAGCGGGCCTTGACCCCGGAACGTGCACAACCGCCCTGACTTCCATCAGCCCCGCCGAGGCGACTCCACCCGGACGGCAGGCCGGACAGAGAGCACCGTGTTCCGGCGGACTACTTCTGGGCGACGTCGGTGCAGTAGACGTCCTTGTCCGGCAGGTGGCCGGTGGTCAGGAAGCCGGCAGTGGCCTTGTCGGCGCAGGCTGAGCCCGCGCCGTAGACGTAGTGCCCGCCGTTGTCGACGCCGACGAGGGCAGAGCCGTCGCCGAGGGACTTGTGCAACCCGACGCCGCCTTCCCACGGGGTGGCATTGTCCCTGCGGTTCTGCAGGATCAGGGTGTTGCTCGGGCCGCCCTTCACGATCTTGACAGTCGCCTCAGCGGGCTTGTCCCAGTAGGCGCATGCCCAGATGTTGGCGGGCATGCCCGCGGTGAGCGGCCACTTCTCGCGGTCGGCGGTGGTGCGGGCGGCCGTAGCCCTCGACTTCGTGCGGCCATTCGGCGTCACCGCAGGTGAGGGCCATGAACATGGTGGCCTGGTTATCCGCGGGGATGCCCGGGGACATCGGTGTGGCGGCGAATACCTCCTTGAGAACCGCGAGGTCGGAGTCCGTGGTGCTGCCGTGGGCCAGGTCGTCAGCGGCTTTCCAGAACTTGGCGAGCGTGGGAAGGGTGTTGTTGTGCAGAAGCAGGGCGTAGGTCATGTTCCGTAGCAGCGCCCCGTCCAGCGGCACCGATGCGCCGGGAATCACTGCGGGCGTGCGGTCGTGCCGGTCGGTGAGGGTGAGGTAGGTGTGGTTCACCTGCGTGACGTTCGTGCCAGTTCGAGGGTGGTGGCCTGCGCCGCGGCGACGCGGGCGGCATCGGGGAACCGGTCGGCCATGCCCTTGCCCCAGGTGCTCGCCACCTGGTTGGCCCATACCTTGGTGGGGTCGACGTTGCCTTCCAGGACTATCCGGTCGGTGTGGGCCGGGAAGAGGGAGCGGTGGAAAAGTCACCGATTGGATCGTGCGGAGCCCCGAGCACCTCACAGAAACCGAGCGCAAATGCATCGACGAACTGTGCGACCGGAATGCTGCGCTGGCCACAACCGTCCAGTACGCCCGCCCCCTGGCGTCCACGGTGCGCGATTGCCGCAGTGAACACCTGGCTCTTGACGTCTGGATCGCCGACGTCCGCCTCGACGGTCAACGCGAACTCCGGTCCCTGGCAAACGGCAGACGACACGACCGTGCAGTCATCCAGGCCACCCTCACCACGACCTACACGTCCGGAGCAGTCGAAGGAAACGTCACCAGGATCAAGCTGCTGAAGAGACAGATGTACGGCCGCGCCAACTTCGATCTCCTACGACGCCGCATTCTGCTGTCAACATGCTCAACCAGCTACCACCCCCAAAATAGCGACAGAGCCTGGAAATTGAGCCAGAACCCGATCCGGTAAGCACTGTCGTTCAACGGGCCATCGCGCCATGCCCTTCTGCGTGCGCAAGCGCGATGGCCCCGGTACGACCGCGAGCATGGATACTGGCCCTGCTTCAGTGCCCGGTCGTCCTGTGTGGTCGGGCGCGCCGGTGTGGGGTGGTCCAGTCAGGGGTGGACCTGAATGCAGGGATCGCCGGACTGCTCCGTGCGGCGGCCCCGTCGGCCGGGCCGGAACGGGGCGGGCATGAGAAAGAAGGGTGCGGTCGCGTGATGCGTCTTGCTGTTCTTGGTCCTGTTCGTGCATGGCGGCGGGACGAGGAGGTCGACCTCGGGTCTCCACAGCAGCGTGGATTGCTCGCGCTGCTGCTTTTGCATGAAGAGCGCCCAGTGGAGACCGAGGCGATCGTGGAGGCCTTGTGGGGTGAGCACAGGCCTCGAGGCGCTCGGGGCACCGTTCGCACTTACGTCTATCGTCTGCGCCCGATCCTCGGCGACACGGCGGTCATCGAATCGACCGGCAGTGGTTACCGTCTCACGGTTCATGACGGGACTTTCGACTTGAGGACGTTTCGGGAGCTGACCGCCCAGGCTCACCGGGCGCGCCGCGCCGGCGCCACGGCGAGTGCTGCCGATCTCCTGCGTCAGGCCCTCGGCACGTGGCAGGGACCGGCCCTGTCGGGTGTCCGGGGCCCCTTCTTCGAGCTCGAGCGTGACCGGCTGGAAGAGCTGAGGCTGGCTGCCTTGGAGGAGGTGTTCGATCTTGAACTGGAGGTCGGCGGGCAGTCCGATCTGACGTCCGAGATTCGGGCAGCCGCGATGGAGCACCCGCTGCGGGAACGGCTGCACGAGCAGCTCGTGCTGTCGTTGTTCCGTGCCGGTCGCCGGGCCGAGGCTCTGGCCGCCTTCCAGCACACACGGCGGCTTCTGCGTGAAGAACTGGGCGTGGATCCCGGGCCCTCCCTTCGTTCTCTCCACGAGCGTATCCTGCGCGAGGGTGAGGATGCGCCCGCCCGCGCGGGCCGTGGGCCGTCCTCGGCCCTCGCGCCGGTTCCGGCTCAGCTTCCGGCGGACCTGGCAGTGTTCACCGGGCGCCGAGCAGAAATCGCGGAACTGTCCTTTACGCTGCGTGATGCTGCGCATGCTCCGGTCGTCGGCATCACCGGCCTGGGCGGGATGGGCAAGACGGCGCTCGCCGTCCACGTCGCACACACCCAGCGCCATCTCTTTCCCGATGGGCAACTCTTCGCCGACCTCGGCGGCTTCAAGGATCCGGTCGGCCCGTTGGAGGTGCTCGGCCAGTTCTTGCGTGCGGCCGGGGAGTCCCGGCTGCCGGCATCGCTGGACGAACGCGCCGCGTTGTGGCGTACGACGGTGTCCGGCCGCCGCCTGCTGATCGTCCTGGACGCGGCATCCAGCGGTGAGCAGGTGCGTCCCCTGCTGCCGGCTTCCCAGGGCTGTGCCGTCATCATGACCAGCCCGCGCCGCATCATCGACCTGCCCGGCATCCCCTGGACGCGTCTCGGCGTTCTGCAACCCGAGGACGCGTTGCAATTGCTCGCCGCCATCTCCGGGACGCGGCGGGTGTTCGCAGAGCGGGAAGCGGCCAGTCGCTTGGTGCAGGCCTGCTCCTACCAGCCGCTCTCGGTGCATGTGGCGGCCGCCCGGCTGGATGCCCGGCCGTCGTGGACGATCGACCAGATTTATGCCCAGCTCGAGGACGATCTGCGCCAGCCGGTCGTCATGCATGAGGACTGCAAGATCGTCGACAGACCGTTCCGTGAGGCCCAGGCGCGCATGGACACCGTCCATCGCAACGCCTTCCACCTCGCCGCCGTTCCCGACTGCAGCCGGCTGGTCCCCGCCATGGCCGCGGCAGTGCTCGACCTGCCCGTCAACGAAGCCACGGCCGTCATGGAAGCCCTCGTCGACGCGCATGTGGTCGAGGCCGGCGAAAACGGCGACTACCACTTCCTCGGGCTCGTCAAGGCGTTCGCGCGGCGCCAGGCCCTCAACGGGCTGGGACACGAGCACTGCCAGCAAGCGCTGCACCGACTGCTGCGCCACTGCCTGACCGGCAAGAACACGGTCAGCGAAGAGGACCTGCGCGCAGTCGTCGACCAGATCACTGATCTTCCGGACGCTCTTGCGGAAATGGCGTCGCTCTCGCTGCCCTGACTCCTGCAGCGGCCGCGCGAGGCGACGCACCCGCACAGGCCCCGCCATCGCGCGCGGTGAGAACGTACGGAAGACGACCTGCGGCCCGGGCGCGAAACGGCCTGTCGACGCGCCATCGACGCCACGTCGACAGACGCTCGATGCAATACACGCATGCTCGATTCACACACGCGCGCCGCTCTGGCAGCGCAGATCACCGGACCCGTACTCGGACCGGAAGACGAAGGGTTCGCCGCGGAGTGCGCGCCCTTCAACCTCGCCGTAACCCACCACCCTTGCATCGTTGTCGGAGCCGCGAACAGCACCGACGTGCAAGTCGCCGTTCGTTTCGCCGCACAGCGGCGTCTGCCGGTCGCCGTCATGGCCACCGGCCACCAGGCGACCATCCCGGTCGACGACGCGGTCCTCATCACCACTCACCGCATGGCACAGGTGAGCATCGACCCCACCTCCCGCACAGCCCGCGTGACGGCCGGAGCCCGCTGGCAGCAAGTGATCGACGCGGCGACCCCGTTCGGGCTTGCCCCGCTCAACGGCTCCTCACCCCTCGTCGGAGTCATCGGCTACACCCTCGGCGGGGGCCTGAGCCCCACCATGGGCCGCGCTCACGGATGGGCAGCCGACCACGTCACCTCCCTGGAGGTCGTGACAGCCGACGGCGAGTTGCGCCATGTCGACGCCACGTCGGAACCTGACCTGTTCTGGGCGCTTCGCGGCGGCAAGAGCAACTTCGGAGTCGTCACCGCCATGGAGTTCGCCCTCTTCCCGGCGGAACAGCTGTGGGCGGGCGGACTCTTCTTCGACGGCGCCGACGCAGCAGCCGTCCTGCACGCCTATGCGCAGGTCACGGCCGGGGCCCCGGATGATCTGAGCTCATCGATCGCCCTGCTGCGCCTGCCGGCCCTGTCCGGCGTGCCCGCCTTCCTTGCCGACCGGTTCGCCGTGCACGTCCGCATTTCCTACCTCGGCCCGGCAGCCGAGGCCACCCGGCTGGTCGCGCCGCTGCGGGCGGCCGCACCTGTCCTCGCGGACACGTTGGGCCCCATGCCGTACGCGTCCTTCGCTCAGATCCACAACGACCCGGCAGATCCGGCACCGTTCATGGAGCGCACCGCGATGCTGCGCTCACTGACCGCCGAGGCCGTCGAGGAGATCCTGGACGCTGCGGGCCCGACGGCCGACTGCCCGGTGCACTTCGTCGAGTTGCGTCACCTCGGTGGCGCCCTGGCCCGGACCGCGGACAACGCCGTCGGACACCGTGACGCCCAGTTCGCACTGTGGGCCGTGGGCGTCGGGGGACCCGATGCCTTCACCACGATGAACGCCTACGCCGATGGGCTTCTGCAGCGGATGCGCCCCTGGTCCACCGGCGGACGCTACCTGAACTTCATGGCCGCCCAGGACACCGGCGCCTCCGACGTGAGCGCCGCCTACGACGAAACCGACTATCGCAGGCTCCGCAGCATCAAAACGCGCTTCGACCCGAACAATCTCTTCCGCTTGAACCACAACATTCCCCCCGAGGAACGCCCGATGCCCGACGACAAACTGCAGCTGTTGATCGACCACGCTGCGATCGCCGATGCCCTGCACCGCTACACGGCCGGACTCGACCACGGCGACGCCGATCTGCTCGTCTCGTCACTGACCGAGGACGCCATGGTCGACCTGACACCCGCCACGAGCAAGATCGGTCTAGACTTTCCCGCGCTCAAGCCGCGCGACACCATCGTCGGAGCGCTCATTCCGGCCGTCGGCCCACTCGACACCAGCCACGTGATCAGCAACATCCGCGCCACCGTGCACGGCGACACCGCCCACGTGAACTGCTACGCAATGGCTCAGCACTATCTGCCCCAAGAAGGCCCCAAGCCGGACCGGACCCGGCACGCACTGATGATGAACCGCTACGACGCGGACCTGACGCGCGACGGAAGCACATGGCGCATCAGTCGGCTGACGATCGACAACGCCTGGTTCGAGGGCGACGAGACCGTCCTGCTTCCCAGCGACTGATCTCAGGGCGGGACCGTCCGACCGGGGTAGCGCCCCTGCAGCCGCAGAGCGCCACCCCGGTGCGGCGGGCCAGAGCCTTACTGCCGCGGACGCGGCCGCACCGCCCTGACTCATCAAACCGCCACCGGCTGACCACACCCATGCCCCACGATGCCCGTACTCCAATATCCGCTTGGGAGCGTTCTGCATGTCCACCACCCCTGATGAGTCCCATCCTCCTGCGCCCTCACACCTCGACAACACCCAAGAACTCGCGGCACTGATGCGGGACTTCCGCCACGGCACATGGCAGCCGACCGGCCTCGAGCATCGCCTGGCCGAGCTTCTTGTGCAGTCGGCCTCCGGGACCGGGTCGCTCACCGCGGTCAGCGTCCGGGCCGCGATATGGGAAGGCTCGATGGCGGCCATCCATGAAAACGGCGGACGCTTCATCACCCTTCTGGCCGGCCTGCTGCCGCAGATCGAGAAACCCGACGCGGCCGCGCTGCACACAGCTGGCCTTGCCCTCGATCTCGTCGAGACGATCACACAGGCGGCACCGCACCGACAAGCTGCTCTCCCACCACGCGCCTGCCCCTGTCCGAGCAAGACAGACAGCGCTCAGAGCGAAGGGTCACCGCCCCGGTCCCCGCAACCTCGCGACAGCAGACCCTTGCGCGTGGACGCGGCACGCAATCACGCCCGTCTGCTGAACGCCGCGACACGGATAGCGCGGGAGCGCGGAATGAAACACCTCACCATGGAGGCGGTGGCCACCGCGTCAGGCGTCGGCAAGGGCACTGTCTTTCGCCGGTTCGGCGATCGCGCAGGTCTGTTGCAAGCCCTGCTGCAGCGCTCCGAGGAGACGTTCCAGGCCGCTCACCTCGGCGGCCTGAAACCAGAAGACGGCCGAAACCAGGCCATCGAGCAGCTTCACGCATTCGGGGTGGCCGCCATACGGCGCTATGCCAAGGAGATGGAGCTGCACATCGAGGCCGAGGCCTCCCCCCACCAGCGCTACCGGCGCGCACCGCGCTGCCTGTATCACGAGCGGATCAGCGTCCTGCTCAGCCTGGCCGCACCGGAAGCAGACGCAGAACTGCTCAGCCACGCGCTGCTGGGCTACCTCGAGCCCGCCCTTCTGTGGCACCTGAGTGACCAGTGCAACGCCCCGCTGCAGAGGCTGGAAAACGGCTGGCTCGAACTGGTCTCCCGACTCACCCAGGAGTCACAGCCCCACACGACGTGACCCGAGCCCGTGATGATTGAACCGTTCCGGGTTCGGTAGAGACTCGATTCCGTGAAAGGATTGAGTCATGGCACGCCCTTCCTCCTATCCCGTTGAGCTGCGCAAACGAGCGGTCCGTATGGTCGCCGAGGTCCGTGGTGACTATCCGAACGAGTCGGCCGCGCTGCGGGCGGTCGCCCAGAAGCTGGGCATCGGTTCGGCCGAGACCCTGCGGAACTGGGTCAAGCGGGACGAGATCGACTCCGGGCGGCGTCCGGGGACGACCACGGAGGAATCCGTGCAGATCAAGACGATGAAGAAGGAGAGCGCCGAGCTGAAGCGGGCCAACGACATCTTGAAGGCAGCGGCAAGTTTCTTCGCGGCCGAGCTCGACCGGCCATACACACGCTCGTAGCGTTCATCGACGAGCACAAGGGCCACTTCGGCGGCGTCGAGCCGATCTGCCGCGTGCTCACCGAACACGACTGCAAGATCGCCCCTTCCACCTACTACGCGGCGAAGAAACGCGTCGCCCAACCCTCGGCCAGGCAGGTGCGCGATGCCGTCCTCAAGGAACTGATCACCGAGGCCCACGAGGCCAACTTCCGTGTCTACGGCGCCAGGAAGGTCTGGCGCGAGCTGCACCGCCAAGGCCACATCGTGGCCCGGTGCACGGTCGAACGCCTCATGTGCGAACTCGGCATCACCGGCACCGCCCGCGGGAAGAAGATCATCACCACGATCCCGGACAGTTCCGCCGAGCGGGCACCGGACCTGCTGGACCGCAACTTCGTCGCGCCGGCCCCCAACCGCTGCTGGGTCGCCGACTTCACCCACGTCAAGACCTGGTCGGGAGTCGTCTACGTCGCCTTCGTCGTCGACACCTTCTCCCGCCGGATCGTCGGCTGGTCCGCCGCCACGTCGAAGGAGACCACACTCGTCCTGGACGCCCTGGACATGGCATTGTGGCAACGCGACCGCGAAGAACGCCCTTACAGACGCGGCGAGTTGATACATCATTCCGATGCCGGGTCGCAGTACACGAGCTTCCGACTCGCCGATCACCTGGCCACCGCCGGCATCGCGGCTTCGATCGGCTCCGTCGGCGATGCCTACGACAACTCCCTCGTGGAGTCCGCGATCGACCTGTTCAAGACCGAGCTGATCAAACCGAACCGCCCCTGGAGGACGCTCTCCCACGTTGAGCTGGCCACCGCGGAGTGGATCGACTGGTACTGCCACCGCCTACTCCACGGTGAGATCGGCCACGTCCCGCCCGTCGAATACGAGACCAACTACTACCTCACCACCACGAAACCCCAGGTCACAACCACAACCTGAGATCTCTATCGAACCCGGGGCGGTTCATCTTCCATGATCGGGAGTTACACCGAACGTTTGGGTCTGTCTCACATTCGGTGGTAACGGATTGTGCACGTTGAGCATGTCCATCTTGTGGAGAGTGCGGCCAGCGTCCTGACCTCGATGTTTCGAGGCGGACGGCATCATGCCGGGGCACCGGGCTTACCACGGCGAACCCTCACTACCGGAGACCAAGTGATCGGCCGAATTCTTGGGGGAGACCGGCCATGAGGCGCCGATCTACGGTTTCGTGGCGGATACCCTGCCAGTCGCCGTCATGACTCACCGTCACCACCGAATGTGAGACAGAGCCGAACGTTTTACAGTCCCTGCCGCGGCCAGCCGGTCAGTTCCGTGACGGTGCGGGCGGTGAGTTCACGGTGCGGCTACTCACCACGGCAGGTCAGGGCATGCGGTGTGTCGTCAGGGCGGGGCTGACCGGCGAGGAGCGATCACCGGTATGCCCCTTTGCGGATGGTGCCAGTGGCGCTCTGGCCGTGGTGAGTGCGGGTGGGGTGACCTGCCGTGGTGAGTTTCTCGGGGGGCTCGCCACGGCAGGCGGTCCAAGGAGGCCGGCGCGGTGTGTTCGCCACTGCTGGTGGTGCTGCGGCTCCCGGGAGGCGGTGGTGGTGCCGGTCCCGGAAGCCGCAGTGGGGCTGGCGCTGTTCCAGCGGCCGGGCCGGGCTGAGCGCGCCACCGCCGCCAGCCTCTCGTTCCGGCCCGTGGCCATGCCAGGAGCGCGCGGGCTGCTGCGCGCGTGTCACTGCACCGGACCCGTGGGCCTGCTGCCCACATGGCCGTCACGCAGATACTTCGGTTCCGGCAGAGGCGTGCCCTGCGTGCCCGTCTCCGTGGCCGGTCCGGGCGCCTCCTTGGAAGGGCGGTCTTCAGGTCAGGTGCCAGGGGGACCGGCCGGCGGGATCGTGGTGGGGGTCGTCCTGTAGGGCGAGTTGGACGCGGATGCGTTTTCCTACGGGTTCACGGCGGATTTCGAAGCTGTGGCAAAGGGCGAGGACGATTTCGAGGCCGTGTTGGCCTGCTCGTGTGGGGTCTTGTTCGCGAGCTGTGGGCAGCACTGGTCCGGAGTCCCACATGGTGATGTCGAGCATGGTGCCGTGGATCTGGAGGTCCAGCAGGCAGGGTCCTGGCGCGTACTTGCAGACGTTGGTGGCCAGCTCGCTGATGACGAGCTGGGTGACTTCCAGGGCCCGTGCGGAGACGGGCAGACTGTGCACGGCCTGCTCACGGGTCAGGAATTGCCGGGCGAAAGCCCGGGCGTGGGAGATCTGTTCGGAGTCCATGTCATAAGCCGCGCTGGCCGTGGCTCCCGCGTCCCTGGCGGACTCGTGCCCTTCCATGGATCTGTCGTCTGCTGCCATCTCATCCATGGTTTCCCCCCGGCATATCCACCCGTCGATGTCCCGCACCTACCCGGACCCGGGCGGTACAGACTAACCGCCATCACCTGGTTTCGATGACTTTCGGTACACAGGATGCGTACGTCTGCGAAGTCAGGTCCGGCACTTTCCGGGCACGACGTGATGAAGAAGGCCGCCCGTACTGGGGCACATTCTTCGGCCCGGACCCGGGGGTCCAGGGCTGGGTGCGTCGCGCAGGCCGCACATGCCGGTGCGCGGGATGGGCGAGGCCCGGGTAAAGGAATGTTCTGCATCATGGCGGCTGCCTTTCGGCCGGATCGGATCGGGTACACGTCGCGGGTCTGCGCGCGCAGCCGGATGCCACGTGTTCTCGTGTGACATGCGCGGTGCGCCGGAGGCGTGAGACACGGATGTCGAACGAGGCAAGGACGGGTTGTGGTGCACGGAGCATGGGTTGCCGGTGCCTGGGGGCTCTTCGCGGGAATGGCGTTGTTCCTGGGCGCGGCGGTGAGTTCGTTCGTACGCGTGCCGCGGCGGCTGATTGCGATGGTCATGGCGTTCGGCAGCGGCGTGCTGATGTCCGCGGTGGCGTTCGAGCTGATTGCGGAGGCGTACGACCGTTCGGGAATGTGGCCCGTCGCCGCGGGTGCGCTCGGCGGAGCAGTCGTCTACTCCGGGGCCAACGCCCTGCTCGCCCGGCACGGGGCCCGGCACCGCAAGCGGTCCGGCGGCCAGCAGCCCTCGGAGAGTGAACAGCCCGGATCGGGCAACGCCATCGCTCTCGGGGCACTGCTCGACGGCATCCCGGAGTCCATCGTGATCGGCACCAGTCTCCTGGGCGGCGGCCAGGTGGGCATCGCCACGGTGGGTGCGGTCTTCATCAGCAACCTGCCCGAGGGGCTGGCCAGTTCGTCGGGGATGCGGAGCGCGGGACGTAGCCGGGGGTACGTGTTCGCGTTGTGGGGCGGTATCGCCGTGATCAGCGGGTTGGCGGCCTTGGCCGGGTACACGCTGCTGGGCGACGCTTCCGATTCGGTGCTGGCGGTGATCACGTCGATCGCGGGTGGCGCGATCCTCGCGATGATCGCCGACACCATGATCCCGGAGGCCTATGGAGAGGTGCACCTGCTGACCGGGTTGGTGACCGTCATCGGCTTCCTCTCGGCGTTCGCCCTCTCCCAACTCTGAGATGTTGCGGAACGAAGGCGGTGCCGCAGGGACAAGGGGCGGTTGCGGGACAAGAGCTTTCCCGCATTGCGGACCGGCCAGGCGGTGGGCGTCTTCATCGGCCCGGATACCAGTCGTCAGGCCAGCACGGTGCGCTTGCCGTCAGCCTTGGCGATCCTCACCGTCCCTGCGTGGGGCCGCATCGAACGTTCATCTCTCACGGCAGCCTTCTGGAGCGAGCAGGGTACACATCCCGAGGGTCTCCACCGCCGGATCCGCGCGGGGTGCTGCGGGCTGTTCAGCATTTTTCGACCATTGGGCAGACCGCAGCTCCGGCGCCCTGGCCGATGGCTGCGACACCCGTAGCGAGGTCCTCCTCGCCGAGGCGACCACCGCCCCGACGGTGGCTACCGGATGCAAACTGACCGGCGGCACATGGATGTCGTACTACGACGGCCAGGAAGTCACCGACCCTGGCGCCCTGGGCATCGACCACATGGTGCCCCTGGCCGAATCGTGGGATTCGGGTGCCTCGGCCTGGACGGCCGCACGCCGTGAGGCGTACGCGAACGACCAGGGGGGCGGCGGCCTCGCTGGTCGCGGTGACGACCCGCACGAACCGGCAGAAGGCGGATCAGGACCCGGCGCAGTGGATGCCGCCAGCCCCGGAGGCGCAGTGCCGATACGTGGGGGAGTGGGCGGCCACCAAGCTCCGCTGGCAGCTCACCGCCGACACCGTGGAGCTGGACGCGCTGAAGGTGTTCGCCGAGGGCCCCTGCGAGGACACCGTCGTCCACTACACCCCGGCCGCGTAACCGGGCCCACCCGTCAGGGACGGTGCCGGGTCATGGCCCTTCCGCCCGCCCGGATGGGCCCAGCAGTTCTCCTCGTTGTTCCATCGTGAAGGGTGTTCGTCATGAGCCGAGGCTTGATCGTCGTGGATGTGCAGAACGACTTCTGTGAAGGCGGCAGCATTCCCGTCGCGGGCGGTGTGAAGATCGCCACCGCGATCGCCCACCTGGTGGAGCAGAGCGCGGGCGGTGACTACCAGTACATCGTGGCCACCCGCGACCACCACATCGACCCCGGAAGCCACTTCTCCAAGACCCCGGACTTCAAGAACAGCTTCCCCGTCCACTGCGTGGCCGGAGACGAAGGCGGCGAGTTCCATCCGAACTTCGACCCCACCGCCGCCGGCGGCAAGGTCGACACCGTCTTCTTCAAGGGCGCCCACAGCGCCTCCAAGAGCGGCTTCGAAGGCACCGACGAGCAGGGCACGCCTTTGGCGGAGTGGCTTCGTGCCCGCGGGGTGGAGGACGTCGACGTGGTGGGGATCGCCACGGACCACTGCGTGCGGGCCACGGCGCTGGACGCCGTGAAGGCCGGCTTCCGCACCCACGTGCGGCTCGACTACTCCGTCGGCGTCGCCCCCGACACCGTCGCCTCCACCCTGGACGACTTCCGCGAGGCAGGCATCGCGGTATCCGGTGAAGCACCGGTACCGAAGTAGCTCCCGCAGCCCCCGGCCCTCACCCCCCAGCTCCGCTCCCGGGCTGGGGGCGGTGTCGCACTAGGGCGTGACTGGCAGCTTCTCCCGCCCTTGGGCCCCGGGGCCCAAGGGCGGCGCGCAGGAGCAGCAGGCTGCCGGCCCGTGTCGTTGCGTGTCAGCTGTACAGGTGGTGGGCGGAGTCGGTGGCCGGTGCCTGGTGGTCTTCGGTGGTGTAGCCGAAGTTCGGGGCGGTCCGGCGGACACCGGGCGTGTTCGCTCTACCGCCACGAGCCAAATGGCTGGTCCACGGTATCCATCAGCCGCCGCCAGGTGCGTTCGGTGCTCTGCTGGGGCAGTTCTTGGCCGTAGAACCGCAGGCGGCCGCCAAGGCTCATCCCACCGTGCGCGGTGGGCATCTGCAACGACCGGATAGAGGAGATCATGAAAGACCGAGGACCCAGCCCGGCACTCCCGCCTGTGGTGGACAGAAGGACCTGGCAGGAGGCACGGGAGGAGCTGTTGGCACGGGAGAAGGCGCACACCCGCGAAGGGGACGCGATCGCGGCGGCGCGGCGGCGGCTGCCGATGGTGGAGGTCGACGCCACCATCGAGGTGATCGGTCCTGACGGACCGATCACGATCCTCGACGTCTTCGAAGGCCGCAGGCAGCTGATCGCGTACTTCCACGCCTGGTGGCCCGATCGGCCCGCCGCGGAGCAGTGCGAGGGCTGCACGTTCTTCAACTGCCAGGTCCGCGAGCTGTCCTACATCCATTCCCGCGACGTCACGTATGCCACGCTCTGCAAGGGCCCGTACGAGGCCAGCGTCCGCTACCGGGACTTCCTGGGCTTGGACATGCCGTGGTACTCGGTCGAGAAGACGGCGGTGCAGTTGCTGGAGGGCCGTGACTGGCAGCGTCACCACCTCGTCTGCTATGTCCGCGATGGCGAGCGGATTTTCGAGACGTACTACACCGGCGGCCGCGGCGTCGAGATCATGACCCCCACCCACGGGCTGCTGGACATGACCGTCTACGGACGCCAGGAGGCGTGGGAGAACTCCCCCAGCGGCTGGCCCCAGCCCTGGTACTCCGCCGAGAACCCCGAGGAGTGGCGTACGAACGGACGTCCCATCGCCCAGTGGTCCCGCATCGAAGCCGGCCGTTCCGACGAGCTGACCTGATGAGCGGAGCACCGAGCCGAAGGACGACAAAGCAGCCGGCCTTGGCGGGCTGCGCCGCGCGGGCCTCGGGCACGTTTCACCCCGAGGAGTACCGCTGGCCCTGCAGGCCGGGCCACGGACCGGCCAAGGGCTTCTGAAGAAGAAGTGGATTATGCCGGGGGAGCTGGGCAGCGGATGTCGGCGTACACGCGGGCGGTGACACCGGGCTTTGAGGCGATCCTGGTTGTGTGGACACGCTGACAATGGATGTTGCAGATTCGAGGAAGGGTGTCCTGGTGGGAGGGAAGTCTCCGTATCGGGCGGA
>NZ_JBIBZU010000038.1:0-30556 GCF_043088245.1 Streptomyces sp. NPDC014623 | reverse complement strand
CCCGCGGAGCGGGTACACCAGCGCTGCGCGCTGGGAAAGAGAGACCCGCCGCGCTGCGGCGGGCGGGTCCGGCCCTGCGGGCCGGCCTCCCTGT
Source organism: Streptomyces sp. NPDC014623 (assembly GCF_043088245.1). Lineage (NCBI taxonomy): Bacteria > Bacillati > Actinomycetota > Actinomycetes > Kitasatosporales > Streptomycetaceae > Streptomyces > Streptomyces sp. NPDC014623. Next base: position 30,462 of record NZ_JBIBZU010000038.1, on the reverse strand, counting down.
GCTGCGCTCCGGTCGGTGCCACGGCTATGCCGTGGCATCCCGGATCCGCTGCGCTCCTCCGGGACGGGCGCCTGCGCTTCGCTCCGGCTTCCCACCCGCTTTGGGTCACTCCCACTGAGTGGAGGTGTCCCGAACGAGGTGGGAAAGGCCCGTCCGCTGCGCTCCCGGGCCCTCTCCGGCTCCGCCGGAGGCTGGCTAGATGGGAAGGGTGGCCGGGGTGGTGGATCACTTGCGGGGGCGGGTGGGATCACGAGTTGTGGCCTACCGCTGAGGTGACGGTATGTGATGCAGCATGTTGGGTTGGCGGAACCGGGTGACACCCCTGCATCACTTCACGGGCCTGTGTAACGTCTGGGGATCCATGCCACCCCCTGCCGGGAGGACCCGGCCCCGGACACAGGACACGAAACCTGCACGAATGCCAGGACGGATGCGGGGCCAGGAGGTGACCGGGCCCCTGAAAGACCACAACCGGACGGGCAGTCAGGACAGCGTGGGAAATTCGAAAGGGCGCAACAATACGTGCGGGGCACATTTGTGACGGTGCTTCAAAACACGGGAAAGATCAATACTGGAACCATCCCACACCCCCACCAAAACGCTCCACCAATCCACGGCAGATGGAAATAAAAAACCATCCCCGCATACGCGGGGAGCAGGGGAGCCGGGCGCGATAAAAGTTCAACTTCGCGGGGTCATCCCCGCATGCGCGAGGAGCAGATGAAGCGCGAGGCAGACCGAGTGGCCAAGCTGGGGTCATCCCCGCATGCGCGGGGAGCAGTCCCAGGGGGTAAGTGTGGCCTCTCCGCAAGGAGGGTCATCCCCGCATGCGCGGGGAGCAGACGGTGGCTGGCCACGCCCAGGCGCGTTCGCCGGGGCCATCCCCGCGGGCGCGGGGAGCAGGAGCTGGGTCTCAGCGTCGTGGAAGCTCTGCGTGGGGCCATCCCCGCGGGCGCGGGGAGCAGTGCCGTCAGCCGTCTTTCACGCCCCCACGCTCGGGGCCATCCCCGCGTGCGCGGGGAGCAGGCCCACGCCGACCGGCTGCTGAACTCTGTCGCGGGGCCATTCCCGCGGGCGCGGGGAGCAGTCATGCACAATGCCCTGTCGGGCGTCCATGCGGGGGCCATCCCCGCGGGCGCGGGGAGCAGGGCATCTTCGGCGCCGGCATCGGAGAGAAAACCGGGTCACCTCCGCGTACGCAGGGAACAGATGATGGCAGAACTCGCCGTCGACCCACTGCCGGGATCATCCCTACGCGTGGGGAGCAGGAACTCGCAGCCGACGGACTCATAATCCGTTGGGGATCATCCCCGCGGGCGCAGGGAGCAGTTCGACCTGCCCGAGCCCTCGGAGCGAACCACGGGGTCATCCCCGCATGCGCGGGGAGCAGACGCCCAGATCACCTCCGCCGCGGGGGACACAGGGGTCATCCCCGCATGCGCGGGGAGCAGACTGCGTGACCTGTGACGCTACAACGCCCCACCACTCCCCCAACACACTTTCACCAACACCGGCAAAACAACCAAAACCATCTACACCACCCCACCCACGGCAGCCACTACACCCCGGGCCGGTGTCGTGGCATCCGGGCAGGGGCCATCCCCGCGGGCGCAGGGAGCAGCTCGCCCTGGGTACAGGCAATGTGCTGACGACGGGGTCATCCCCGCGGGCGCGGGGAGCAGCCGCCCTGGTGGAGCGGGCAGAGCCGTGGGGGGGCCATCCCCGCGCGCGCGGGGAGCAGAGCACACCCGGCTTCGACCGGCTGAACAGCCAGGGGCCATCCCCGCGGGCGCAGGGAGCAGGTGTACCCGGCGAGCACACCGACCCGGTGCACGGGGCCATCCCCGCGCGCGGGGAGCAGGGATCGGTCGAGCGTCGCCTGGCCGCCGCGGTGGGGCCATCCCCGCGCGCGCGGGGAGCAGGTGGACACTGGGCGGGTGGGGCGGCCCTGCCTGGGGCCATCCCCGCGCGCGGGGAGCAGTCTTCCTGACCTGCGACGTTACAACACTGAGCCCCTCCACCAACCCACTTTCACCGAAACCGTCAAAACAACCAAAACCAACCACACCCCACACCCACAACAACCACCACAGCACGGCCCGGCACCCGGCGACGGGCCAACAAGAGGGCCAGCGCAGCGCCGCCCGCTTCCCCTCGACCACGCCCGCCCACCAGCCGTCCACATCCACCCCCACAGCAGGAGAGGCCAGGTAGAAGAGGGGAAGTCCGAGCACTCACCACGGAAAAACCGGTGGTTGACCTGCGGCTATGCGGAGGTCGGCTCCGAGCACGTGTCGGTAATGGTGTCGGTCATACCGTCGGCCATAGCGTCGGTGATCGTGTCGCTCATCGTGTCGGTGATGCTGTCGAACCCGCCAGGAGCCCCTCAGAGACCCACCGGGAGGCCGGCGGGCCCACCACCCGGCGGGGGGGCTACGCCGGACTCCTGGCGGATCGTCAGACGGGGCGGAACGCCGCGGTTCCCCCGTGGTGAGTGGTGATACCGCCGCTGACCTGCTGTGGTGAGTGGCCGTCCGGGAAACTCACCACAGCAGCGCCCTACTCACTACGGAAACTCACCACGCCGTCAGGACCGCCTCATGTGGGAGGCGCCCCACAGAAAGGCAACCGCGGTGAAGACCCCGCCGACAACCGACCCCAGGGCATCCAACGGCTCCCTGAGACCGGGCCGGTCGAGCAGGACATAGAACACCCCGGCAATGGCGAGCACGGCCACCGCCACCGCCAGGTCCCACACCGACCGGCGCGACGCGAAGGCCGGCGGAACGGGAACCGGGGCCGGCGGGGCGGCCGGGTCGGGGGAAGCGGAGGCCGGGGCCGGTGCGGTCGTGGCGTCCGGTGCGGTCGTCGTCATGGGAAACACTCCTTCGATTCGGTGCGCTCCGGGTGAGCGCGGAGCCACAGTCCGCGATCCAGGCCGCCGGATCGAGTTCTTGCGAAAATCCGTTCCAACCCGCCCCAGAAGGGGTCTCTGACGGGGTACGGGAAGGATTCGCGAACGCTTGACGAACGGAGGTCGCGGGGTGGTGGCAGCACCTTCGAGCACCGAGGGGCAAGCGCCGCAACCCCCGGGTCGAGGGGTCCCAGATTTCCGTCGCGGCATCCGTTCAAGGTTTTCAAGCGGCACACGATTCGTGCCGCTTGAAAACCTTGAACGGATGCCGCGACGGTGCTACCGGTTGCCCCCTCGTAAAGCGTCTGGTGAGTGGAATGCTCGCTCGGTACACCGGAAGGGAGCCAGATACCCGCGAGCTCCCGAACCCTCCCCCGGCGCGGCCGACCACCGCGAGGATGCGCGAGGCCGGAGCCATCCCCTCATACGCAGAGAGCAGAGAAGTTCCGTCTGCGGTCGGGCAACCTGGACGGGGTCATCCCCGCATGCGCGGGGAGCAGGCCGGCCCCGCCTCCGTCCTCGGCGCGAACCCGGGGTCATCCCCGCAGGCGCGGGGAGCGGACCGACCACGGCCAGGCGCGCGCCACGTACCTCGGGTCATCCCCGCATGTGCGGGGAGCAGTGGCGTACACGGTCATTGAGTTCGATCGTGACGGGGCCATCCCCGCATGCGCGGGGAGCAGGACCATCCGGGCCGACAGCCCGGTTCGGAGCAGGGGTCATCCCCGCATGCGCGGGGAGCAGGGGCACTCGTCGTAGTGCCCGGTGGCACCGTCGGGGTCATCCCCGCATGCGCGGGGAGCAGGTGGTGAGGATCCCCTGCATCTCGGTGGTGCCGGGGTCATCCCCGCATGCGCGGGGAGCAGCTCGCGCTCCGGGGCGGTCCGGTCAGCACCACGGGGTCATCCCCACATGCGCGGGGAGCAGCGGGCGGCCTACGACGCCTCGGGCGGGGCCCGGGGGTCATCCCCGCATGCGCGGGGAGCAGCCCGGTGGTGATGACCACCGCAGCGGCGTCGTAAGGGTCATCCCCGCATGCACGAGGAGCAGGCGCTCGCCGACGCCACGTGTGCGCAGGTCGAGGGGTCATCCCCGCATACGCGGGGATCTGGTCTCGGCCGCCAGCAGCGCGTCCGCGGACAGGGGGCCATCCCCGCGGGCGCGGGGAACAGCCGGTGGTGATCGTGACGCTCTTGTCCCGGATGGGGCTATCCTCGCGTGCGCGGGAGCAGTCCGCGAGCGTCGTCATCGGCCGACGCATCAGGGGACCATCCCCGCGTGCGCGGGGCGCGGACCTTCAGCCGAGTCTGCACCGCCCGCTGGTCGAGACCATCCCCGCGGACGCGGGTCGGGTGCAGGGAACCCCTTGCCGCCCTGCGAGTTCGTCACTCGAGACAGCTGTTGTGCACCAGCAGTGTCCCAGCAAGCATATGTTCCCAGCGGCAAGCGGACCCTTCAACTGCTGGTACAAGCAGCGAATTTGGCGATTTGCGGAATCTACCGTTTCGGAGACTTCAGGCTGCTAGCGTCCTGTCTCGTTCGATCAGGCAACCGTTATGAGCATGGGGGAAGCGAAAGAGCGTGGATGAATTAAGCGCCGTACGCATCGAGGCCACACGCCCCCGATGGGATCCCCGGGAGTCCCCCTGTATCCCGGTGCTGACCCTCGACGACCGGCTCGTCGATCTGAGCCTGGTGGAGCTGCTCCACGATGCCGACGTTGTGCGGAGTGTGGAAGGCGCCACGCCGGGTGAGAAGGTCGCGGTCATCGAGTTCCTGATCGCCATCTGCTACGCCTCCGGCACGTATCCGAAGTCGGCTGCGCAGTGGCCTGCCTGGGTGGACCAGAAGGACGCGCTCCGGCCTGCCGCTGAGTGGCTCGCCCAGCGCCCAGGAGAAGAGGTCTGGGACCTGTTCCATCCTGTGGAGCCTCTGGGACAGAACGCGCTGCTCGCTCCGTTCCTCGACGAGCACGGGGCAGGGCCGGCGCAGCTGGTGATCGAGCGGGTCGGGGACTACAACCAGTTCTTCGACCATCACCATCTGGAGCACCCCAGCCCGCTCCCCGTCGCGCAGGCGTTTCGGGCCATGCTCACCCAGCATGTGTACGGTCCGGCCGGACGCGCCAGGATCTCCGGCAAGGAGACGCTCGGCGCCACCATCACCAACCTCGCCGCCACCCGCCTCGGCACCCGGATCCGGGTGCTCGCGCTCGGGGTCAGCCTCGGGGAGACGCTGCGTCTCAACCTGGCTCCGGTTTCCGGGTCGCCGGGGGAGCTGAACCGTACCTGGACCGTCGGCAAGGAGCGTCGGGGGTTCAAGGCCAAGCCGAGCGGCCGCCCGGTCACCGGCCCGGCTGACCTGCACAGCTATCTCGGCCGGTCGATCCTGCTCCGTCCGACCCGAGCGGGGGATCACGTGGACCGGGTACTGCTCGGTGCGGGCGAGCTGCTCGCGCTGACGGATGAGCATCTGCAGGACGCCGTGTACGCCAAGAAGGCCGACGGCACCAGCAAGCCGCTGTGGGCTTCGGCGACCCGCGCCGTCTGGCGGCAGGCCCATGCCCTCTACGCGGCCGTGGCCGAGGCGCGCTCCGAAGCGGGTGGCAACGACGGGGGCACCCTGTACCGGAGGCTCGCGCTCTTCCCGGCCGAGGACGTCGCCCCCGAGCCCGGCCAGCAGCCCGCGCGACGCATCGACCTGTGGACGGTCGGGCTCGTGGCCAAGCAGACCACAGCCATCGCATGGGTCGACGGAACCTTCCCGTTCGCCCCCGGCCTGGAGGCCCGGTTGTACCTGGCCTCCTACCGCGGTTCGGACATCGCGGAGTTCGTGGCGTCCGCTCTGTCCAAGGCGGCGTACGCGGCCTGGACCGTGGCGTATCCGAACCCCAAGCCGGCTGACAAGACGAACCAGATTGCGCGCTTCGACGCCCGTGGTCAGCACTGGGCGGCGACGCGGGAGTCCTTCGATCTGCTGATGGAGGAGACCACGCTGGGTGAGGACGTCCAGGCTTCTCTCCACGAGTACGCGGCCACCGTCGCCACCGCCGCCCGCAGGTTCCTCACCGAGTGCCTCGACTCGCTGCCGAGGAACTCGCAGGGCGCGAAGGCCCGGGCCGCCGCTCTGCGGCGGTTCGACGACGAGCTGGCCATGGCGAAGGCCCCGGCCGAACTCCGAGGGGAGACTTCATGACCACCACCGGCGCAGGTCCCGGTACCAGTGAAAGCAGCGCCGCGCTCACGGCCTGGCTCGCCAGCCTCGTCCACAACCACGACTATGCGAGCCTCGCCGAGCTACGGCGTCCCCGCGTCCATCGGGAGCCCCACTTCCGGGCCCTCTGGTACAGCCCCACCGAGGCCCAGCGTGAGGTCTACGGCCAGGTCGCCTTCCTGTTCGCCGTCTACCACCAAGGACGGTCGAAGCCGGCCTTCGGGTACGGAAGCCTGGGCGAGGCCGCCCGCCGCATCGGCAGTGGCACCGGGCGAGGGCCGGACAACCCGGGTGCAGCTCGTCTGGTCGACCGGATCGTGTCCAGCCGTCGCGTTCCCTGGCGGCATCTGCAGCACGCCGTCGCACGTCTGCGGGCCTGCGACCAGCAGCCACCGTCCTGGGCCCGGCTCGTCGACGACCTGAACCGGTGGCACGACCGCAAAGCCCGCGTTCCGTATGAGTGGGGTGTGGCCTTCCACATGCCTCCAGCCCGCATTCCCGCCGAACGGTCCACCTCCTTGACTGCCGCCGCCTCTCTCCAGAAGGACTCCACCACGTGACCAGCAACGCCTCCTCCGCCGGCGGCCAGTTCCTCTCCCTGCACCTTCTGGAGACCTTGGTGGCCGTCCTCCCCGTGCGTGACGAGAACGGGGCGCCGAAGTCGATCGTCTACGGCGGCACCGAACGGCACATGATCACCAGTCAGGCGCGGCGCAGGGCCGAGCGAGTCCACACCCGCAACCGGGCCAACGCGGGCCTCGGCGCCCTTGCCGGCCGCAGCACCGGCCTCCGGACTCGTGAATGGGCGCTGATCACCGCCCGCGCGCTCGCCTCCGAGCACGGCTGGGAGGAGGAAGAAGCTGTGCGCACCGCACGCGCCGTCATCGAGGCCACCGGCCTGAAATTCGGAGATCCCGGCAAGAAGACCGTCGCGAACCTGACCAAGGTGCTGCTGTTCGCCCCCGCGGACGCGGGCACCCGCATTGCCGCGCACATCGACGAACAGGCCGAGTCGGTCCGGTCCTGGACCGAGGAGTACCTGGCAGCGCAGACTGCGGCGGCCGCGGCCAAGGGGAAGAAGGGCGCCCGCAAGAACGGCGGACAGGAAGAGCCGAACACGGACGAGACCCCCGCGTCCGATGCCAAACTGCCCGCGGTGCCGGCGGCGACCCGGGCAGCGGTCCTCACCGCGCTCGCCCCGCGCGACGCCATCGACATCGCCCTGTACGGACGTTTCCTCGCCGAGATCGCGGACTCCCCGAACGTCGACGGCGCCGTCCAGAGCAGCCATGCCTTCACCGTGCACGAGGCGGAGCAGGTCGATGACTTCTACGCCGCGGCCGACGACGCGAAGCTCGACCGCAAGAAGAACGCGCTGGACTTCCTCGACGCGGCCGATGACGCCGGCGCCGGCATGACCGGTTACCAGTCCCTGATCACCGGCACCTTCTACCGGCACGCGGTCCTCGACCGCCTGCGACTGCGCAGGAACCTCCAGGCGGCCGGGATGACCGTTCAGGAGGCCGAGGAGGCGTCTGTCGCGGCCGAGGCCGAGTTCGTCACCGCTTTCGTCGACGCTTTCCCCGAAGCGAAGAAGAACTCGACCGCCTCCACCGGCTCGCTGCCGGCCCTGGTCCTCGCTTTCGAAGGTGAGCGCCCGTACAACTACGCGACTGCCTTCCAGGCCCCCATCGACGAGAACCCCCTGGACAAGAACGGCGAGGGCCCCGCCGGACCGGCGGCGGTCAGGCGGCTGCTGAAGCACCACGCGTTCGTCAGCCGGCGCCGGCCCGACATCCAGAGCGCGCGCGTCCTCACCTACGACCCGCAGATCGACGAACTCCTCGGCACCTTGCAGGACACCGGCGCCGAGACCGTGGCCTCGCCCGGGGAGCTGACGGCGTGACCACGCACGTTCTGCTCGTGCGGCTCGCCGCACCTTTGCAGTCCTGGGGGGTGGCGAGCCGGTTCGCCCACCGTGACACGCACATCCGCCCCACCAAGTCGGCGGTCATCGGCCTGTGCGCGGCGGCCCTCGGCCGGGAGAGGACCGACCCCGTGGACGACCTCGCCACGCTCGTGTTCGGTGTCCGCGCCGACCATCCGGGGACGCCGGTGCGCGACTACCACACGGTCGGCGCCGGCCGGTTCCCGTTGCGGCCGCGGGACGTCATCACCGACCACCGGCGTGCTGCGGCCGTCGCCGCGAGCATGGCAGCGGCTGACGGACCGGGCTTCGGACACCATGAGCTGGCCGGCTGGTACGGGGCGCCGAAGAAGATCACGGCCGACCCTGTCTCCGGGGCTCTCGTCTCGGCCGAGCTGTCGCGCTCAGCGATGATCACGGAGCGCTGGTATCTGTCGGACGCGGCGTTCGTCGTCGGGCTCGAGCACCAGGACCGGGCGCTGCTGGAGGACATCGCGTACGCCCTGGAGCACCCGAAGCGGCTGCTGTGGCTAGGCCGGAAGTCCTGTCCGCCCTCGGGGACCCTGGCCGCGGAGATCCTCCCGGGCACGGTCGCCACCGCATTCGCCGCCAAACTCCTGCTCCCTGGCCCGGACGGACCCGACTCCTCGGGCCGGCGCCCCTGGGCCTGGGTCCAGGTGCCATCGGGCACGCGCGGGGCGTTGCAGGTGAACGACCAGCCGGTCAGCTTCGATCCGGCCCACCGGGCGCACGTCACGCGCTGGGAAGCCCGTACGCGCATCACCATCGCACCGACCGCAACCGGATGGGACATCATCCCGTGAACAGCACACGGGCCTCGACGGCCCGCTTCGTCGCCACCCACTCCGTCCTCTCGCTGAACGCCCGCCACCCCCTGGTCGCCAAATCCCTGGTCGACGCCCAGGAGATGCACCGCACCGTCATGAGCGGCTTCCGTGGCTGGGTCGAGGACGGCGACCCGGAGGCGCGCGCCCAGATGGGTGTCCTGTCGACGTGGTCGGTGGACCTGAAGGCGGCGGCCCTCGTCCTGGTCGTGCAGTCCAGGATCCCGGGTGACTGGGCCCGTATACCGCGCGAGGCCTTCACCGCCGCCCCGCACATCATCACCGTCGACCGCACCTTCAAAGCGGGCGAAGTCTTCGGCTTCCGTACGGTCGTCAACCCGACCCGCAGCAGGCCGTCGGGTAAACCCGCCTCGGAAAAGGCCCGTGGCACACGAACCGCTCACACCACGCCGGAGCACGTGAAGCGATGGTTCTCACGGCGCCTCCAGGCCGAAGGGGACCCGGCGAACGCCGAGGACGGCGTCGCCCGCATCGGCGCCACCGCCGACCCGGACGCCCTGGGGATCCGTATGCTGCCGACGGTCTCGAGCGCCCACCGCAGCAAGCCGGTCCGGATCGGCCGCGCCGAGATCCGCGGCTCCCTGACCGTCACCGACCCGGAAACCCTGGTGGGAGTCCTGTCGAACGGCCTCGGCCACGCACGCGCCTACAGTTGCGGACTGGTGCTGGCCCGCTGAGGGCAACTATGCGTTGCCCTCAGCACATGGAACAGCCGCACATTCGGGTGGTCACGTGGCAAAAGACATCCCCGCACACGCGGGAGCCAAGAAGGATCTGCTCCTAACGGGGGCCATCCCCGCACAGGCGGGAAAACCCAACAGTGGCCGAGAGTAAGCCCTGCAACCACGCCAGGACCAGGCCCACGGGCATCACCGTTTCCCCCCACGGCGCACCAGGATCGTCAGCGTCGCCCGGGCGTCACGCCGGCGCTGCGGGCTACGGAAGAGGACGGAGGAGGCCGCCACCGTGACGACGGCCCCGGTGTAGGCGAGGCCGGTCGCGGCGGAAAGGGTGGCGGCTTCCTGGAACGTGGACTCCAGAACGGTCAGCAGAACGGACACGCGGACTCCCCCTTCGGGGTTGTCGCCCGGTGGTCTTCTCCGCCGGGCGCGGTCCCATAGGTATCCGGCTTCAGAGCTGCGTCCGGCGATGTCCGGAGGAGTGGATCAGCGGTATGTTCCCAGGTCAGAAGGAGAATGAAGATGTGTCCGGAGAAGTCTTCCGCAGACAGCGGACGAAGCGGTGCCGGACAGGTGCCGACGTTCCCGGATGAGCTGAGGGCGTTATACGAAGCCGCAGGCGGTCATGCAGGGTTGGGGTACGGACGCCTGATCCAGCTCGCCGGGCAACACGGCCACAAGGTGGTGAAGCAGAATCTCAGCGACTGGTTCCTCAAGGCGCCCCCACAAGAACGGGGGCACGTCGAGTACATGATGCGGGTGCTGATCCCATTCCTGGAAGATCGTGCGGTGCTCCGTTCGCCTGGCCACGACCGGACGCCTAACGGTGTTTGGGGCCGTCGGCTGAAGGCTGCACAGTCCGTCAGGAACAGCAGGCAGGGGGGCCGTGGTTCCCGTGTTCACGCAGCCTCCCCGGGCCGCCTCCTGGGCGGGCCGTCCCAGCCCCTCCGGGATGTCCTTCCACGCGAGTTCGTGGGGCGGGAGGAGGAAGTGGCCGACATGGCGGCATTCGTCACCGGTCCCGACGTCGCCCCCGCCTACCTGTGGTGGCAGGCAGGTCCTTGGGCGGGGAAGACCGCCCTGCTGTCCTGGTTCGCGGTCCGAGAGCTGCCCGCCGGGGTGGACGTCGCGCACTACGTCATCGCGGGGCGTCTGGGCACCGACCGCCGTGACGGTTTCGTACAGGCGGTCGGGGAGCAACTGGCTGCTGCGGCGGGGAACAGGCGCTACTCTGCGGTGGATCGAAAACAGCCAACCCTCGAGCCGCTGTACGAAGCAGCGGCTCGTGAGTGCGCGGGGCGCGATCGCCGCCTGGTGCTGATCGTCGACGGGCTCGACGAGGATGCGGACGTCGGCCTGGATGGTGCGGGCATCGCCGGGCTGCTGCCGAAGGTCCCCCCGTACGGCATGCGTGTCATCGTCACCGGGCGACCTCACCCGCGCGTTCCGGTGAAGCTGGCGCCGGACCACCCGCTGCGCGACCCGGCCATCGTCAGGCGGCTGACCGACTCCCCCGCGGCCCGGGTCATCCGGGACACCGCCATGGCAGAGTTGCGCACCCTGCTCGAGGACCGCGACCTCGGCCGGCGCCTCCTGGGGTTGCTCGTCTCGGCACGAGGCGCCCTCACCGGCGCGGACCTGGGCGAACTCCTCGACATCACGCCGTACGACGTGCAGGACAAACTCCGTACTGTGGTCGGCCGATCCATGGCACCCACCCGCACCGACCTCCTTCCCCTGGACGTACGGGCAGAAGCGGAGGCCGAAGCCGGCCGGCAGACTTTCGTGCTGGCCCACAGCACACTCCACGCAACCGCGTGCGAGGCACTGGGAAAGCGTTTCCTCACCGAACGTATCCACGACCTGGACCGCTGGGCCCAGCAGTACCAGGACGAGGGCTGGCCCATGGACACCCCGAACTATCTCCTCACCGGCTACACCCGGCTGCTGCACGAGAAGGGACGCACCGAGGAACTCACGGCCCTGGTCCTCGACCCTCAGCGCCAACTCCGCCTCGCTCAACGCTCCGGGCCCGATGTCGCCCTCGCCCAACTCGACCTCATCACTTCCTCCGGCAGGGACCACTCGCCGCCGCTGGACGTGGACAAGGCGGCAGCAACTGCCGCCTCTGGGGAGATGCTGCTGGCCCACGTCCGACCCCTGCCGGCCTCCGTGGCGCGGACCATCGCCCGGCTCGGTGACACGCAGCGGGCCCGCGCGCTGGCGGGCGCGTCGGGCAATGCCGTCGACAAAGCCCTGAACCTGGCCGGTGTGGCACGCGTACTGCAGGCCATGGACGATGAGCAGGCCGCCGCCACTGCCCGCGAGGCGGGCGAGTGGGCACGTGCGGCCCTGCGGGAGACAGAGCGCCTCGGCCACGCCGCGGATACGGCGGAGGCCGCAGCAGCGCAAGCGGCCCTCGCCTTGCTGGAGACGGCCCAGCGGACGGGCAGGAACCGCGACCTCCAGCACCAGCATGAGGACGGCCTCGCTCTGCTCCGTTCCACACGCGGAACGAGTACGGGGCGCAACGAGGCCTGGGCGCAGGCCGCCCGCCTGTTGGCACCGGACCACCCGGAGCACGCGGCAGAACTCCTGGACGAGCTGGAAGAGCAGGCTGAGACGCTCGCCGCCGAAGACCCGGCCGAGGGAGGCGTCGCAGCCGGAGCCGTTCAGCTCTGGCAGACGGTGGCATCCGTAGCTCCTGATCGCGCGGACCGTCTCCACGACCGCGTCCTGGCACACGCGGCTGAAGTGTGGCAGGACGCACCCACCTTGGAGAACGTCTCCGTGATCGCCGCCGTGGCCTCGTTCGTGGCGCAGTCCCGGCCGACGCAGGCCGAGCAGCTTGTGGACGCGGCATGCCGGTACCTCGAGCGCACGCTGCACGCGGACTGCGGGCGGCTTTCGGCAGCGGATGCCTTTCATGTCGAATTCGGCTTCCGGCACACGCTGACCGTGCTCTCCCAGGCCCTCGCCGATGCCGGGGCACCACCGGAAACAGCGGCACGTGTGCTGGAGCTCGGGCAGCGCGCCCTACCTCTGGAGCCGACAGACCAGCCGGAACAATCTACCCCCGACGGGGATGGAGACCACACCTTCGCCGAGGCCGGCGCATTCGCGGACCAGGCCTTCAATCTGGCCGATCACGGCGCCGTCGATGACGCCGAACACCACCTGGAGCAGGCGCTGGCCCTCCTGCCCACGGCCGGTCCTGGAATGGACCGCACTCCCGCGTGGCTGCCGGACCTGGCGGATGCGCTCATCCGTTCCGACGCGGCCTCCAAGCCCGAGCCGCTGCTGAAGCTGGCGCGGCACCCGGCCGACCGGGTACGCGTACACGCCGCCATGGCCCTGGCCTATGCGGACTCCCGCCAACTAGCCCCAGCGCGCCACCACGCACAGGAAGCAGCCCGTGCGGCTGCCTTCGCAACCACGTCCAAGACGAGCTGGGCCTACGCCGCACAGGCGCTGGCGTGTGCGGGTGAGGCGGAACCCTCCATGAACCTCATCGTGCAGCACAAGCGTCCAGACCGTGCGGGCAGGCAGGCCGCTTGGCGAAAGGCCGACCGGGCAGCGCGCATCGCAGTCGCCGCAGAGCTCGCGACACACGACCCTGAAGCGGCGGGCGAGCTGATCCATCCACTGCTGAAGCGCCTGGACGCCGCACGGCACGCGATCCACAGCGAAGGAGCGCTGGCCTCACTGGCAGAGCTCCTCCCGGCTACTGCCCACCTGCCCTCTGCACAGCAGTCGCTCTTCGACACGATGATGGAAAGAGCGCGTGAGCAAGTAGCACGAAGCAGCCCGCAGTCCTGGAATCCCGAAAGTGTCCTCGTGGAGGCCTTCTTCCGCATCGGCACCGGAGAAGAACCCACCCGGCAGCTGGACTGGCTGGCAGGAAACCTGGCCAGCCGCGGGACCAGACTCTTTCCCACTGCCGCTCTGGCCGTACTCCACGCCGCTCTGCGCGACACCACCACCGCCCAGCGAGTAGCCACGCTGCCCGCCGCCCCACACCACAGAGCGACAGCACTGACCGCGGTGGCATCACACCTCGCACGCCTGCCCTCCCGCCCCTGCCCCGTCCCTGACCCCACCGGCACAAACTCCTTCACCCACACCATCCAGCACCTGGCCCTGAAGGTGACCCCAACCACCCGCCCCGACAACGAGACACCCATCAAGCTTCTCCACCACACCCTGACTACTGCCGGCTGGTATCACACGATCCCAACTCTGGCTCTTCTCGCCCCTGACGCGATTACCGCCGTCCGAGACATCACCGTGGCACACCTGGGCGAGTCGCAAGGCCTCCGAAACCGATGTGAGAACTCTCGAACCTGAGACAGCATCACCCTCCATGAGATAAAGCCCCACGACAGTGATCCCGCCCATCAACCTCTCGCCTCGTGACAGCGACCCACCCGCCCACAAACACCCATTGACCAGCGCCAAAACACCAGCCCCTGGACCAGCACGACCGACTCTCACCGCCACCGACACCAAACCTAGAGATCGCACCATCCCTGCGGGCGCGGGGGTGGTCCCTGAGCCTGGCCCAACCCGGGCCTGGGCAACTTCTGCTCCCCGCACCCGCGGGGATGGCCCCTTCAAGGCCGTTTACGGCGGGGGCACCATTTCCTGCTCCCCGCACCCGCGGGGATGATCCCGACGTCACCGCCGGGTCGGACCGTGGCGACGCTTGCTCCCCGCACCCGCGGGGATGATCCCCAAGGGCGAGTTCCGTGGTTCCGGTGTCGCCCCTGCTCCCCGCACCCGCGGGAATGGTCCCACGGTGGACGATGTCGAGGGCCTGCGGATCGACTGCTCCCCGCACCCGCGGGGATGGTCCCGTCCTGGATGCCGGTGAGGAACGTGCGTACCTCTGCTCCCCGCGGGCGCGGGGAGCAGGGCGAGGCACGGTGCAGCCGGTTCGGCGTCATGGGGTCATCCCCGCGGACGCGGGGAGCAGACCTTGCGTACGGAGGGCTCGGTCTCCCAGACGGGGTCATCCCCGCGGGCGCGGGGAGCAGGAGGTGACGCCGATCGCCTCGGCGATCTGTGCGGGGCCATCCCCGCGGGCGCGGGGAGCAGGGCACCGGGCGGCTGCTCCTGCCCGCCGGCGGGGGGTCATCCCCGCCGGCGCGGGGAGCAGCAGACGGTCACCTGCTGGTGTTCGGCGGCCGGGGGGGCATCCCCGCGTGCACGGGGAGCAGGAAGGATTCTCGACGTACCCGCACGGCATCCCGGGGTCATCCCCGCATACACGGGGAACAAGCCGAGCGATACAGCTCGGCGGCCAGATGCTCGGGATCATTCCCGCGTACGCAGGGAACAGACACACTCCTCCGCGAAGAAGGCCGTGTAGTCGGGGGCATCCCCGGACACGCGGGGAGCAGCAACCCGACGACCTGTCCGGCACCCCGGACATGGGGTCATCCCCGCAGGCGCGGGGAGCAGTCCATGAAGATCGGGCCCGCGGGCGCGACGTCGGGGCCATCCCCGCATACGCGGGGATGGTCCCGAGTCCCTTGTACTCGACCTCGGCCGGGAGTGCTGCTCCCCCCGGGCGCGGGGAGCAGAGCGGGGGCGGCACCTCACCGGGCGCGGTGCAGGGGTCATCCCCGCGGGCGCGGGGAGCAGTCCAGCGTTCCCTCGTCCAAGGGAACCTGCGGGGGGTCATCCCCGCGGGCGCGGGGAGCAGTGCCTGATCGACCTGGCTCCGTCCGGGCACCAGGGGTCATCCCCGCGGGCGCGGGGAGCAGAAGGTCGAAGGCATCGCGAAGAAGCCAGTCCGGGGGTCATCCCCGCGGGCGCGGGGAGCAGCCTTCTTGACCTGCGACGCTACAACGCCGTCCCGCTCTCCAGGACCACTTTCACCGAAACCGGCATACCGCTCAAACCGTCCTGCCCGTCGGCCACCGCCCCTTGTCCACCTTCTCCAGCCACCCCTTTCCAGGGTGGACAAGGGGCGCACCCCGGGCCGCAGCGGGGTGCCTCCCGGCAGGGTGGACAACACCAGGTCAGAGCACGGTTTCCCGGGTCGGCGGAACGCCGGCTACTTCCCTGGGAGACCCTGTGGAGCTGGGACCGGTCGTACCGGCCGGGTTCCGCCGGGTCCCGGAGCCGGCGCACCGGCCGTGCGAATGCTGCGCCGCCCGCCGCCGACGACGGCCAGGAGGAGAATCGGGCCGGTGACCACCCACCGCCACCCGCTGGGCGCCGGACCCGATCCCGCCGACAACCCCGAGCTGTCGCCCGGCCCGGATACGGCGCCGCGCGCCGGCCTCGCCGCCCAACACCTGCCGAGCGCCCCGGCCGCCGACGACGAGGTGGTCCTCGCCCGCCCCACCGGGCGCCGGGTCCTGGGCACCGGACCCACCGCCGGACGGTGACGGCGGCTGCGACCGCAGCGGTGAGTGGCGGCTTCTGTAGCCTGATTCCAGGTGGGCTCTGGGCCAAGGTGACGGCCGCCTGAGAACTCTCGAACCTGAGACAGCATCACCCTCCATGAGATAAAGCCCCACGACAGCGATCCCGCCCATCAACCTCTCGCCTCGTGACAGCGACCCACCCGCCCACAAACACCCATTGACCAGCGCCAAACCACCAGCCCCTGGACCAGCACGACCGACTCTCACCGCCACCGACACCAAACCGAGAGATCGCAGCCCGCTGGGTACCGGACTGACCCGTACCGACCCGACGCCTCCGGACGGCACCGGCCCCCGCAGCCGGAGCTGGCGCCGCGTGCCGGGCTTGCCGTCGAACGTCTCGGCCTCGTCCAGGCCGCCGTCGAACCACCGGTCGGCCGGGCGGCCGAACGCCGGACTCTGGGCACCGAACCCGCCTCCGTACTGTGACCACGGTTGTGACCGCAGCGGTGACACGGCGGCTGTGACATCCCCGGCCGGGCCGACCCGTGCCGGCATGCGCCCGAGCGCGGCACGCACGGCATGCGGTAGCCAGCGCTCAGGGCCGGAGCAGCAGCCGGAGGTCATACCAACGAGACCGGGGAGCGGGTCGACCGGGCCGTCGATCTTCTGCTTCCTGCTGGGCGGCGGCCTTACCGGGTCATCCGGACCGCCCAGCATGTGGCCCTTCGTCCGGCCTGGTAAGCCGGACGAAGGGCCGTCCGCCCCGTGAGGGGTGTGAGAGGGCTGCGGCGGTTACTGCTCCGCGGTCAGAGCCCAGCTGACGCTGGACGGTGCCGTCACTCGGATGCTTCCTTCGCTGCGAGCTCTCTTGAGCCGGATCTCGTTGTAGGTGCTGCTCACTTCCCTTTCCACGCACTCCAGCGGGAAGGTGAGGCCCACCGGCTCGATGGCGACTTCGAGGGTCCCCTCGCCCAGGCAGTTGACTTGCACGGCCAGCAGCCCGGCCCCGATCTCCCTGGTCAGCGGGAGTTCAGCGTTGCCATGCCTGGAGGCGACGGAAAGCAGCACCTGCCCGTCGTTGACCGGCTTCGGAGCTGTGCTGACCGTCTCACCCTCGATGTGCTCAGCCCTGCCATCGGCCGCCGTAGGCTCGGCGGAGCGCGACGTCGTCTGCTTTTCCGGAGGAGAGTTGTCCCCTTCGGTACAGCCGGTCACGACCAGAGCGGCCGCAACGGCCAGCACAGCCAGACCGCGGCGAGAGCACTGCGGGATGGAGAAGGTCAGCTCTCCCACAGGTACCAGCCCACCTTCAGCGGGGTGTAGCTGGTGATGGTCTTCTTCGTAGTGGTCTGACAGTTGCTGTAGATCTTGTAGCTGGTGCCGGTGTTCTTGAGGCGGTAGACGCCGTACTTGGCGTTCGTCGTCTTCTTCGCCGGCGTATTGACCGCGATGGTGTTGCCGAGCTTCGCAGTCAGCTTCGCCGTCAGGTTGACCTCGTACTTGCCCTCGATCTCCGCGATCATCACGGAGACACTGCTCGCCAGCCCCGCGGTGACGCTCACCCCGACCTCACCGGTGACATCGGAGACGAAGGTCGACCGCGCCACGTGGGACGTGCCGTTGTAGTTGGAGTTCGTCGGCCCCACTCCCTTGTGGTACGTGCCCCCCTTGGTCTTGGGAAGATAGACGTTCCGCGGCGAGGAGTACTCGGCATCCGGCGTGTCGAACGGAGGCTTCACCGTGACCTCGGGCTCGGGCTCGGGCTCTTCGAGGAGGTCCGCCTCCTCAGGTTCCTGCGGCGGTGCTGTGTTGACGTCTGCCGGCTCCTCGGTCGAAGCAGCGGTCGGCGCCTCATCCGCTAAGGCCGGTGTCGCTACGAACCCCGACATGACCGCGAACGCGACAACGGAACCCATGGCTCCGTTTCTGATGATGCCCACAAGGCATCCTTCCCCCACGCCACCCCCCGACGGAGTGGACTACACACAGTTCTTTCACAAAACTCTACGAGAGGACCAGGAAACGAGTATTACCTGAGCGTAATTTGAGCATTACGGATCGTATACGTCCCATCAGTGCGGCGATCCATCGGAACCACAGCGGTGACATGGCGGCTGCGATATCCCCGGCCGGGCCGGCCCGTGCCGACATGCTCCCGAGCACGCCCCTACGCGTACGGGTGAGCGCGGCACGCACGGCACGGGCCACGCACGGCACGCGTGGGCCACCGCCCGGAGCCGTCGAAGGACACCCGGGGCCGATCCACCGGCCCCGGGAACGAGCAACGGGTTGTTCTGGCCCCGCCAGGTGTTCGCGGCGACTGCCTGCCCGTCCGTGTACGGCGTTCTCCGGGGTGAACACAGCCGCGCCGGGAGCCGGCTGACGTACACACAGAAGCGCGTCAGGGGTGGTGGAAGCGGTGCTCCAGCTGTCGATGGGGCTTCCGCTGCTTGTTGAACTCCTCGCTCTGGCCCGCCCGCGTACGGTCGAGGACGTCGACGCCGACGGGAACCTCGCCGATATGGCCATCGAGCGGTTCGTGCAATGGATCACCGGCCCGGAAAAGCGTGATGCCGTACGGGCGGGTGCGCTGGCGCTGCAGCTGAACGAAGACGTCTTCACCGCCGCAGCAGGGCCCGGGCTAGTGACCTGAGTCAGAGATTCGCTGGCAGTAGCTGGCGACTTTGTCGAGGATCTCGTCGGCGGTCTTGGTCCAGATGAAGGGCCGTGGGTGGTCGTTCCAGTCTGAGACCCAGGCCCGGATGTCGCGTTCGAGTGCTGGGACGGAGCGGTGGATGCCGCGTTTGAGCTTCTTCTGCGTGAGCTCGGCGAACCATCGCTCCACCAGGTTCAGCCAGGACGAGCTGGTGGGTGTGAAGTGCAAGTGGAACCGAGGGTGGGCCAGCAGCCACTTCTTGACCGCCGGTGTCTTGTGGGTCGCGTAGTTGTCGAGGATCAGGTGCACCTCGAGACCGGCCGGTACTTCCTTATGAAGCTTGGCAAGGAACCGCTTGAATTCGGCTGCCCGATGACGCCGGTGCAGCGAGCCGATCACCCTGCCGGTCGCCACTTCCAGAGCCGCGAACAAGGTGGTGGTGCCGGCACGGATGTAGTCGTGGCTTCGGCGTTCGGGGACGCCCGGCATCATCGGAAGCACGGGCTGGGACCGGTCCAGGGCCTGGATCTGCGACTTCTCGTCCACGCACAGGACCAGCGCTCTTTCCGGCGGATCCAGGTAGAGGCCCACGACATCGCGGACCTTGTCGATGAAGAACGGGTCCGTGGACAGCTTGAACGTCTCAGACCGGTGCGGCGCGAGGGCGAACGCCCGCCAGATCCGGGAGACCGCCGACTGCGACATGCCCGTAGCGGCCGCCATCGACCGGGTCGACCAATGGGTGGCATTCTTCGGCCTCTCCTCAAGTGTCTTGACGATGACCCGCTCGACGTCAGCGTCACTGATCTTCCTCGGGGCACCCGACCGCGGTTCGTCGGACAGACCGTCCAGGCCACGTTCGATGAACCGCCGCCGCCAGGTACGGACCGTGTCCGCAGCAACATTCAGCCGACGCGACACCTCCAGAATCGAGTGCCCCTCCGCGCACTCCAGCACGATCCTCGAGCGCTGAGCCAGAGCCTGGGCCGTCGTGCGACGACGAACCCAGCCCTCCAGCACAGCCCGCTGGGCATCGGTCACCGACAACGGCGGAATTTCCGGACCCGGACGACTCATGAACAACCAACGACGAACCTGCGACTCAGGTCACTAGTAGTGCTTCGTTAGGTCTGCCATCTGCGAGGGCGCGATTGGTGTCTACGATGAGGTCATGGTGACCATCGAGGTAGCTTCGGTCGCAAACGAGGATGAACTGCATCGTCTGCTTCAGCGAGAGTTCGACTTTCCGGACTTCTATGGTCGGAACTGGAACGCCTTCTGGGACGCTGTCAGCGGCCTTGTTTTCATCCCTGAGCATGTACGTTTCATGGGTTGGGAGCTGTTGGCTGAGCGCGTACCGGGTGGGGCGACGATGCTGACCGATTGCCTTGATCGTTACCGCGACCTCTATCGGCCGGGTCTTCGGGTGGAGTACCTGTAGCCGCGACGTTTACCCGTCTGCACCGGCAGATCTCGGCCGCAGGTGGTGCAGGTGCCGGTCCAGCTCTTCAGTAGGTCCTGGAGGGCGTCCAGGACCTGGTAGAGGGTCAGGCCGGCGTGTGGACTTTTGGGTCAAGCCGCCTGAGGGTGAGGAAGGCTTGGGCGGCGGTGACGAGGGTGACGTGGTGGTGCCAGCCGCGCCAGGTGCGTCCCTCGAAGTGGTCCAGGCCGAGACCGTGCTTGAGCTCGCGGTAATCGTGTTCGATTCGCCAGCGCATCTTCGCCCACCGCACCAGCTCGGCGACGGGTGTCTCGGGCGGCAGGTTCGATATCCAGAAACCCGTAGGGGTCTCCTGGCCAGCAGGCCACTCGACCAGGACGGTGGAAGTGGGCAGGACTCCATCCCATTGGTTGCGTCCGCCGCCTGCGGCTTGGGCGGCGGCCAGGGACTGTTTGCCCGTCGTCCGAAGAGCCAGGACCGCGAACCGTGAGGTCATCGGCCCTTTACTGCCCTGGCGCCAGGCCACCTCGGTGAAGTGGCCGGCGGCAGCGGCCTCGGCCGCATGGAGAGAGAGCTCGCGGCGCCGTCCGGTATCGGGGAAGCGTCGGCGGGCCAAGTCCTCCGTAATCCGGCTGGCAGGGCTCGATGTTCAGCTCATGGGCGACTTCCTTCCCGGTCAGTGCCAGCACATAGGACATGCCGCGCTCCTGAAGGCCGTGACGGAAGGGGGTGCTGACGCCGTAACCCGCATCCGCGACCACGACCGGGGCTCTCAGCCCCCACTCGGTCACGTTGTCCAGCAGCCCGAGCGCGAGACGCCATTTCTCCTGGTGGACGGTGCCGTCCGGGATGCCGGCCCGGCGGCAGCGGCCCGGCTCGTCCGTCCACTCCCGCGGCAGATACAACTGCCAGTCCAACGGACACGACGCCGTATCGGTCGCGGCGTGGATACTGACCGCGACCTGGCAGTTCGCCCGCTTCCCCAGGGCTCCGCAGTACTGACGTGCCACCCCGGCAGAGGCCCAGCCGCACTTGGGAAACGACACGTCGTCGATCACCCACACCTGTGGCGTGATCGCCTCGGACAGTCTCCGGGCGATCCGCCGCCGCACCGGCAACGGATCCCACGGCGACTGGTTCACGAACTGCTGCAGGGCCTGCATGTTCCCGTCCGGCAACCGCTCGGCCATCGGCTGGATCGACTTACGCCGACCGTCCAGCATCAGGCCCCGCAGATAACAGGCACCCCACCGCCGCTGATCCTGCCGCGGCAACGACCCGAACACATCACCCACGAACTTTGCCAACGCACCCCGGAGCCGCTCGACATCCCCCAGCTTCACACCACAAAGATGCCCACCACTAGGCAAGATCACTCAAGGTAACGAAGCACTACTAGGCGCGTTCAAACCACGCCCCTGTGATCGGTTCAGCCTCGGGTGACCTGCACATCCCGGTACTTAAAGGTGATCATTTGCCCGCCACCGATGCCGGTGTCGATTCTAGTGACTTGCGGATACGTGAACTTGTAGTGGGCCAGCGCATGGTCGGCATAGTCACGTGGAATCATGGTGACGTACCCTTGCACCGGCTCTTTGGGGTCGCCCTGCGCCGCCAGCCACTTATCGACGAGGGGAGAACGTACGTCACCCCGGGCGAAAGTTACTTGTTGGTCGGTGATGGTGAGGCCGCTCTTGGTCAGGTCCTCGGCGTGGACTCCGTTTACGCCGAATGCAATACCTTTGGAAGCCATGACGGGGTCCATGAGGCCGCTGCCGCGGAAGGCGGTTGCCTCGGAGGCCCGGGTAGGCGATGACGTGCTCGCGGCGGCCGGGATGGTAAGGGCGCTCAGGAGACCGACGGACAGTATGCCCGCAATAGCCAGCGGTGCTAAGGAACGCCCGGGACGAGACTGACGAGACATTGAAATCTCCCGTTTCAGTAGGTGCTGTGGGGTTTCAAAGCTACTGACATGACGGCCCGGAGTCGTCATCCTTCGGAGGGAACCTATGTGTAGCTCACATGGGGGACCGAGCCCACTCGTCCCGGGGGTCGGGCATCTAGTACTCCAGCTGTAGATCGTGATCTTCATGTCTGGGATTCGGCCTGTCGCCGGTAATGGCTGGTGCGGGACCGAGCTTGATGGCGACGTCGCCAGTCGGACCAGCCGAGCCGGTGGGCTGCGTCGTGGACCGGCTGGACGACGAGCGTGATGAACAGACGCTGGATCTCGTTGCAGGACAGCGGGACCAGGTCGTCCGGCGTGGGCCGGTGTGCGTGTTCGTCGGCGCGGACGACGGCGAGGAAGGCGTGGGCCAGCATCGCGAGGGTGACCCAGCGGGCCCATGAGGGGTAGCGGCGGACCTGGTGCTCATCCAGCCTGGCCAGCCCCTTCTCACTCTGGAAGGTTTCCTCCACCCGCCATCTGGATCCAGCGACCCGCACCAGCTCGGTCAGCGGCACCAGCCGGGGTGAGAAGCAGCGGTAGTAGGCGAGTTCGCCGGTGGCGCGGTTGCGGCGGATCAGTAACTGGTGGTGGCCCGGGCCGGGGTCGGCCAGGTCGATGACGGCACAGTCGTAGTAGCGGTGCCCTTTTGCGCCTCGTCCGGCCGAGAGCTTCTGCCAGGCCCGTTTCGGCAGCCTCGCTGCCAGGGCATCGGCGCGGAACTTCCCCGCGCTGGTGGGGACTTCGGCCGAGCAGGCCACCGCGAGGACGTAGCCGATGCCGCGTTCCTGCAGAGCCGTGCGGAGTTTCGGGTTGCCGCCGTAGACCTCGTCCCCGGTGACCCAGCCGACGTGGTGTCCGGCGTCCAGGAACCGCTCGATCATCGTGCGGGCCAGTTCCGGCTTGGTCGCGAAGACGGTGTCCTCGCCGAGTCCCGCGGCCCGGCAGCGGTCCGGGTCGCAGGTCCAGGAGCGCGGGATGTACAGCTCCCGGTCCACCGCCGCGTGTCCCCGCGCGCCCGCATAGACGAGGTAGACCGCGACCTGGGAGTTCTCAATCCTGCCGGCGGTGCCGGTGTACTGGCGCTGGACCCCGACCGTGTGGGTCCCCTTCTTCACGTCACCGGTCTCGTCGACAACCAGCACCGCGGCCTCGTCATGGAGATGCTCGACGACGTATTCGCGCACGTCATCGCGGACGGCATCGGCATCCCAGACGGCCCGGCACAGCAGATGCTGCATGCCGTGCGGGCTGGTCTCCCCGGCCCACTCCGCGATCGTCCAGCAATTCTTGCGCGGCAGGCCCGACAGCAGCCCCCGCACCAAGTCCCGCACCCGACGCCGGGGTTCGACCCGCGCGAACCGGCTCGCTATCCGGGACATCACGGCCTCGAACGCCTCCTGCCAGCGGGCAGGGTCTACGCTGTGCCCAGCGGCCACCGTATGATCGTTAGTCTTCACACACCGATGATCAGCGGTGGCCGTGGCCTTCCCGCAGCCGGTCCCCCGGCAAGATCGCGTGCACCAGGTCGCGCTGATACCAGGTGCCTGGCTTACCGCCGAGGTGGGCCGGGTCGGCGGGGCCGATGGGGACGAACCCGGCTTTGGTCAGCACCTTTTGGGACGCGGTATTCTGGCGGACGGTGGCCGCTCGCAGTGTGCGCAACCGGTACTGGGCCGCCGCCAGTTGGCACAGCTCCCGGACGGTTGTGGTCGCCACGCCTCGGCCGGCGATGTGCTGCGCGACCCGGTAGCCGAGTTCCGCGGTGTGGTCTTCGATGTCGACCAGATTGAACCTGCCGAGTACCGAGCCGTCCTCGGCGACGAGCACGTGGAAGGCGCAGATGCCAGCCTCCTGCTCAGTCAACAAAGCGTTGTACCGGTCGGTGAACTGGTCGAAGAAGTCGTCGCCGCGGTCGGGGACCGAGGCAGCGAAGTAGGCGCGGTTCGCCAGCTCGAAGGCCAGGACCACCGGGGCATGGCCGGCATGCAGCCGCTGCAACTCGGGCATTGCCCAACTCTACCCAGATGGTGCGCCGAGGCCACCTGGTCTCCTCCAGCGCAGACAGCCCCGAGCAAGGCACATAACAATCTACGGCTGGAGTACTATCCTCAAGTCTTGGTGGCTCCTGTGGAAGCTCCGCTGCGGCACCACCCGGATCACAGCCGCTGTTCGTGCCGTCGTTGCCCTCGAACTCGCCACCTGAGCAGGATGGTAAGGGCTACCTGCACCGAGCTCGCCGACACGGTGACAGTCCGCTCGCAGGCTTGCATGCCATGACGACGCGGATAGCGGGAGATCAGGTGCTCCATCCGTGGACCCGCACGACCAGGAACGCATCGTACGCGGTCCCCGAAGACCTGCCGCATTTGCAAACCCTCGCCGACACCCAAGTCCACCCCTCGCACGCGCCGTACCGGCTCAACGTGACACTCCCGCCGGAACCGTTCATCGGCCCCCACGACGCGCCCCTGGTCATGCTGCTGGCTAACCCAGGTGTGAGCGACGCAGACCCGGCCGCCTACGCCCGGCCCGGCGCGATGCCGGTGGTCGTGAAGCTGGGCGTATGGATCTCCAACACACATCACCGGTGACTCTCAGGACCAGATCAACGAGCGGAACTCCCGCACGCTTTGCCGCGTGCCGCGCTCTGACCGCCTCCGAGTTCTCGATCACTCTGCCGTCCCTGCCGAACGCCGCGACCGAGGCCGGAATCAACCAGGCCGCGCAGGCGACAACGAGCACGGCCCCAAGCACTACCAGCCGCGCCCGCGCCACAGACATCCGGGCCACTACCGCACCACTCCTTCACGGATCTGTTCTTGCCATCCGTCAAGGAGAACGGCTGTATCCGTTCGAAGTAGCTGTGCTGCGAGGTGAAAGTGGAGTCATTGTCAAGAGTTGTGGATCAGGTGAGGTAGCTCAGGCTGCACTGAGCTCGGGACGCTCAACGAGTTGGCTGAAGCGCGCACGGGCCCGGACCAGGGCGACGAGGTGGGGCGCGATACCGGGGATCACTCGGTGTGCCTCGCCTGTCGCCACGCAGGTCCGGGCGCACTTCGCCGCCGCCGGGCACGGGCTCCTGGGGCTTGTCAGCTGGCGGCGGTCCCGACTCCGGATGAGGGCGTCAGCGTTACAGTGCTTATGGTCGTCGCCAACAGGCGTGCCAGCATCCGGACATGGTCGGCCCCGAGGTACGACTACGGCGCGTGATGACCTGCGTAGCCGAAGGAGGAGGAGAAGTGGCGACATCAAGACTCGCCGATTGTGTGCCCTTGGACCTGTTCGGCATCACGTGCGTCCGGGGGCTCTCGCCTGATGAGGTGGTCTCCCGGCTGGATGTCGCCGGTCAGGCTCCGTACCCGCAATTTACGGACGAGGAGGCAATCCAGCATTTCGGGCACGGCTTCGAAACATCCGCAGTGCGAGTGTGTGACAGCGGGGAATGGACCATCCTCCTGGATGTCGAAGCCCACGGGCGGCTGCTGCAGGCCCCCGTGCTTACACGCCTGTCGGTGGGGACCGAGGCGGTTTCGGTCTGGAAACTGCTGGACAGTACTACCCAGATCTCACATGCGGGTGATGGGCAGCTCCTGGCCCACTTCAACGCCTGGACGTTTGAGCCGGCAGAGGGCATCGACGCGTCGCGCCTCAACCGTGCTCTGAGCGACGTCGGTTTCTTTCTCGAGGAGAACTGGGAATCCGACGAATGGTCCGTGCCCCATAGTGCGCTGCTAGCGTTGGAGCGGGAGTTCGGCCTAGTGCTGTCACCTGAGATCGCCCGTGGCCCACTGCCGACGGTCAGCCTCCAGCACGTGCAAGGCTGACCGCCGATCGGTTTGTCTGCTGATGCAGTGAGCCGTCAGAAGGTGATGCTCAGCCAGAACGGATCGTTGTCTGCCAGCCGCTGGCTCACGACGAAACTGCCGTAGGTACCTCCCAGGTCTGTGTTGAGACTCCTGGGGATGTGTCCGCGCACGCATTTTTCGCTGCCGGTGACAGTTCCGACAGTGGTCACGGTGGGCCAGTCCGTGGCCAAGTCACCGCTGGTATCTGCGCGAACTGCGGTTACCTGTGCGCAGTCCTTGCCGTGGGTGATGCCATTGAGGGCGCCGCTTTCGTAGTTGCCGGCGAAGGGGAACTCGTCGCAGGAATCGTCCTGCACGTTGGGGTCCTTGGTGAACTTGGAGGTTCCGCAGATGATGTTCCGGTTCCCCGCCTGCTGAGTATCACCCTTCAGGCGGTGGAGGGGCTGGCCGGTGCCGCGCAGTCCCCAGTGGCCGGAGAGGTTCTTCTGGGCCCATTCGATCATGTCGGCGGACGCGCCGTACTGGGATCGGGGGAGGCGCAGCGTCGGGGTGTACCAGGGCACCACGCAACCGCCATTGTTGGGGAGGGAGATCTTGTTGTCGCAGCGCACTTCGGCGCCGCCCCATTTGATCGGCGGCAGCAGGTCGATGGCGTCGGGTGCGCCGATGGAGAGCTGGTAGTCGAGGTCGATGTAGTCGTAGCCGGTGGACGGCTGGTCGGTGAGGGTGTAGGTCTTCGTGAGGTTCTGGCCAACGCGGATGGGGGCCAGGGCCCAGGGCTTCGTGCTTTTAGGGGTGCAGGTGGAGGAACAGTTGGTCGTCCACGAAACACCCAGGTTGGGAGGCAGTGTTCCGGTGGAGGACAGCATGGTGATCTGGTCGGTCTCGGTCCACTGTAGGCTGTTCGTGGCTAAGTCCAGTTGCTGCGCGGTTGCGAACAGGGCGGTGCCGAGCACCTTGTTGTTGCTGTCCCTGTAGGTGTACTTCACATCCGGGTAGATCTGGCACTGCATGGTCCGGGTGGCGTACCAGGAGCCGTCCCCTCGTCACCGGTGCATTCATTGACCGGCAGCGGAACATCCAGCACCGCGGACTCAGACGCCCCGTGTGGTTCAACATGTGCGCTCTTGCGGAGGGCGGCCTCGCCCTCCGCAGATGAGAGCCAGGTCAGACAGTTGTACGAGCGAGCCACGCCGGGGGTGCGTATAGCCCGTTCCCCGGCCTTTTTGCAGTCTTCCTCGCTGGGGCCGGACCGACTGCCCCTGCTGTCCCGGCGCTCCTTGTCCAGCGGAGAGGAGACGTCACTGATGGTGGGCGTTGAGAGTCGTTCAGGGGTGTCTGCGGCGGAGGCCGTAGGCTGAACGGCCACCCCCGCGAGGAGCGCGGTCGCGGCCAGGGCAGGCAGGAGGATGCGTCTTATCATGGAGTGCCTTTCGCGCAGCACCGCACTGCCGCTGGGGAGGTCCAGCGGCTCTGAGGTGCGGGAGATCCGCTACATGATCGCAACGCAGTCAGGCATGGACAAGACAATTCATCAGGCGGAAAAAGTTTGGCTTTAACTGCGACCCCCGAGAGCAACACTGTGCGGGTCGGGCGGGCTGGTGAGTAATTGTCAGGACCTGTCGATCAGTTGAGGTGAATCACGCTGTGAGGGTCTCGTCCCGTTCGACGAGGAGGCCGTTCTCGAAGCGGGCGTCGGCTCGGACGAGGGCGACGAGGTGTGGTGACTGCTCGCCAGCGGGCATGGGCGGACTCAACGAGTTTGAAGACCATCGCGAGGGCAGCGGCCGGGCTGCCAGCGCTGCGGGTGAGTTCGGTCCGAAGCTTCACGGTGGAGAAGGTCTACTCGATCGGATTCGTCGTCTTCAGATGGACCCAGTGCTCGGCGGGGAAGTCGTAGAACGCCAGCAGCTCGTCGACCTCGCCGGTGATCTTCTTGACGGCCTTGGGGAACTTCGCCCCGTACGCCTTCTCGAACGCGGAGACCGCCTTCTCCGCGTGCGCACGGTCCTCGGTGTTGTATATCTCCTCCAGAGCCTTCTTCGCGCCGGGCTGCGCGGACTTCGGCAGCGCGTTCGCGACGTTCCTTGTTTGTGAACCCAACACCTCTGATGCTTGGCCTGCACAAACACCTCAGCCAGCGCCCTCCACCGGCCTATCGCACCGCCGCCGACCACGAGCATCGGATCGCGCATCCCGCGCCGCTGACAGTCGCGCAGCAGGTCCGCCCAGGACTCGGTGGACTCGCGCAGGACTCTCGGTGATCACGACGAGTTCCTTGGTGCCGTCGACGTGAACGCCCATCAGGACCAGGAGGCAGGAGTCGTCTGGGACAAGCGGATCTTGGGATGGACGCCGTCGGCCCAGACGTAGACGTAGTCGGATCCGGCCAAGTCACGGCGCTGGAACTCGGCGTGGTCGGCGGTCCACTGCTGCGTCAGCCGGATCACCGTGGCCGACGACAGGCCGGCCGAGGAGCCCAGGAACTGTTCCATCGCGGGCACGAAGTCGCCCGACGACAGGCCGTGGAGTATAGAGCAGCGGCAGCACCTCGCTGATCTTCGGGGACTTCCGGCCCCACGGCGCCAGGATCTTCGAGGAGAACCGCTGACGTTCACCCGTCGTTTCATCGACCCGCTTGTCGTTCACGCGCGGGACGGCCACCTCGACCGGCCCAGCAGCCATGGTCACGGTCCGCGGCCGGTGCCGGCCGTTGCGGACCACCAGTCGGCGACCGGCCTCGTCACGCTGCCCGGCGAGCTCGGCTATGTACTGGTCCACCTCCGCCTCCAGAGCGGCGGCCAGCATCCGCCGAGCACCCTCGCGGACGATCTTGACGATCAGGGAACCGGCCTCGGTGGTGCCGTCTTCATTGACTACGATGAGCACGGGCGTGCCTTCCCAACCCGCGTTCGCAGCGCGGGCCTACTCGGTGACTTGACGATCCCTCACTCGGGAAGGTACGCCCTTCGCGCGTCCTCCAGAGGAGCTGATCCACAAGTCCTGAGCATTGCTCCGCCCCAGACCAGGCTGGCCGTTACGTCGATGCCGTCTTCTCTGCGCGAGCGGGAGTGAACCGGACGTTCAGGTCGTCATGGGGCATGAGCGGGTGGGTGCTCTCCGTGCGAGCGGAGGTGAACCGCGACTGTTCGGCCCGTAGAGCGCGAGCCGACGGGCACCGCATCGGACTCGCACCTGGCGCGGCTCGTCCCGCAGGCCGGGCCGCGGCTCGTCCTACCGCAACTGCCGGTCGTGAACTGGCCGGAGCCCTCCGCCGCCCACGAACGAGAAGACCAGTGGTTCGGGCTCCACTGGAAGACCCGAACCCTCGTGGCGTGGGCGGACGGACGCCCGTTCGCCTGGGTCGACGACGAGATCACCGACGCCGATCGGGACTGGGTGTCCACCCGCCACCTCGCGCCAGCCCTCCTCCATCGCATTGCGTCGTCCCACGGCCTCACCGACCAGGACTTCGCAGTCCTTGATCAATGGCTACGGCTGAATTGAGGCTCTCCGCGATGATCCACAGAATTTGACAATTGCTCCTGACCCCCCGGCCGGCCCGCCTGCCGGGCATCTTCGCCTCGGCCCTGCGCGGCTGAGCCGGCAAAGCATCCATGTCAGGAACGCAGGGCCGGGACTGCTGCAAGTCAGGTGCCACAGCGGAACCGTCTCTGGCAGGATCACCCCATGACGTTCTACAGAAAGACTCATGCCGCGTAGACGGCCCGGGCGTGTCCGCGCCGAGCAATGCCCGCGGCATCGGCTTACCTATCAACCCCCTATTGCCGGCCTGTCCCCGCCTGCTCTTGCCGAAGTTGCCAGGGTCGAGAGGAGCCGGAACTACCTGTGGCCTGGCGTCACAGCCGAGTCCGTGAGGATTTGGCGAGAGTTCGTGCGGGACCCGTACCGCAATCTCTGGAGTGAGTACGAGGACGGCGGCTGCGGAGTGTGGGAATGCTGCGGCAGCCCCTTCGAAGCACGGGAGTTCCTGGAGGCCGTGATACACGGCATGTCCCGGCGCCGGGCTCGCGAGCTTCGATTTGTCGTAGACCAACTCGACAACTCGTACTGAGCGAGTTCAGGTTAAACGGCAAGCTCAGAAGCCGTTGTTGTACCAATCTTGGTGAGTATGGGTTCGAACGCGGCGGCTCGGTCGGGCGATCTTCGGTCCGTCCGTGCATGAAGGCAGGGCCTCTGATGCAGCTCGGGGTTGTCGAGACCTCGAGCGCACCAGGAGGCCCTACCGACGACATCTCGGCACCTCCACCGCAGAGACAACACACCTCGTCTCTGCGGCCGAAAAACCGACTATGCCTGACCAGCGCAAACGCACCCGTCACTCTCGGAAAAACAACGGCCTCCCAGTAGCTCGAACCAGATCCGGAGGGCGTGCCCCGGTGTACAAGCGCGTGAGACATGAGGGGCTTCCGGTGCCGATCGTGGCGGCGGGACGCACTGCGTGGTGTGCGAGAACGCGATGAAGCCCCGCCGTGCTCTGGCGAGGCTTCATCCTGCGAGGGTGAGGCAGGCTACTGAGCCTTTTCCATCTTGATCAGGTGGCGAGTTCGAGTGCGACGACGGCACGGACGACGGTGGTGATCCGGGTGGTGCTGCAGCGGAGTTTCCGC